>VGEO01000007.1 GCA_016869275.1 Alphaproteobacteria bacterium | reverse complement strand
CTCGGATCGACCCCGCCGCCGCCAATACCCGTTCCCGCAGATCCTGTCCGTATTCCTCGCCCCGTTTCCGGCTCATCGGCTCTCCCTCTCGTTGCCGATCCGCCATGAATCACATTTTTCAGCCCGTAGGAATCCCCCGCCGATTCCACTCCGCCTGAATTTGCTCTAGTTATCCACACTTTCACGACGGCCCTTGCGGGCTCGCCCGGGAAATCGCTTGACCCTGGCGGGCCCGGTGCCTAATTAGCTCGGTTTTCCGGATTCTTGCGAGCTGTCGTCGCACCGCGGCGAGCCGGTCGCGTGGGGAGGTTTGGCGTGGCGCCTCGGAATTACTTATTTACGAGCGAGTCCGTGTCCGAAGGACATCCGGACAAGGTGTGCGACCGCATCTCGGATTCGGTCGTCGATCTTTATCTCGGTGCCGATCCCCTGGCGCGGGTCGCGGTCGAAACGCTCGCCACCACAAACCGCATCGTCATGGCGGGCGAAGTCCGCGGGCCGGCGTCGATCACGCCCGACCGGCTTGAACAGGCCGCGCGCCATGCGGTCCGCGACATCGGCTACGAGCAAGACGGCTTTCACTGGAAAAAGGCGACCGTCGAGATCTACGTCCATGCCCAGTCGGCCGATATCGCTCAAGGCGTCGATGCCGCCGGCAACAAGGACGAGGGCGCCGGCGATCAAGGCATCATGTTCGGCTACGCTTGCCGCGAAACCGACGTGTTGATGCCGGCGCCGATCTATTTCGCCCACAGCATTCTGCGTGCGATGTCGGTCGCCCGGCGGGCCGGCAAAGAGCCCAAGCTCGGCCCCGACGCCAAGAGCCAAGTCACGCTGCAGTACGAGAACGGCAAGCCGGTGCGGGTGACCTCGGTGGTGGTCTCGACTCAGCATAGCGCCGACGTCGACCAGGACGATGTGCGCGAGATCGTGCGCCCCTACGTCATGAAGGTGCTGCCCAACGGTTGGATGTGCCCGGAGCCCGAGTTTTACGTCAATCCGACCGGCCGGTTCGTGATCGGCGGGCCCGACGGCGACGCCGGCCTGACCGGCCGCAAGATCATCGTCGACACCTACGGCGGCGCGGCGCCCCATGGCGGCGGCGCTTTTTCGGGCAAGGACCCGAGCAAAGTCGATCGCTCGGCCGCGTACGCCGCGCGCTACCTCGCCAAGAACGTGGTCGCGGCCGACCTCGCCGACCGTTGCACGATTCAGCTTTCCTACGCCATCGGCGTCTCCAAGCCGCTCTCGGTCTACGTCGATTTTCAGAACACCGGGCGCGCCGACGAAGACAAGGTGAGCCGCAAGCTCCAGGATCTCGTCGATTTGAGCCCGCGCGGCATCCGCCAGCATCTCGCGCTCAACCGGCCGATCTACGCGCGGACGGCCGCTTACGGCCACTTCGGCCGGGCCCCCGAAGCCGACGGCGGGTTCTCGTGGGAGCGCACCGACCTCGTTGCCGAACTTCGCGGCCTCGCCGCCTGAGCGGGCGCCCGGCGCCGCCCGGGCGCGTCCGCACCGCCAGTTTTGGGGCCGTCACCGCGGCCATCGCTTAAGTCCCAGCCAACAACGCCTGATCGACGACCTTCTGCCGCGCGTCGCCGTGACGCTCGACGCCGACCGCCCGCTCGATCCCACGCCGTTGTTCGTTCCGGCCCCGTCCGCGGTCTGGCTCGAGATCGGCTTCGGCGGCGGCGAGCATTTGGCGGCGCAGGCAACGCGCAACCCTGGGGTCGGGCTCATCGGCTGCGAGCCTTACGTCAACGGCATCGCCCAGCTCCTCGTCCGGATCCGCGACCAGAAGCTCGGCAACGTTCGGGTCTTCGCCGACGACGCCCACCGGTTGCTCGCGGCGCTGCCAAACCGTTCGCTCGCCCGGGTTTTTCTGCTGTTTCCCGATCCGTGGCCCAAGCGCCGCCACCACAAGCGCCGTTTCATCCGGCCCGAGACGGTGGCGATATTCGCGCGTCTCCTCGCTCCCGGCGGCGAGCTTCGGGTCGCGACCGACCATCCCGCGCTCGGCCGCTGGGCGCTGTTTCACGTCCTCGGCCACGGTGATTTCGCGTGGCCGGCCCAGTCGGCGGCCGATTGGCGTAAGCCGCCGGCCGACTGGGTCGAGACCCGGTACGAAGCCAAAGCGAAAGCTGACGGGTCCGTTGTCTATTATTTACGGTTTTTTCGCCGCTGATCGGCGATTTCCCGGCAAAAGGACTTTGACCGAGCGCCGCGCGCCCTACTATTATTGCGCGACAAACAAAATAAGGCGGCTTTGGGACGTTCCCGAGGTCGCAGAAGAAGAGTGGGCGGGCCGCCCACTTTTTTTTGGCGGAACCGTTCCGGCTGCGGATCGGGCGGGCGATGGCGGCAGCCGTCGGCCGGAAGGACGAAGTATTGGTGCAGGACAAAACGATCGAGACGTTGCTCGAACCGACGATCGCGGCATTGGGTTACCGCCTGGTGCGCGCGCGCATGCTGGGCGGCCGTCGCCCGGTGCTGCAAGTCATGGCCGAGCGGACCGACGAGCGGGGCATGACGGTCGACGATTGCGCGACCATCAGCCGGACGATCTCGGCTTTGCTCGACGTCGAAGATCCGATCGCCGGCGGCTACGTGCTCGAAGTGAGCTCGCCGGGGATCGACCGGCCGCTGGTTCGCCCCGACGACTTTGCGCGCTTCGCCGGGCACCTAGCCAAGGTCGAAGTCGCCACCGCGATCGACGGCCGCCGGCGGTTCAAAGGCACCATCCTCGGGATCGACGGGTCGCGGGTCAAACTCGCGGTCGAGCAGGGGACGATCGAAATGGATATCGCCGACATCGCTGCCGCCAAGCTCGTTCTCACCGACGCGCTCCTGGCGGCGAATACGGCGGCGGGTCGCCACTAACGGCGGCCGGCAGCGGATAACAACGAGGGCACCATGGCGGAAAGACTGGCGACACAAGAATCGGATACGGCGACCGGGTTCAATCGCGTCGAATTGCTGCACGTCGCCGACGCCGTGGCGCGCGAGAAGGGAATCGATCGCGAAACGGTGATCCACGCGATGGAGGAGGCGATCCAGAAAGCGGCGCGCACGCGCTACGGGCTCGAGAACGACATCCGATCCGAGATCGATCCCAAGTCGGGCGAAATCCGCCTGTTCCGCTGCATGCTGGTGGCCGAGCCGGTGACCAACGACGCGATCGAGATCTCGCTCAAAGCCGCGCGCGAGCGCAACCCCGATGCGCAGATCGGCGACATCATCGCCGAGAACCTGCCGCCGATCGACTTCGGCCGTATCGCGGCGCAGACCGCGAAACAGGTCATCGTGCAGAAAGTGCGCGAAGCCGAACGCGAGCGCCAGTACGAGGAATACAAAAACCGGATCAGCGAGATCGTGAGCGGGCTCGTCAAGCGGGTCGAGTATGGCAGCGTGGTCGTCGACCTCGGCCGGGCCGAGGCGGTGATCCGGCGCGACGAACTGCTGCCGCGCGAATCGTTTCGCGTCGGCGACCGGTTGCGCGCCTACGTCTACGATGTCCGCCGCGAGCCGCGCGGACCCCAGATCTTTCTGTCGCGCACCCACCCGCAGTTCATGGCCAAGCTGTTCGCCCAGGAAGTGCCGGAGGTCTACGACTCGATCATCGAGATCAAGGCGGTCGCCCGCGACCCCGGCAGCCGCGCCAAGATCGGCGTGATGTCGAACGACAATTCGCTCGACCCGGTCGGCGCTTGCGTTGGCATGCGCGGCAGCCGCGTCCAGGCGGTGGTGAACGAGCTGCAGGGCGAGAAGATCGACATCATCCAGTGGTCGCCCGACGCGGCGACCTTCATCGTCAATGCCTTGGCCCCGGCCGAAGTGACCAAGGTCGTGCTCGACGAGGATGCGCAGCGGATCGAGGTCGTGGTGCCCGACGATCAGTTGAGCCTGGCGATCGGCCGCCGCGGTCAAAACGTCCGCTTGGCCTCGCAGTTGACCGGCTGGGACATCGACATCCTGACCGAGGCCGAGGAGTCCGAACGCCGCCAGGAGGAGTTTCGGCAGCGCACCCAGATGTTCGTCGACACGCTGCAGGTCGACGAGGTGATCGGGCAACTCCTGGTGACCGAAGGCTTCACCGCGGTCGAGGAAGTCGCGTTCGTGCCGATCAACGAGCTGTCCTCGATCGAAGGCTTCGACGAAAACCTCGCCAACGAACTGAAGTCGCGCGCCGAAAAGTATCTCGCCGACCGCGACGCGCAGCTTACCGAGCAGCGCAAGACGCTCGGTGTTGCCGACGAGGTCGCGGCGATCGCCGGGCTGACGCCGGCGATGCTGGTGAGCCTGGGCGAAGGCGGCATCAAGACGCTCGATGATTTCGCCGGCCTCGCATCCGACGAGCTAATCGAAATCGTCGGCAAGCATGGCATCGGCGAGGACGAGGCCAACACCATGATCATGGCGGCGCGGGCGCACTGGTTCGCCGACGAGGATGCGGCTGCCGCCGCGGAGGATGCATCGACCACGTGACGGCCATGCCCGCGAGCGAGGAAGCGAAAGCCTCGGGTCCGACGGTCGCGGCGCGCCGTTGCCTCGTTACCGGCGAGGTGTGCGAACGCGAACGCCTGGTCCGCTTCGTCGTCGATCTGGCCGGCTGCATCGTTCCCGACCTCGATGAGAAGCTGCCGGGTCGCGGGCTTTGGGTCCGCGCCTCGGCGCCGCTGATCGCCAAAGCGGCAACGAGCGGCGCCTTCGCCCGCGCGGCCGAACGCAGCATCGCGGTCGACGCCGAGTTCCTCGTGCGGCAGGTCGAGTTCTTGATCGTCCGTCGCTGCCAGTCCCTGCTCGGGCTCGCCAAGCGCGCTGCCGAAGCGGTCAATGGTTACGAAAAAGTGGCGGCCTGGATCGGTGCCGGCCGCGCCGCGGTTTGGGTGGTGGCGAGCGACGCCGCCGCCGGCAGTCGCGCCAAGATCGCGCCGCCGGCCGCCGTCGCGACCGTCGCCTGGCTGACCCGCGACGAATTGAGTTTGGCTATGGGTGCCGAAAATGTGGTACATGCTGCGCTGTCTGCAGGGGGCCTTGCCCGCCGTTTCCTCAAGGAAGCGGCGCGCCTCGCCGGTATGAGGGACACGGGGTCGGCGTCAGGCGCATCTACCGCCGCTGCGGTCAACACGAATTTGGGATACTGCCTCGTCGATGTCTGAATCACACGAGTCCGATGGCGGCAAGCTGAGCATCTCCAAGCCGAAGAAGCTGGAGATGAAGAAGACCGTCGACGCCGGGCAGGTCCGCCAGAGTTTCTCGCACGGCCGCTCCAAGGCGGTCGCGGTCGAGATCAAGAAGAAGCGCTCGATCGGCGGGCGCGACGCCGCGGCGTCGACGCTGGCCGCACCGCCGGCTCCGCCACCCGCGCCCGAACGTCCGATCCTCGAAAGGCCGCCGGTACCGGCTGCCCCGGCCGTCGTACGCCCGACCCCGGTTGTCGCGCGCCCGCCCGCGCCGGCGATCGAACCGCCGCCCGCGCCGCCGCCGGCCCCGGTCGCGAAAGCGGTCGAAACGCCGCCGCCGGTTGCCAAGGCGCCGGTTGCCGCTCCGGCCGCACCGACAGCCAAGGCACCGAGCGCCCGCGACGATCACGGTCGCGCCGGCATCGTCTTGCGCACGCTCACGACCGACGAGAAGGAAGCGCGCGCGCGCGCGCTCGAGGGTGCGCGCCAGGCCGACATCGAGGCCCGCAAGCGCGCCGAAGTCGAGGCGAAGCGGCGCAACGAAGAGCAAGTCCGGCTCCAGATCGAACGCGAAGCCGCCGCCAAGCGTGCCGCCGAGGAAGAAGAACGCAAGAAGAACGAAGAAGCCGCGCGGCGCAAGGCCGAGGAACAGGCGGCCAAGCGTCTGGTTGTTCCCGAAGAGGGCGAAGAGGAAGCCGAAAGCGACGAAAAGGCCAAGGCGCGTAAAGCGGCACGGCCGGAGAAGAAGCCTGCACTCCGCGGTCGCGACGCCCCGCGCCGCCGGGCCGGCAAGCTCACGGTCACGCGCGCGCTCGATGAAAACGAGCGCGTCCGCAGTCTGGCCTCGGTCCGGCGCGCGCGCGAGCGCGAGAAACGGGCGGCCGAAAGCGACGAGACCGCGACCAAGATCGTTCGCGACGTCACCATCCCGGAGACCATCACCGTCCAGGAGCTCGCCAACCGCATGGCCGAGCGCTCGAGCGAGGTGATCAAGGTCCTGATGAACATGGGCGTGATGGCGACGATCAATCAACCGATCGACGCCGATACCGCCGAGCTGGTGGTCAGCGAGTTCGGCCATCGCATGAAGCGGGTGTCGGCGGCCGACGTCGAGATCGGTCTGCGCGGCGAAGCCGACCTGGAAGGGGCGCTGTCGTTTCGTGCGCCGGTCGTCACCATCATGGGTCACGTCGACCACGGCAAGACCTCGTTGCTCGATGCCATTCGCGAAGCCGACGTCGCCGCTCACGAAGCCGGCGGCATCACCCAGCATATCGGCGCCTATCAGATCGTCACCGCCGGCGGTAAGAAGATCACGTTCATCGACACCCCCGGCCACGAGGCCTTCACCGCGATGCGCGCGCGCGGCGCCAAAGTCACCGATGTCGTGGTGCTGGTCGTCGCCGCCGACGACGGCGTGATGCCGCAAACGGTCGAAGCGATCGACCACGCCAAGGCCGCCAAGGTGCCGATCGTCGTCGCCATCAACAAAATGGATAAGCCGGGCGCCAACCCCAACCGCGTGCGCCAGGACTTGCTCAAACACGGGCTGGTCGACGAATCGATGGGCGGCGATATCCTCTCGGTCGAGGTGTCTGCCAAGGAAAAGAAGAACCTCGAAAAACTCGAGGAAGCGCTCCTGCTCCAGGCCGAATTGCTCGATCTCAAGGCCAATCCCAACCGGGCCGGCGAAGGCATCGTCGTCGAGGCCAAGCTCGACCGTGGCCGCGGCCCGGTCGCGACCGTGCTGGTCCAGCGCGGCAGCCTCAAGGTCGGCGACATCGTCGTCGCCGGGACCGAGTGGGGCCGGGTGCGTGCGCTACAAGACGAGCGCGACCGCCGGCTCGAACTGGCCCCGCCGTCGACGCCGGTTGCGGTGCTGGGCCTCGGCGGCGTGCCGGTCGCGGGCGACGAATTCGTGGTCGTCGATTCCGAAATGCGCGCGCGGCAAGTGACGCAGTTCCGCGTCGAGCAGGGCCGTCGCGCCCGCGCGGTCGCGGTCGGCAAGTCGAGCCTCGAGCAGATGTTCTCCGAGATCAAGGAAGGGGTGCGCAAGGAACTGGCGGTGGTCGTCAAAGCCGACGTCCACGGCTCGCTCGAAGCGATCCTGGGCGCGCTCGAGAAGCTTCGCTCCGAGGAAGTCGCAGTCCGCGTGTTGCACGGCGCCGTCGGCGGCATCACCGAGTCGGACGTCGTGCTGGCCAAAGCGTCGAACGCGGTGATCCTCGGCTTCAACGTTCGCGCCGACGCCGTCGCTCGAGAGCTCGCGCGCCAGCAAGGCACCGACATCCGCTACTATTCGATCATCTACGAGTTGACCGACGATTTGCGCGGGCTCCTGAGCGGGATGCTGGCGCCCGAAGTGCGCGAGCGCACCATCGGCACGGCCGACGTGCTCAAAGTGTTCTCGATCGGAAAGATCGGCCGCATTGCCGGCTGCCGCGTTTCTAACGGTGTCGTGCGGCGCAACGCTCGCGCCCGGTTGCTGCGCGACAATGTCGTCGTGTTCACCGGCAAGCTGTCCTCGCTCAAGCACCTCAAGGACGATGTCCGTGAAGTGACCAACGGTAACGAGTGCGGCATTGGCCTCGAGAACTATCAGGACATCCAAGAGCGCGACGTCATCGAGTTCTTCGAAGTCGAAGAAAAAGCCCGCACGTTCTGACGCCGCCGATCGGCGCCGGTCGCGACCCGCGCCGCTGTGAGACCGACACGGAATCGACGATGGCCCGACGCACGAATCGCAGCAATGCTTTCGGGCGCCATCTGCGCGTCGGCGAAGCGATGCGTCACGAGCTCGCTGCCATTTTTGCGCGCGGCGAGGTGCACGACCCGGCGCTCGACGGCGTTTCGATCACGGTGACCGAGGTCCGGGTCACGCCCGACCTCCACCACGCGACCGCCTACATGCTTCCGCTCGGCGAGAATGAGGCCGAGCCGGTGCTGGCAGGCCTCAAGCGATCGGCCGGTTTCTTGCGCTCGCAGCTCGCGCATGGCTTGCGGCTTCGCTACATGCCGACGCTCGCCTTCGCGATCGACCAATCGTTCGCTTACGCCGAGAAGATCGATGCGCTGCTCAAACGACCCGAGGTTGCCCGCGACCTCAGGACTCCGCCCACCGGCCCGGTGCCCGATGACGACGAGCGTTGAGCCGGTGGCGACGCTGAATGGCTGGCTCATCGTCGACAAACCGCTCGGGCTGACCTCGGCCGCCGTCGTCGGTCGCGTCCGCCGCGCCTGCGGCGGCGTCAAGGTCGGGCACGCCGGAACCCTCGACCCGTTGGCGACCGGCGTGCTGCCGCTCGCAATCGGCGAGGCGACCAAGGCGATGGCGTTCGTGATGGACGGCCGCAAGGCTTACCGGTTCGCCGTTCGCTGGGGCGAAGCGCGCTCGACCGACGATGCCGAGGGATCGGTCACCGAAACCTCGGTCGAGCGACCGACCCGAAGCGCGATCGAGGCGGCGCTGCCCGCTTTCGTCGGCGACATCGCGCAGATGCCGCCCGCCTACTCGGCCATCAAGATCGACGGCGAGCGCGCTTATGCACGGGCGCGCGCCGGCGAGAGGGTCATCCTTGCCGCGCGCGCCGTCCGGATCGAAACCCTCGTCCTAATCGACCGGCCCGACGACGCGACCGCCGTTTTCGAGGTCGCGTGCGGCAAGGGCACGTATATACGGGCACTGGCCCGCGATCTGGCGCACCGCTTGGGAACGGTCGGATTCGTCGCCGCGCTGCGCCGGCTGCGGGCGGGGCCGTTCGTCGAGGCCGACTCGATTTCCCTGGATAATTTTCTTGCGCTGGGGCATATTCCGCGCGCCGAGCGCCTGCTCCCGGTTAAGGTTGCGCTGGCCGACATCCCGGCAATCGCCTTGACCGAACCCGAAGCGGAGCGAATCCGCTGCGGGCAACACATCAGGCTTCGGCATCCCACGCCAGGGACTGTGTGCCTTACCGCCGGCGACAAGCTGGTGGCATTGGCCGAAGTCGAAGGCGAAACCGCTCGTCCGATGAGGGTATTCAACCTTTAGGCGGGCCGAAGACCGAGAAGGAGCCGGACGATGTCGGTTACGACCGAACGCAAGCAGACGATTATCAAAGAGTACGCGACCACGACGAACGATACGGGGTCGCCCGAGGTCCAGATCGCGATCCTCACCGAACGCATCAACAACCTCACCGAGCACTTCAAAGCCCATCAGAACGACATGCATTCCCGTCGCGGGTTGCTGATGATGGTGAGCCGGCGCCGCCGTTTGCTCGATTACCTGCGGCGTAAGGACGACACCAAGTACCAGGGTATCCTGCAGCAGCTCGGCATTCGCAAGTGACGGCAGACGCTGGGGCGACGGTTGCCGTCGTTCGCGCTGCTGCGGTGCGATGCTGTCCGCAAGCCTTCAGCATTGGTTTTGCGGCTTTACCGCCGCGGTCGACCGCGACCGTGGCGTACGACACACGGCCTGCCCGATAGGCGGGTGAGGCCGCCCACGAAAGGATGGAAGCGATAATGTTTTCGATGCATCGAAAGGAAATGACCTGGGGCGGGCGCAAGCTCGTCCTCGAGGCGGGCCGCGTCGCCCGCCAAGCCGATGGCGCGGTGCTCGCGACCTACGGCGAAACGGTGGTGCTATGCACGGTGGTTGGCCGCAAGGAAGCGAAGCCCGACACCGATTTTCTTCCGCTCACCGTCAACTACGTCGAAAAGACCTACGCCGCCGGCAAGATCCCGGGCGGCTTCTTCAAGCGCGAGGGTCGCCCGAGCGAAAAAGAAGTGCTGACCTCGCGACTGATCGATCGGCCGATCCGGCCGCTGTTTGCCAAGGGCTATCGCCACGACACCCAGGTGATCGCGACGGTGCTCTCGCACGACCTCGAGAACGCCCCCGATATCGTCGCCCTGATCGGCGCCTCGGCGGCGCTGACGATCTCGGGCATTCCGTTCCTGGGGCCGGTCGGCGGCGCCCGCGTCGGCTATATCGCCGGCGAGTACGTCCTCAATCCGCAGATCGACAAACAGTCGTCTTCGGCGCTCGATCTCGTGATCGCCGGCACCGCCGATGGCGTGCTGATGGTCGAATCGGAAGCCAACGAGCTCTCCGAAGACGTGATGCTGGGCGCCGTGATGTTCGGCCACAAATCGTTCCAGCCCGTGATCGAGCTCATCATCGCCCTGGCTGAGGCATGCGCCAAGGAACCGTGGGCGCTCCCCGACTTGGGCGACGTCGAGGCGCTCGAGAAGAAAGTGAGCCAACTCGCCGAGGCCGACCTTCGCAGCGCCTATCGCGAGCAGCAAAAGCAGGCCCGAACCGACAAGATCGCCGAAGCCAAGGCGCGCGTCGTGACCGCGCTCGAGCCCGAAGGCGTTAGCTCGGTCCAGGTCGCCGATCTGTTGAAAGAGGTCGAACGGACGATCGTGCGCAGCGCCATCCTCGAGGGCAATCCGCGCATCGACGGCCGCGACACCAAGTCGATCCGGCCGATCGCGGTCGAGATCGGCGTGCTGCCCCGCGCCCACGGCGCCGCGCTGTTCACGCGCGGCGAGACCCAGGCGCTGGTGGTGGCCACCCTCGGCACCGGCGAGGACGAGCAGATCATCGACGCGCTCGAGGGCGAATACCGCGAGCACTTCATGCTGCACTACAACTTCCCACCGTTCGCGACCGGCGAGACCAAGTTCCAGCTCGCGCCGGGTCGGCGCGAGATCGGTCACGGCAAGCTCGCCTGGCGCGCGATCCGCCCGTTGCTGCCCAAGCCCGAGGAGTTCCCCTATACGCTCCGCGTCGTTTCGGAGATCACCGAATCGAACGGCTCGTCCTCGATGGCGACGGTGTGCGGCACCTCGCTCGCGCTGATGGATGCAGCGGTGCCGGTCAAGCGGCCGTGCGCGGGCATCGCCATGGGCCTGATCTTCGACAGCGGCAAGTACGCGGTGTTGTCCGACATTCTTGGCGACGAGGATCACCTGGGCGACATGGACTTCAAAGTCGCCGGCACCGAAGAAGGCATTACCGCGCTGCAGATGGACATCAAGATCGCCTCGGTCACCGAGGAGATCATGCGGGTCGCGCTCGCTCAGGCGCGCGACGGCCGGCTGCACATCCTGCGCGAAATGGCGAAAGCGATCACGCGCTCGCGTGAGTCGATCCACAAGTACGCGCCGCGCATCACCACGCTGACGATCCCGAAGGACAAGATTCGCGAGGTCATCGGGACCGGCGGCAAGGTGATCCGCGAAATCTGCGAGAAGACCGGCGCCAAGATCGACATCGAGGACGACGGCACTGTCAAGGTCGCGGCGACCGACAACGAAGCCGGTCAGGCGGCGGTCAACTGGATCAAGAGCATCGTCGCTGAGCCCGAGATCGGGACGATCTACACCGGCAAGGTGGTGAAGGTCGTCGATTTCGGCGCGTTCGTGAACTTCATTGGCAACCGCGACGGCCTCGTCCACATCAGCGAACTCGCGCCCAAGCGCGTCGCCAAGGTGGGCGACGTCGTCAAAGAGGGCGACGAGGTCAAGGTCAAGGTGCTGGCGGTCGACGACCGCGGCAAGGTGCGGCTGTCGATGAAGGTCGTCGACCAGGCGACCGGCGCGGACTTGAGCGACGCCAAGGCGCAGGCCGAGGGGTGAGGCCGGTTCCGGCCCGATCCGGTTCGCGCGGCGCGGTCCCCTTGGGCCGCGCCGCATTTTGTTTTATATTAGTTCTAGAAATGACGACGGGACGCGCCGCCATCGCCCTGGAGTCCAAGGCGTCCGTCGCGCCCGCGACGGGCGATCGTCGCCACGCTCTCGTAACGTTCGGTTGAAGGATGAAGGCTCTCAATCCCGTCCTTATTTCCGGCCGCGAAGTCTATCCGCTGATCGAAGGCGGTAAGGGGATTTCCATCTCCAACGGCGAGAGTGCCGGGGCGTGGGCGGCGAGCGGCGGGATCGGGACTTTCTCGGGCGTCAACGCCGATTCCCGCAATGCCGAGGGGCGGGTGATCCCGCAAATCTACTACGGCCGGACGCGGCGGGACCGGCATGAAGAGCTGATTAAGTACTCGGTGGCGGGCGGTATTTATCAGGCCAAGGTCGCCTACGAGACGGCGGGCGGTCAGGGCGGCCTGCACATGAACGTGCTCTGGGAAATGGGTGCGTGCGAGCGGGTGCTGACCGGAATCCTCGAGGGCGCGCGCGGGCTGTTCCACGGCATCACCTGCGGCGCCGGCATGCCTTATCGCCTCGGCGAGATCGCGGCGCGGTTCGGCGTTTATTACTACCCGATCATCTCTTCGGCGCGCGCCTTCCGCGCTTTGTGGAAGCGCGCCTACCACAAGTTCGGCAATTGGATGGGCGCGGTAGTCTACGAGGACCCCTGGCTCGCCGGCGGCCACAACGGTATTTCCAACAACGAAGACCCGATGCGGCCCGAGCCGCCGCTGCCGCGCGCGATCGAACTGCGCCGCCAAATGAACGAGTTTGGCCTCGACCGTACGCCGATCATCATGGCGGGTGGGGTTTGGTTCTTGCGCGAGTGGGACGATTGGCTCGACAACAAAGAAGTCGGGCCGATCGCGTTTCAATTCGGCACGCGGCCGTTGCTGACCAAGGAAAGCCCGATCTCGGACGCGTGGAAGCAGCGCCTGCTCACGTTGCGCAAGGGCGACGTCCTGCTCAACCGCTTCAGCCCGACCGGGTTCTGGTCGTCGGCCGTCAAGAACGCGTTCATTCAAGAGCTCAAGGAGCGCAACGAGCGCCAGATCCCGTTCACCGAAGAAGCGGTCGGCGAGCACACGACCGCGTTCGAGTACGGCATCCGCAAGCGCACTGTCTATGTCACCCCGGCCGATGCCGCGCGCGGCAGCTCGTGGCAAGCGCAAGGTTATACCGATGCGATGAAGACGCCCGACTCGACGCTGATCTTCGTCACCTCCGACCAGGCCAACCAGATCCGCAAGGATCAGATCGATTGCATGGGCTGCCTGTCGCAGTGTCGTTTCTCGAACTGGGCCCAGACCGAGAGCGGCAACACCGGCCACAAGGCCGATCCGCGCAGCTACTGCATCCAGAAGACGCTCCAGGAAATTTCCCATGACGGCGGGCTCGACTCGAACTTGATGTTCGCCGGGAATGCCGCCTATCGTTTCGCGTCGGATCCGTTCTACAGCAACGGCTTCATTCCGACCGTCAAAGAGCTCGTCAACCGCATATTGACCGGCGACTGAGTAAGGAGCGTAACCGCCGTATGGACAACATTCGCGACGACGCGAGCCCGCCGCCGAGCGGGCCGACCCGCCGCTTCGGCGGCTTGGTCCAGAAATTGCGCCACGCCGGGCTGCGTCCGACGCGCCAGCGGCTCGCGCTCGCCAGCCTCCTGTTCGAGCGCGGCAATCAGCACGTCTGCGCCGAGGCGCTCTACGACGAAGCACAAGCCGCCAACATCCGCGTCTCTCTCGCCACGGTATACAACACGCTCCATCAGTTCACCGAGGCCGGCCTGCTGCGCGAAGTTGCGGTCGCGCCCGGGCGCTTCTATTTCGACACCAATTTGAGCGATCACCACCATTTCTATTTCGAGGCCAGCGGCGTGCTCGAAGACATCGCTGGCGGGCATGTGGTTCTTGCGCGTCTGCCGACCCCGCCGGAGGGGACCGCGATCGCGCGGGTCGACGTCGTCGTCCGGGTCGCCGGCACGGCGCGCGTCTGATAACCACTCGTATTATCTAGAAATTTTCTAATATTTGACGTAGCGCATTTATGTGCTTATATTCTTTTGGTCAATCGGCAACCGCCCGTGCGACAACAAGCCCCTGCTATCGATGAGGAGGATCCCATGGCGAAAAAGATCAAGGGCACGAAAACCGAAGGCAATCTGAAGGCGGCGTTCGCTGGCGAATCGCAGGCGAACCGGCGCTACCTCTACTTCGCGCAGAAAGCCGACGTTGAAGGTTTCAACGACGTCGCGACCGTGTTCCGCTCGACCGCGGAAGGCGAAACCGGCCACGCGCATGGCCACCTCGAGTACCTGGCCGAAAGCGGTGACCCGGCGACCGGCAAGCCGATCGGCCCAACCGCCGACAACCTCAAGGCGGCGATCGCCGGCGAGACCCACGAGTACACCGACATGTATCCTGGCATGGCGCGTACCGCCCGCGATGAGGGCTTCGACGAAATCGCGGACTGGTTCGAGACTCTCGCGAAAGCCGAGAAGTCCCACGCCGGCCGCTTCCAAAAAGCCTTGGGCTCGCTCGAATAGGGCGACGTCGCCGTACGCTCGAGCGGGAAGGGGCGGACGCTCCTTCCCGCTCCGCGTTTCCTCCGTCCGCGATAGACCCCCAACCGATCCGACGAGTCGAACCATGAGGGAAGGCAGCCTCGACGCTCCCACCCGCCATCCGGTGGCATGGCAGGACCCGGATTTCTACGACGTCGACAAGCTCGACGCCGAAATCCGGCGCGTGTTCGACATCTGCCACGGCTGCCGCCGCTGCTTCAATCTCTGCGACTCGTTTCCGCGCCTGTTCGATCTGGTCGACAATTCGGCGACCGGTGAACTCGATGCGGTCAAGAGCGAGGCGTTCAAGCCGGTCATCGATGCCTGCACGCTTTGCGACATGTGCTTCATGACCAAGTGCCCGTACGTGCCGCCGCACGCGTTCAACCTCGATTTCCCGCACCTGATCCTGCGTGCGCGCGCGGTCGAGCACCACGCCGGCAAGGCTAACAAGCTTCAGGCCGAGCTCGGCAAGACCGACCGTAACGGCGCGTTGGCCGGCGCGGTCGCGCCGCTCGCCAACTGGGCGACGCGAACCGACAACAAGCTGACGCGGCCAATCCTCGAAGGCATCGCCGGCGTCCACCGCGACGCGCACCTGCCGAAGTTTCACGCCAAGACCTTCGCTCGCCGCGCCCACGACGCGCCGCCGGCGGTCAACCGCGACGCGCCGGCGTTCGGCCGCAAGGCGATTCTCTACGCGACTTGTTTCGTCAACTACAACAACCCCGACATCGGCGCCGCCGCCCAGGCGATTTTGGCGAAGAACGGGGTTGCCACCGAGGTCGTCTATCCGACCTGCTGCGGCATGCCGCAGTTCGAGCAGGGCAATCTGCCCGACGTAGCCGCCAAGGCGCGCAAGACCGCGGCCGCGCTCGCGTCATGGATCGACCAGGGCTACGACGTGGTCTCGCCGATACCGAGCTGCGCGCTGATGCTCAAGTTCGAGTGGCCGCTGCTGGTTCCCGACGATCCGCTGGTGAAAAAGCTGGCGGAGGCGACCTACGACGTCACCGAGTACGTGGTCGACATTGCCAAGAACGAGGGGCTGGCGTTGGGCTTGAAGCCGCTGCCGGGTAAGGTCGCGGTCCACCTCGCCTGCCACGCCCGCGCCCAGAACATGGGCGCCAAGGCCGCCGACATGTTGAAGCTGGTCCCGAGCGCCGACCTCCACGTCATCGAGCGCTGCTCCGGACATGGCGGCTCGTGGGGCGTGATGAAGGAGAACTTCGACGTCGCGCTCAAAGTCGGAAAGCCGGTGGCGCGCGATGCCGCGCAAAGCGAGGCGCACTTCGTTGCCTCCGAATGCCCGCTCGCTGGCGAGCACATCGTCCAGGGCATCGCGCGCGTGGGCGACGGGCGCAAGCCCGATCGGGCCTACCACCCGATCGAGCTGTTTGCCAAGGCCTACGGCCTGATGCCGTGACCGGAGCCGTGGGCATGGCTTCGCCGCGGATATTGACGCCGGCCGACATTCTACCGGTCCGCGAGTACGAAAAAGTCCGCGCCGACTGGTGCGGGCGAATCCTCGCCGCCAAACGCGACCGCCGCGTCGCGGTCGGCCCGTTCGCGACCTTCTTCTTCGAGAACTGGGACACGATGCGCTATCAGATCCACGAGATGCTCCGGATCGAGCGTGGCGGTGAAGCCCAAATCGCCGACGAAATCGCCGCCTATGCGCCGCTCATCCCCAATGGCCGCGAGCTGGTCGCGACCCTGATGTTCGAGATCGACGACCCGGCGCGGCGCGAGCGCACGCTGGCGGCACTCGGCGGCGTCGAGGCCACGGTCTACCTCAAGATCGGGGAGGGGCACATCGCGGGCGTGCTTGAGAGCGAGGTCGAGCGCACAAACGAAGTGGGCAAGGCCTCGGCCATCCACTTTTTTCATTTTCCGTTGACGCCGGCTCAGATCGCGACGTTCAAGACAGGCACCGCCGAGATCGTTCTCGGTATCGGCCATCCCAATTACGCCCACATGGCGATCGTTCCCGAGCCCGTTCGCCGCGCGCTCGCCGGCGATCTCGACTAGCCGGCGTCAGTCGAACTTCTGTTCGCTCGGATAGACGCCCCAGAGATGGGCGCGTTCGATCCAGCCGCGATGGCTCGCCGCTTTGACCCGGCACCACTGGGCGGTGCACGCCAACAGCCGCGCCACCACACCGGCCTCGACCTGGGCAACCGGCGCCGACGCCGCGTCGGGGTCGCGATAGAGAACGTGCGTGTCGCCGGTTACGATCACCGCGCGCGTTCCGGCGAGCAAGCTTCGGTGCACCCAGCCTTCGACCCCCTCGCGGTCGCGGATCTTCCGCCATAGGTCGAACTCGGCGACGACTTCGACCGGCAGCCCGCGACGCACGAACACCCAGACGATCGGATACTGAACGCCAGGCCCGGCGCGCACGTTGACCTTGTCGGCGCGGAGCGACACGAACCGGGGCACCGCCCGCTCGGCAGCGCCGGAGTCGGCCGGGAGGGCAATCAGCCCGCCAAGCCCGACGAGAGCGGCGAGGGCGCCGACCCAAGCCGCGCGTCCCGACTTAGGCGTGTGCATGCAGAGCGAGGTCGCGGATCGTGGGCGCGGTTCCGCACAACGGGCATCCGGGGTCGCGCGGGACCTTGATTTTGCGGAAAGTCGCGCTCAACGCGTCGTAAACGATCAGCGCGCCCGACAGGCTATCGCCGATGCCGAGGATTTCCTTGACGACTTCGGTCGCCTGCAGCGAGCCGATCGCGCCGGCGAGCGCGCCCAAGACGCCGCCCTCCGAGCAGCTCGGGATCAAGCCCGGCGGCGGAAGCTCGCGAAAGATGCAGCGATAGCAAGGGTGGCCGGCGCCTAAATACGCCTTGTAGGTCGCGAGCTGGCCGTCGAAGCGCACGATCGCCGCCGACACCAGCGGCCGCTTGGCGAAATAGCAGGCGTCGTTGACGAGAAAGCGGGTCGGGAAGTTATCGCTGCCGTCGGCGACGATGTCGTAGTCCGCGATCAGCGCGAGGGCGTTGGCAGCGGTAATCTTGATTGGATGCGCGACCAGCCTGACGTCGGGGTTGAGCGCGCCGACGGCCGCTTGCGCGCTTTCGGTCTTGGGCCGGCCGACGCGGTCGGTGGTATGCGCGATCTGGCGTTGCAGATTGGAGAGGCTGACGGTATCGAAATCGACGACGCCGATGGTACCGATCCCGGCGGCGGCAAGGTACATGAGGAGCGGCGAACCCAAGCCGCCGGCACCGATCACCAGGACTTTGGCGCCGAGCAACTTGGCCTGGCCGGTGCCGCCGACTTCGGCGAGCACGATGTGGCGGGCGTAGCGTTCGATCTGGGCGTCGGTGAAATCCACCTGGAACTCCTTAGCGCCGCTCGATCCCGGTCGAGCCGAATCCGCCGGCGCCGCGCGTGGTTTCCGGCAATTCGGCGACCGCGTCGAGCGCGATCCGTTCGACCGCGACCACCACCATCTGCGCGATGCGGTCGCCGCGCCGAACGGTGAACGGTTCGCGGCCATGATTGACGAGGATGACCGCAACCTCGCCGCGATAGTCGGCGTCGATCGTGCCTGGGCTATTCAAGACCGTGACGCCGTGCTGGAGGGCGAGGCCCGAACGCGGTCGGATTTGCGCTTCGTAACCGGGCGGCAGCGCCAGCGCGAACCCTGCCGGGATGGCGACCCAACCACCGGGTGCCAGCGAGACATCGGCGCTGATCGCGGCGGCCACGTCGAGCCCAGCGCTGCCCCCCGTTGCATAGGTCGGAAGCGCCAACCCCGCCGCGTGCGGTAGCGGCCGGATCGCGACCCGGAGCTGGCTCATTCGGCCGCGTGCGGGCCAGCGAAATGGGTGGCGATCCGCACGGCCAGGCGCTCCGCCACCTCGCGCTTGGTGAGCTCGGGCCAGGACTCGGTGCCGGCCGGCGTCACGATGTGGACGCGATTGCGCTCGGCGCCAAATACCGCGCCGCCCGAGACGTCGTTGGCGACGATCCAGTCGCAGCCCTTGCGGACAAGTTTGTCGCGTCCTTGCTCGGGCGCGGCGCCGGTTTCGGCGGCGAATCCGACCACCAGCGTCGGTCGACAGTCGCTTCGCCTCGCGATCGTCGCCAGGATGTCGGGGTTTTCGATCAGGGCGAGCGTCGGCGTCTCGCCGGCCTTCTTGATCTTGACTTCGTTGCGTCGGGCAACCCGCCAATCGGCGACAGCGGCGGCGAATACCGCGACGTCGGCGGGCAGCGCCGCTTCGCACGCGGCGAGCATGTCGGCCGCGGTCTCGACGGCGACGATCGTGACCCCCGGCGGGTTCGGGAGCGCGGTCGGACCGGCGATCAAGGTGGTACGCGCGCCGCGGGCAGCGAGCGCCCCGGCGATGGCGAAGCCTTGTTTGCCCGATGAATAGTTCGAAAGGAAGCGAACCGGATCGAGCGGTTCGCGCGTCGGCCCGGCGGTGACGAGAGCGTGGCGGCCGTCGAGGCGGAGCCCGCCGCCGGCCGCGTCGGCGAGCAGCCGTTCGGCGGCGGCGACGATGTCGGCGACTTCGGCCATGCGGCCTTGACCGACTTCGCCGCACGCGAGGTCGCCCGCGGCCGGGCCGACGAAGGCGATGCCGTCGGCCGCGAGGCGCTCGACGTTGCGTCGGGTCGCGGCATGTTCCCACATTTCGACGTTCATCCCGGGTGCCGCGAGAATCGGCGTGTTCGCCGCGAGCAGGACGGTCGAGGCGAGGTCGTCGGCCAACCCCGCAGCCATCTTCGCCAGGAGGTCGGCGGTCGCCGGCGCGATGACGATAAGGTCGCTCTCGCGGGAGAGGCGGATGTGGCCCATGGCGCTCTCGTCGGTGAGCGAAAAGAGGTCGGTATAGGCTTTTTCACCGGCGAGGGCACCGACCGCGAGCGGCGTCACGAACGCGGCCCCGGCGCGGGTCAGGATCGCGCGCACCGCCGCGCCGCGCTCGCGCAGCCGCCGGATGAGATCGAGTGACTTATAGGCCGCAATCCCGCCGGCGATCACAAGAAGAATGCGTTTTCCGTTGAGCGACAAGGGCTTGGCACCTTGGGTGGCCGATCCCGATCCGACCATCAACGTAACGCGCGCTACCCCGCGGTTCAAGCCGAGCGGCTAGAAGGCGAGCAACGCGATCACCGCGAGCACGGCAACGACCAACGCAATCTGCCACGGCCGCCGCCGGCGCTCCTGCTCGGCGACGATAGCGCGGGCGGTGTCGGGGTGGAGCTTGATCCCGTCGTGCGAGAGGAGCTGGGCCGCGATCTCGGCTTTTTCGACCAAGCGCGGCAGCCGGCGCGCGAAAGCGCTGGCCTCGGCGAGCCCGTCGCGAAGCGCCGCCTCGGGGCCAAGCGCGGCGCCGACATGGGCGGCGAGCACGGGCTTGGCGATCGCCCAAAGATTGGCGTTGGGGTCGAGCGTGCGGGCGACGCCTTCGATCACGACCAAGGTCTTCTGCAGCAACAGCAATTGCGGCTGCGTCTCCATGGCGAAGGTCTCGGTAATCTGGAACAACTGGGCGAGTAGGCGCCCGATCGAGACTTCGTGGGCCGGGCGGCCGAAGATCGGCTCGCCGATCGACCGGCACGCCTGCATGAAGGCATCGCGCGATTGCGACGCGGGGACATAGCCGGCTTCGAAGTGGACGTCGGCGGCGCGCCGATAGTCGCCGGTCAGGAACGCGAGCAGGAGCTCGGCGACGAAGCGGCGATTGGCGCGGTCGAGCCGGCCCATGATGCCGAAATCGACGGCGACGATGTGGTTGTCGGGGGCGACGAACAGGTTGCCGTGATGGAGATCGGCGTGAAAAAAACCGTCGCGAAAGACCTGGTGGAGGAAGGCGCGGAACAGGTTGGCGACGACCTGCGCGAGATCGTTGCCGGCCGCGATCAGGGCGGCGCGGTCGCCGATCGGCACGCCCCCGACATAGGACGCGGTGAAGACGCGGCGCTCGGTTCGCGGCCAGTCGACCACCGGCACCTCGAAGGTCGGATCGCCGGCGAAGTTCTCGGCCAGTTCTGAAGCCGCCGCTGCCTCGAGCCGGAGGTCCATCTCGAGCGCGACCGAGGCGGCAAAGGTTTCGACCACCGCCCGCGGCCGCAGGCGCCGGAGCGCCGGCATCACGCGCTCGACGGTCGCCGCGAGCCACGCGAAGAAAGCGAGGTCACGTTGAAAGTGACTTTCGATCCCCGGACGCAGCACCTTGAAGGCGACGGCACGACCGTCGCTGGTCGCGGCGCGGTGGACCTGGGCGATCGAGGCGGCGGCGAGCGGCTTCGGGTCGAAACGCGCGAACAACGCCTCTGGCTCTTGTGCGAACGCGCGGCGGATTTCCGCTTTGACCGCGCTCAGCCCGAACGGCGGCAGTCGGTCGCGAAGCTCGGCGAGGTCTTGGGCGACGGCCGGCCCGATCAGATCGGGCCGGGTCGAGAGCGACTGCCCCAACTTGATGAACGAGGGACCCATCTCCTGGAGCGCCGCCGCGAGCCGCTGCCCGGGTCGGCCGGGAACGCCCGGCCGCGACAGGCGGCGCACCAAACCTTGGACCCACGGCGGCGGATCGAAGGCGGCGAGCGGAAACAGCGCATCGTGCCGCGCCAGGATGCGGGCGAGCGCGATCAGGCGGCTAGCGTTCGCGATCGCGCCGAACACCGGGCCCCCTCAGAGCCGCCAACCGTGGTGGATGGCGGCGATCCCCCCCGACAGGTTGCGGAAACGAACCCGCTCGAAACCGGCGGTACCGAGCATGGCGGCGAATGCCGCCTGATCGGGGAAGCGGCGGATGCTCTCGACCAAATAGGCGTAAGCCGCGCGATCGCCGGCTACCGCGGCGCCGAGGCGGGGAAGAACGGCGAACGAATAGGCGTCGTAAAGCCGATGGATCAGCGGAACCGTGACGCGACTGAATTCGAGGCACAGGAACCGCCCGCCCGGCGCGAGCACGCGGTAAATCTCGGCGAGCGCCGCCGGAATGTCGGTGACGTTGCGAATGCCGAACGCGATCGTCGTTGCGGCAAAGGCGCCATCCGCGAACGGAAGCGCCTGCGCGTCGCCGACCGTCCAGTCGATGCCGGCGAGCGCCCCGTTGTCGACCATGCGGTCGCGGCCGCGTTCGACCATCTGGCGGTTGATGTCGGCGACCGTGACGCGCGCGCTAACCCGCGCGCGAATGCGGAGCGCGATGTCGCCGGTGCCGCCGGCGAGGTCGAGGATCGCTTCGCCGGCGCGCGGCGCCAGCCAGTCGACCAGCGTGTCCTTCCACAACCGATGAACGCCGAGCGACATCAAATCGTTCATGACGTCGTAGCGCTCGGCGACGCGGTCGAAAACCGCGCGCACCAGTCCCTGCTTGGCCTCGCGCGGAACCTCGCGAAAGCCGAAGGAAACCGTGTCTCTTCCTTCTTTTTCAACCATTTACGGCAACATAGCCCAGGCCGAAGCCGATACGCTACTTTAGCGCGAATGCCGGAACTTCCTGAGGTCGAAACGGTGTGCCGGGGCTTACGTGCGGCTATCGGCGGACGCGTCATCGCGCGCGTCCATCAACGCCGGTCCGGTCTACGCCAGCCGTTCCCGCGCGGCTTCGCGAAGCGCCTAACCGGACGCCGGGTCGAGGCGATCGACCGCCGCGGCAAGTACCTGTTGATCCGGCTCGACGACGGCGTCGTCTTGATCGTCCACCTCGGTATGTCCGGGCGGATGGTGGTGGGTGCACGGCGCAACCGCTTCGACACCCACGACCACGTCGTGTTCGAGACCGCCGATGGGCCCGACGTCGTCTTCAACGACCCGCGCCGCTTCGGGCTCATGGATCTAGTTGCCGCCGATCGCCTAGATCGCCACAAGCTGTTGCGCGGGATGGGGCCTGAGCCACTCGATACCGCGTTCACGCCGGCCGTCCTCGGCGCCGCACTCGCCGGGCGCAAGACCGCGATCAAGGCCGCGTTGCTCGATCAACGGATCGTCGCCGGCCTCGGCAACATCTATGTGTGCGAAGCGCTGTTTCGCGCCGGCATCTCCCCCCGCCGTCGCGCCGGAACGGTCGGGCCCGCGCAAGCGGCGCGCCTCGTGCCGGCTATCAAGGGCGTGCTCGCCGATGCGATCGCCGCCGGCGGGTCGAGCCTCAAGGACTATGTCCAAGCCGACGGCGAGCTCGGCTATTTTCAGCATCATTTTGCCGTCTACGATCGCGAGGGCAAGCCGTGCCCCGGCTGTCGTTGCGGCGGCGGCGTCAAACGGATCGTCCAGGGCGGGCGTTCGACCTTTTTCTGCCCCAATCGCCAACGATGATGCACGCCACCCGCGCGGATCGCAAAACCGTGGCAAGGCTCAGGCGAACGATCGTAACGATGTGGCTGGCCGCGGCGTTGCTGTGGCCGGCCGTGCTCGTCGCGCAGCCGCTCGTCTTCTTGAGCGTCATCGACGACGTGCCGCTGATGGCCGGTCTCAGGGAAGTCCCAGACTCAGCGGTGGTGTTCGATAAGCCCGAGGGCCGGATCGTCGAAGTTCAGGCGGTCGGACCGCTCGAGGTGGCTGCGGTGGCGTCGTTCTACCGCCAGGCGCTGCCGCAGTTCGGGTGGAACCCCGATCCGACGGCGAAAGAATCGTCGACCCGCCGCCTCATTCGACTTACGTTCGTGCGTGACAACGAACGTCTGACCCTCGAAGTCGAGCGCACCGAGGGAAAAACCGCTGCCTCGTTCGCGCTGGCGCCGCGATAATGCCGGAATCGCTCTCTTGAGGGGAACATGAGCTACGAAACGATCATCGTCGAGACCAAAGGCGCGGTCGGACTCATCCGGCTCAATCGCCCCGAGGCGCTCAATGCCTTGAACGCCAAGCTGATCGGCGAGCTCGGCCAGGCGCTCGCGGCATTCGAAGCCGACGCGGCGATCGGCGCCATCGTCTTGACTGGAAACGATAAAGCGTTCGCCGCCGGCGCCGACATCAAAGAGATGCAGGCGAAGGAATTCGTCGACGCCTTCCTCGACGATTTCATCACCAAGGGGTGGGAGGACCTCTCGCGTTGCCGCAAACCCGTCGTCGCGGCGGTGGCGGGGTTCGCGCTCGGCGGCGGATGCGAGATCGCGATGATGTGCGACGTCGTCCTCGCCGCCGATAACGCCAAGTTCGGTCAGCCAGAAATCAAGATCGGAGTCATTCCGGGCTCGGGCGGCACGCAGCGCCTGACCCGCGTCGTCGGCAAGGCCAAGGCGATGGAGATGTGCCTGACCGGCCGCATGATGGATGCGGCCGAAGCCGAGCGCGCGGGTCTCGTCAGCCGCATTGTGCCGAGTGCGCAATTGCTCGACGAGGCGCTCAAGGTCGCCGGCGACATCGCGGCGCTGTCTCGACCGGCCGTGCTGATGGCAAAGGAAGCGGTCAGCAGGGCTTACGAGACGACGCTCGCCGAAGGCATCAAGTTCGAGCGGCGCCTGTTTCATGCCGCGTTCGCCACGGCCGACCAAAAGGAAGGCATGGCGGCTTTCGTGCAGAAGCGTAAGCCACAGTTCAAGAACCGTTAGAAAGCCGTGGCTCTGGCGTCGGGTTGACGGCGGGGCGGCGCTTGGTTATAAGCCGCGGCTCAGCCCAAGAACGGAACCAATGCATGCCGACGCATAAGTCAGCCGAGAAACGCGTGCGCCAGACCGCGCGGCGCACCGAAGTCAATCGCACGCGCCGAACCAAGATTCGTAGCTTTGTGAAGAAGGTAGAGAGCGCGATTGCGGCGGGAGATAAGAAAGCGGCCGCTAGCGCCTTGCGCGCAGCGCAACCGATCATCATGCGCGGTGTCAATCAGGGTGTGATGAAGATGAACGCGGCGGCACGCAAAGTTTCGCGGCTGTCAGCGCGCGTCAAGGCGATGACGGCGTGAAATTCTTCTCTGCAGAGATCGATCGAGGCCGCCGCGAGGCGGCCTTCGTTTTTTGTAGCGGTCGCGTCGGCGGAACGATCAATATCTAGGGCGAATTTTTTTCTCGGCGTGTTTTTAGGTGTGACGCGCGCTCAACGCGCCGCAAAAAAAGTCGTGTTCTCTTTTCGGTCCGGTTGCGCGCGTCCACCCATCTCATTACTGTCTTACGCGTCGCGCGCGAATTGCAGTATTCGAAAATAAGAAATAGCGGACGCGCCGTATCCGAAAGTAAAGAAACTTAGTCGTCGTGTCAGTGCGAGTTCGGTTCAAGTAACACCTCTTTATCGCGCCGAAACCGAAAAAATAGAGACGTACGCTACGGGTTCCGCTGCCGTCGATGCGCTGTTGGCGAGATGCGTCTGGGGAGGATGTACACATGCTCTGGCTGAATCACTTGACCCGACGCCGTCCGACCCCAGCGAATATTTCATCGTCGACCCACCGTTAGGCCTGCGCTCGTGTCGTACGCTGGCGATGTCGCGCCCGACGCGGCGTGGCGAATGCTCCGCGAGGATCCGCGCAGCGTCCTGATCGACGTCCGCACCGACGCCGAATGGACCTATGTCGGCCTGCCGTCGCTCCAGGACGTTGGTAAAGAGGTATTGCGAATCTCGTGGCAGTTGTTTCCGAGCGGTCAGCTCAACCCCAACTTCGTCGCTGAAGTTCGGGGCAAGGTCGCCGACACCGAACGGCCACTTCTTTTCTTGTGCCGCTCCGGCGGCCGGTCGAAGGCGGCGGCGATCTCCATGACCGCGGCCGGTTTCAAGGCTTGTTACAACGTAGCCGAGGGATTCGAGGGCGACCGCGACGGGACGGGGCATCGCGGTACCGTCGGCGGCTGGAAAGCGCGCAAGTTGCCATGGGGACAAAGTTAACGATGACCGATTCGCGCTCCTCTCCCGACTTCAAGGGCGCCTGGGAACGGGTACGCGAGCGCCTCAAGGGCGACCTCGGCGACGCTACCTTCGCCAGTTGGGTGCGCCTGTTAACGATTGCGACGACGAGCCCGGATCGGGTCGTGATCAGCGCGCCGTCGCGGTTCGTACGCGATTGGGTGACGTCGCACTATTCGACCCGGATTGGCGAGCTGTGGCGCGGCGAAGGCGTCCGCACGGTCGAGTTTGCAATCCGTGAGGCAGCGGCGGTCGATCCGGGCGATCGCGGCCGCGACCAGCGGCGCGAAGCGCTGCACGACACCGGCAACGACTTGAGCGCGCCGCTCGACCCGCGCTTCCGCTTCGAAAGCTTCGTCGTCGGCAAGCCCAACGAGCTCGCCTACGCCGCCGCGCGCCGCGTCGCCGAATCGCCGACCGTCCCGTTCAACCCGCTGTTCCTCTATGGCGGGGTCGGGCTCGGCAAGACCCATCTCATGCACGCCATCGCCTGGCACATCCGCGAGGCCAACCCGACCCGCAAGGTCGTATACCTCTCGGCCGAAAAGTTTATGTACCAGTTCATCCGCGCGCTCCGCTTCAAGGACGTGATGGCGTTCAAGCAGCAGTTCCGCTCGGTCGACGTGCTGATGATCGACGACGTCCAGTTCATCAGCGGCAAGGACTCGACGCAGGAAGAGTTCTTCCACACCTTCAACGCCTTGGTCGACCAGAACCGGCAGATCGTGATCTCCGGCGACCGCTCGCCTTCCGACCTCGACGGTATGGAAGAGCGGATGCGCTCGCGGCTGGGGTGGGGCCTGGTCGCCGATATCCACGCGACCGACTACGAGCTCCGGGTCGGCATTCTTCAAGCCAAGGTCGAGCAGTCCGGCGCCCGCGACGTGCCGGGCCGCGTGCTCGAATTCCTCGCCCACCGCATCACCTCGAACGTGCGCGAACTCGAGGGCGCTCTCAATCGCGTGCTCGCCTATTCGAACTTGGTCGGGCGTTCGATCTCGCTCGAGATGACGCAGGAGGTATTGAAAGACCTCCTGCGCGCCAACGACCGCCGCATCTCGATCGAAGACATCCAAAAGCGGGTGGCCGAGCACTACAATATCCGGCTGGCCGACATGCATTCGCCGCGGCGCGCGCGCGCGGTGGCGCGCCCGCGGCAGGTCGCGATGTACCTCGCCAAGCAGCTCACCACCCGGTCGCTGCCGGAGATCGGCCGCAAGTTCGGCGGTCGCGACCACACGACGGTGATGCACGCGGTTCGTAAAATCGAGGAATTACGTGCGACCGATTCGGGTCTGGCCGAGGATATCGACCTCCTGAAACGGATGCTCGAAGGCTAAAGCGCGAGCATCCGGCGCGGGCGTGCCGCGCGGCTCCGGTCGGGCCCGCGACTCGTTATTAACCTGCTGGTTTTCAAGGTGTTTTCGCGGTCGACCCGGGCCGGCGAAGCGCTTCGCCGAACCCGCTCCATTTGCTATAGTGGCGCCGGTGTTCGCACGGTTTTTCCGAGCCTCGGAGAACCCACCCAATTGGCGGAATCCCCAGCCGCCGTGTCGCCGAAGGTGTCCGTACCAAGATGAAGCTGACGATTGAACGCGGCGCTCTGTTGACCGCGCTTGGCCACGTCCAAAGCGTCGTCGAACGGCGTAATACGATCCCGATTCTCGCCAACGTCCAGCTTGCCGCCGAAAAAGGCGCGCTCAGCCTGACCGCGACCGACCTCGATCTCGCGGTCGTCGCCAAGGTCGAAGCGAAAGTCGACAAGTCCGGCGCCACCACCACCCCGGCCCACGTCCTCTACGACATCGTCCGCAAGCTGCCGGAGGGCGCGGAGGTCGAGTTTAGGCTCGGCGCGGGCGACGGCCGCCTCACCGTCCAGGCCGGGCGCTCCGAGTTCACGCTACCATGCCTACCGCGCGAAGACTTCCCCGTCATCGCCGAGGGCGATCTGCCGGTGCAGTTCGCGATCGGCGCGGCCGAACTGCGCCGGTTGATCGACAAGACCCGGTTCGCGATCTCGAGCGAAGAGACGCGCTATTACCTGAACGGTATCTACCTGCACGCGGCCGAGCGTAACGGCGTCGCCATGCTGCGCGCGGTTGCGACCGATGGCCACCGCCTGGCGCGAATCGACACCCCGCTTCCCGACGGCGCCAAGGACATGCCGGGCGTGATCGTGCCGCGCAAGGCGGTCGGCGAGTTGCGTAAGCTCTTGGACGATACCGACGACAGCGTCGCGGTCGCGCTCTCCGATACCAAGATCCGCTTTGCCTTCAACGCGACCGTGCTCACGACCAAGTTGATCGACGGTACCTTCCCCGATTACGGCCGCGTTATCCCCGAGGGCAACGAAAAGGTCCTCGAGGCCGACAACAAGGCGCTCGCCGAGGCGGTCGACCGGGTCTCGACGATTTCGACCGAAAAATCGCGGGCCGTGAAACTGGCCGTCGCCAAGGGCAAGCTCGTCCTTTCCGCGACCAGCCCCGATTCCGGCAGCGCCAGCGAAGAGCTGGCGGCCGACTATCGGGGTGATCCCCTGGAGATCGGCTTCAACTCGCGCTACCTGCTCGATGTCGCCAGTCAGATCGAAGGCGAAACGACCCGGTTTGCGATGTCGGATGCGGTGTCGCCGACCTTGGTCGAGGATACCGGCGATCAAGCGGCGCTGTTCGTGTTGATGCCGATGCGCGTGTGAGCGTGGCCTTGAGCCAACGTCACGCCGTCGCGGCCGCCGCCGACTTTTCCGCGCCGGCCCCGCGCGCGCTTGCGTTGACGCGCCTGACCCTCGCCGATTTCCGCTCCTACGCGCGCCTCAAGATAACCCTGACGGCGCAGCCGGTGGTGCTGACCGGCGACAACGGCGCCGGCAAGACCAATATCCTCGAAGCGATTTCGTTCTTGAGCCCGGGGCGGGGTCTGCGCCAAGCCGCGCTCGCCGACGTCACCCGCCGCGGCGGCGCCGGCTGGGCGGTCGCCGCCACCGTCCACGGCTATGACGGCGCGGTCGATGTCGGCACCGGCCTCGTCGCCGGCGATGGCGTTGCTGCCGCGCGACGCACCGTTCGGATCGGCGGTACCGCGATCGGCCAGCAGTCGCGCCTGGCGAGCGTTGCCCAGGTGACCTGGCTCACGCCGGCGATGGACCGGCTGTTCATCGAGACCGCCCCGTCGCGGCGGCGCTTCCTCGACCGGCTCACCTACGGCTTCGACAACGGCCACGCCCGCCGCGTCGCCGCCTACGAACGGGTGATGCGCCAGCGCTCGAAGCTCCTGCGCACCGGGGTCGACGATCCGCGCTGGCTCGGCGCCCTCGAAGAGACGATGGCCGAGCACGCGGTCGCGATCGCCGCCGCGCGACGCGACGCGGTGTTCCGGCTGGAAGGCGGGCTTCGCGCGTCGACCGGCGCGTTCCCGGCGGCGCTGCTGGCGGTCGAGGGCTGGGTCGAGGCGGCGCTCGACCGCGATTCGGCGCTCGGCGTCGAGCACGCGCTCCGCGACAAGCTCGCTCAGGCGCGTCCGATCGACGCCGAGACCGGCGGTGCCGCCCACGGCGTCCATCGCAGCGATTTTGCGGTCCGGCACGCCGACAAGGACATGCAAGCCGCCGCGTGCTCGACCGGCGAGCAAAAAGCGCTGCTGATCGCAATTGTGCTGGCGCAGGCCCGGATCATGGCCGGCGCGGTCGGTGCGGTGCCGATGCTGCTGCTCGACGAAGTCGTCGCCCATCTCGATCGCCGCCGCCGCCGCGCGCTTTGCGCCGAACTCCGTGCGCTCGGCGCCCAGGCTTGGCTCACCGGTACCGACCGCGCGCTGTTCGCCGATCTCGACGGCTGGGCGCAGTTTTTCAACGTCAGCGGCGGCACCGTCGCCGTCGAAACCAACGGGCTAGCGTCATGAGCGAGCGACCCGAGCTGCCGATCGGCGACGATTACGGCGCCGAATCGATCAAGGTCTTGCGCGGGCTGGATGCGGTCCGCAAGCGCCCCGGCATGTACATCGGCGACACCGAGGACGGCTCCGGCCTACACCACATGGTTTACGAAGTGGTCGACAACTCGATCGACGAAGCCTTGGCCGGCTATTGCGATCGCGTCGACGTGACGCTCAACCCCGACGGTTCGGTGACGGTGCGCGACAACGGTCGCGGCATCCCAACCGAGGTCCACAAGGAGGAGGGGGTGTCGGCGGCCGAGGTCATCATGACGCGGCTCCATGCCGGGGGAAAATTTGACCAGAATTCCTATAAGGTCTCGGGCGGCTTGCACGGCGTCGGCGTCTCGGTCGTCAACGCGCTTTCGACCTGGCTCGATCTCCGGATCTGGCGCGACGGCAAGGAGCACTACATTCGCTTCGAGAGCGGCGATGCGGTGGCGCCGTTGAAGTTGGTCGGTCCGAGCGACGGTCCGACCGGGACCGAGGTCACGTTTCTGCCCTCGCCCAACACCTTCAAGACCACCGACTACGATTTCTCGATCCTCGAGCACCGCCTGCGCGAGCTCGCGTTCTTGAATTCGGGCGTACGCATCGCCCTGACCGACGCCCGCGGCGTCGAAACGCGCACCGAGGAGTTTTTCTACGAGGGCGGCATCGAAGCCTTCGTCAAATACCTCGACCGCGCCAATACGCCGGTCCACCCGACGATCTCGATCGACGGCCACCGCGACGGCGTCAGGGTCGAGGCCGCGCTCGAATGGAACAACAGCTACCACGAGAACGTGCTGTGTTTTACCAACAACATTCCGCAGCGCGACGGCGGCACCCACTTGGCGGCGTTCCGCGCCGCGATCACCCGCACCGTCAACAACTACGTGGTGGCATCGGGGTTCGCGAAAAAAGAAAAGGTCGTGCTGTCGGGCGACGACGTCCGCGAGGGCTTGACCTGCGTTCTTTCGGTCAAGCTGCCCGATCCCAAGTTTTCATCGCAGACCAAGGAAAAACTGGTCTCGTCCGAAGTCCGCCCGGCGGTCGAAGGCGAGATTTCCGACAAGCTCGGCGCCTGGCTCGAGCTGCATCCGGGCGAGGCGCGGCTCATCATCGGCAAGGCGATCGAGGCCGCGGCTGCGCGCGAGGCGGCGCGGCGGGCGCGCGATTTGACCCGCCGCAAGGGTGCGCTCGATATTTCGAACCTGCCCGGTAAGTTGGCCGATTGTCAGGAACGCGATCCCGCCAAGTCCGAGCTTTTCATCGTCGAGGGCGATTCGGCCGGCGGATCGGCCAAGCAGGGGCGGGATCGCAAGATCCAGGCCGTGCTGCCGCTGCGTGGCAAGATCCTGAACGTCGAACGGGCGCGGATCGACAAGGTCCTGTCGTCGCAAGAGATCGGTACGCTCATCACCGCGCTCGGCGCCGGCGTCGGCCACGAGGATTTCGATCGCACCAAGCTCCGCTACCACCGCATCATCATCATGACCGACGCCGACGTCGACGGCGCTCATATCCGGACGCTGCTGCTGACGTTCTTCTATCGCCAGATGCGGCCCCTGATCGAAGCCGGCTACCTCTATATCGCGCAGCCGCCGCTCTATAAGATCAAGCGCGGCAGTTCGGAGGTTTACCTCAAGGACGATCCCGAGTTCGAGCGCTACCTGATCGATGCCGGCATCGACGACGCGGTGCTGCTGCTGGGCGACGCCAAAGCGTCGCAGCGCGCCGGCCGCGACCTTCGCGTTCTGGTCGAGAACGCGCTACGGGTACGGCTTCTACTGGCCTCGGTCGGACGCAAGTACAAGAAGGAGATCGTCGAGCAAGCCGCGATCTTGGGTGCGCTCAATCCCGAGATCGTCTCGTCGGCCGAACGGGCCGATGAGGTCGCGCGCTATCTCGCGCGCCGGCTCGACGGCCTGGCGCCGCCGCACGAGCGCGGCTGGCGCGGCCGCGCCACCCCCGACGGCGGCATCGAAGTCACGCGCGAACTGCGCGGCTATCCCGAACGCCACGCCATCGACGGTCAGCTCATCCGATCAGCCGAGGCGCGCCGGCTGGACGAGATGGCGTCCGAGCTGCAATCGGTCTACGCCCGCAAGGCGATCTTGAAGCGCAAGGACGGCGAGCGCGAGATCAAGTCGCCGAGCGAACTCTTGGAAGCGGTGTTCGAGTTCGGCCGCAAAGGCCTCACCATGCAGCGCTACAAGGGCCTGGGCGAGATGAACCCGGGCCAGCTGTGGGAGACGACGCTCGATCCCGACGCCCGGACGTTGCTCCAAGTTCGGATCGGGCAGGCCGACGAAGCCAACAGTCTGTTCGAGCGGCTGATGGGCGACGAGGTGCAGCCGCGGCGCGAGTTCATTGCCGATAACGCGCTCAAAGTAGCGAACCTCGACGTTTAGCGGCCCGCGGCCGGCGGCCATCTTTTCGCCGCATCTGCTCCCTAAAGGGGGCGCGCCGCGATCCCGCGGCGATGAGTACGTTTCGCCGCCATGACGCGGAAAAAACGCCGCGACCCGCCGACCGGCCCGCGCGCGCAACGGGCGCGCCGGCATCGCCCGTCGCGGCTCCGCTATCGGCTCGCGGTCGCGGCGGTTTGGGCGGTCGTCGCCTTCGGCATCCTGGCAGCCTGGGTCGCGGCCGAGCTTCCCGATCCGCGCGCGATCGCCGCGTTCGATAAACCGACCACCGTTCATCTCGCCTACGCCGACGGCACGCCGTTCATCACCCTCGCCGCGAGCGGCGAGACCGCGGTCGCCCTCGCCGATCTGCCGCGGTGGCTGCCGCAAGCCGTGATCGCGACCGAGGACCGCCGCTATTACCAGCACAGCGGCCTCGACCTTCGCGGTATTGCCCGCGCGCTCGTCGTCAATCTACGCGCTGGCGCCGTGCGCGAAGGCGCCAGCACCATCACCCAGCAGCTCGCCAGGAACCTGTTTTTGGGGCCGGAGCGGCACTTGAAGCGCAAGGCGCAGGAGGCGATGCTGGCGCTCTGGCTCGAGCGCCGCCTGACCAAGGACGAAATCCTCGAGCTCTATCTCAACCGCGTCTATTTCGGTGCCGGCGCTTACGGCGTCGATGCCGCGGCCCGGCGCTATTTCGGCAAGCCGGCGCACCGGGTCGATGTCGCCGAAGCGGCGATGCTGGCCGGACTTCTGAAGGCGCCGTCCCGATACGCGCCGACCGTCAATCTGGCTGGTGCCCAAGCGCGCGCCGCGGTCGTCCTCGAGCGCATGGTCGCGGCCGAATTCCTCGCCCCCGCCGCAGCCGCCGCGGTCGACGTGCGGGCGGTCACGGTCCGCGACGTGCCGATGAGCGGGCATTCCTTCGTCGGGTGGGTGATGGACCAGATCCCCGATTTCATCGGCGCCGCGCGCGGTGAGTTTCGGGTCGTCACTACCCTCGACCGCACCGTTCAGGAAAGCGCCGAACGGGCGGTCACGAGCGCGATCCGGCGCGACGGCGCCGCGCGCGACTTCGACCAGGCGGCGTTGGTGGCGCTCAGCCACGACGGCGCGGTGCGTGCGATGATCGGCGGCGCCGACGGGCGCGGCTCGTTCAACCGCGCCGTCGATGCCCGTCGCCAGCCGGGCTCGGCATTCAAGCCGATCGTTTACTTGGCCGGGCTCGAGGCCGGCCTCGAACCATCGACCAAGCTCATCGACGGCCCGATTGCGATCGGTGGCTGGCGGCCGGCGAATATCGACGGCACGTTCGTGGGCGAGGTCACGCTGACCGACGCGTTCGCGCGCTCGATCAATACGGTGGCCGTCCAGGTCGCGGAACGGGCCGGTCGCAGCCGGGTCGCGGCGGCGGGACGCCGGCTCGGCATCGGCTCGCCGCTCCCGGCGATCCCGAGCCTCGCGCTCGGCACCGCCGAAGTGACCCCGCTCGAGTTGACCGCCGCCTATGTCGCCATCGCCAACGGTGGCACCGGCGTCTGGCCCTACGCGATCGTCGAGGTCGTGGACGAACGCGGGGCGACGCTCTTCCGGCGCGAGGGCTCGGGCCCCGGTCCGGCGATGGCAACCGCAACCGCGGCCAAGCTCGCCCGCATGATGAGAGCGACGATCCAGCACGGCACCGGCCGCGCCGCCCAGCTCGATCGCCCGGCCGCCGGTAAGACCGGCACCAGCCAGGACTTCCGCGATGCGTGGTTCTTGGGCTTTACCGCCGACCTCACCGCCGGGGTGTGGGTCGGGAACGACGACAACAGCCCGATGAATCGGGTGACGGGCGGCGACGTACCGGCGCGAGTGTGGCGCGACTTCATGCTGGCGGCGCACCGCGGGCGCCCGGCGCGCGAGTTGATGCCGTTCGGGCTCGGTCCGCCGCGGCCCGCCGTTGCCCGCGCGCCCGATCCGCCGCCGGCGCCGTCAGCGCCGCCACCGCCACCGGCGCGTACACCGACCGCGCCTAAGCCGGAACCCGACGGGTTCTCCGCGCGAGGACGTGAATGACGAGGGCGCCGACGCCAGCGCCGGCGACGCAGGCCGCGGTCGGCAATGAGGTGCCGTCGTGGAGCGCGCCGACGAAGACGCTGGTCGCGGCCGAGGTCGCCATTTGCGCCGCGCCGAGCAGGGCCGAGGTTTTACCGGCGATATCGGGAAACGGCGCCAGCATCGATGCGATTCCGGACGGGTTCACCAGTCCGACCGCGATCGCGTAGGCCAACATCGGGACGACGACCGTTCCGGCGTTGACGAAGCCCGCCGCCATCAAGACCAGAAAGACGAGACCGGACCCGGCCGCGAGCGCGACGCCGACGCTGAAAATCATCTCGACCGCGAAGCGCGCGCTCAAGCGTCCAGCCACGAACGCACCGGTCGGGAAACCGACGATTACGGCGCCGAAATAAAAGGCGAACGCTTCGGTCGAAATGCCGAGCACTTTGATGATCACCCACGACGAGCCGGTGAAAAACGCGAACATGCCGCTGTAGACGAAGCAGAACGGGATGCCGAAGGTGCGGCTATCGGGGTGGCGGAGAACGCGCGCGAAGGCGGCCAGGATCAGGCGAAGGTCGAGTGCATCGCGCGCCAAGGTCGGGGCGGTCTCCTGGATCATGACGTACACCAGGACGAAGGCGAGCGCGCTATAGACGCCCATGAACCAGAAATTCGCCGTCCACCCGAACCAAACCACGAAATAGCCGCCGAGGAAGGGCGACAGCACGGGCGCCACCCCCATGATGGCGCCGACATAGCCGAGCATCCGCGTGGCGTCGGCCCGCTCGTGGAGGTCGCGGACCACGGCCCGGCTCAGGACCTGCGGTCCGCACGCGCCGAACGCCTGGACGAAGCGGTAGACGATCAGCTCTTCGATCGAGCCGGCAAGGGCGCAGCCGACGCTCGCCGCCGTGTAGAGCAGGAGCCCGCCCAACATCACCGGGCGCCGGCCGAAACGATCGCCGAGCGCACCGCCGAACAGCTGGGCGAGGGCGATGCCGACGAGGAAAGCGGCGAGCGTGAGCTGGGCATCGCCGATCGGGCGATCGAACGCGGCCGCGATCGCCGGCAGTGAAGGCAGATAGAGATCGGTCGAGATCGGCCCGAACGCCACCAGCGGCGACAGCACCATGACCAGCGTCGCGCTGTTGGGGCGGATCATGGGTCGGCCGGCGCGCCGCGCTCAGGCCGCGGCGAGATCGAACTGCGCGGCGTCGAGCTTGGCTGAAAGTTCCGCCGTTTCCTTCTCGCTCAAGGCGACGAACGGCGGTCTGACGGCGAGCCAGCGGCGGTCTTGGGTATGGCGCGCCATGATCGCTTTGAGCGCCGGCGTCAACGGGTAGCCCTGGATCGCGGCGCGGATCTTGCTCAGACGATCCTGGACCGCGCCGGCGTCGCGTCCGGCCCGCCAGCGCGCGACGACGTCGGCGGCCAACGGCGCGGTCACGTTGCACGAAGCCGATATCGTCCCGCTCGCGCCGATCTTCAAACCGTCGAGCAGGAACGACTCGCTGCCCGGATAGACGCGAAACCCGGGAAAGCGGCGCACCAGGTTTTCGGTATAGGCGAAGTCGCCGCCCGAATCCTTGAGCCCGACCACGACGCCCGGGAAATCGGCGATCAACCGCCCGACCAAGTCGACCGAGAGCGGTACCGCCGACTGCTGCGGGAAGTGATAGAGGTAGACACGCAGCCGCGCATCGCCGATCCGCTCGATCGATTCGGCGAAGGCGCGGTAGATGCCTTCGTCCTTCGGGTTCTTGTAGTAGAACGGCGGCAGCCACAGGACCCCGGCCGCGCCGATCGCGAGCGCCGCTTTGCTGAGCTCGACCGTCTCGGGAATGGCGCAGCAGCCGGTGCCGGCAATGACGTGGTTTCCGGCGATGCCGCCGTTGGCGAGCGCTGCGAGGAGCTGGACGCGTTCCTTGACCGAGAACGAATTGGCTTCGCCGGTGGTGCCGAGGACGCCCAAGCCGTCGGCGCCGGTCGCGAGCAGCCAGCGGCAATGGCGGACAAAGAGGTCGAGGTCCGGTGCCAAATCCAGAGTCTGTGGCGTCAACACCGCGGGGATCACGCGCAGCACGTCGTCGGTAAGCGGTTGAGGATTCATCGGGGTCCTCGAGGGTTGGGGCTCAGCGCGGCCAGTCGGCGATATGCGAGAGCGGGTCGCCGACATCGTTCTCGGGCAATACGCGGCCGCGAACCGAGATGCCGGCCGCATGAACGGTCGAGCGGCTGCCGGAGATCAGCGGGTGCCACCAATAGAGCTCGCGGCCCTCGGCGAGCAGCCGGTAGGCGCAGGTGCTCGGTAGCCAGCCCAAGCTCGTTACTTTTTCGGGCGTGAGCTTGACGCAATCGTGGACGTGGCGGGCGCGGCGCTTGTAGTCGGTGCAGCGGCAGGTATCGAGATCGAGCAGCTTGCAAGCGACCTCGGTGTAGACGATTTCGCCGCTGTCCTCGTCTTCGGCCTTGAGCAGGCAACACCGCGCACAGCCGTCGCAGAGCGATTCCCACTCGGCGGGGCTCATCGCGTGCAAAGTCTTGCGCTTCCAGAATGGCTCGCGGTCGGTCATGGCTTCGAGGGGCCGCACTATAACCGGAATCGCGGCGTCCGCACCCTCCCGATCGCTGCGAAGGATACTAGCGCAGCGCCACATAAGCGGCACCGACGAGCGTCGCCGGCCACGCGAACCGCGGGTCGGCGACGAATGCAATGACCCGGTTGCCCGAGTTCCAGCCGAGGGCATGGACCGCGGCGCCGATCGTGCCGATCACCAAGGCCGCTTCGAGGCCGCGGTCGAGATAGGCCGAAGGGTCGCCGCCGGGGGCGAGCGCGACCGCGGCGACGGTTGCCGCCGCTGCCGCCAACACGAGCGATAGGACGCGCGGTCGAGGGAGCATGGGATCGCCGCTCGCTTAGCACGATTGGCGATGGTCGGTCCAAGCCCGGTCGGGCACACTGGGGCCGGCAACCGGGGTTAGCGGCATCGTGGCGATCGATCCGAGCCTCGCCGGCAGCGCGCCGGCGCCGCTCCTTCTCCTCGCGCTCGCCCTGACGGTCGAAGCGCTGACGGCCCGGCTCGGCCGCGGGCCGTGGTGGCTCTCGCCAGTCCGCGGCGCAACGCGGGCGATGACTTGGATCGAGCCCAGGCTCAATCGTCCGCGGCGGAGCGCGCCGACCCGGATCGTCCGCGGCTTGGCGGCAACCGCGATCGTGGGCGCTGTATTCGCGGCCGCCGCGCTCGGCGCCGACTGGCTGGCGGCGACGTTTTCCTACGGTTGGGTGGCGGCGTTCGCCTTGATGGTCGCGCTGCTCGACGGCGGCGGCCCCCTCGATGAGGCCGCGCGGGTCGCCCGCGCACTGCGCGCCGGCGACTTGCTCGCCGCGCGCGCGACCGCCCAAGGGACGCTCGGGCCCGCGGCCCGTCGCATGGACCGGCTCGAGCTCACGGCGGCGCTGACGTGTCGGCTCGGTTGGCGAGTGTGCGTCGGGGCGATCGCGCCGGTCATTTGGTTTGCCGTGCTCGGGCTGCCGGGGCTCGCGGTCTATCGCGCGCTCGCGGCGGTGGCGGCGGCTTGGGCGATCCTCGATTCGCCGCGCAAGGCGTTCGCTTTTCTCCCGCTTCGGCTCCACGAGTTGGCGGCGTTAGGGCCGGCGGTCGCGACCGGGCTCTTGATCGTCGCCGCTTGTTTGTTCGCGCCCGGCGGCCGGGCCATCAAGGCGGCAACCGCGTGGCTGCGCGGCCCGGCCGGCCCCGCTTTTTCGCAAGGTTGGGTCGAAGCGGTGACGGCGTCCGCGTTCGGCCCGCCCCCGCCCACTCGACTCCCGAGCGTCACCGCGTCCGTCAACGCGCTGCGCGCCGTCGTCTATCTCGGCGCGCTCGTGCTCGCCTTCGCCATCGCGCTGGTCGCGCTCGCCGGTTCTTACGACGTCCCGCTGCCCTAGCGGAGCGCCGCGGTGAGCGCTACCTTGAGGGCGTCGGCTTTGGTGGTGGTGGCGATACGGCGCACGAGGATATCGCGGGTGCTGGCCGGCCGTCCGTAATAGGTGCGGTTCCAGTCCGGGCGCGGCCGGATCGCGGCGCCTTCGAGGACGTGCCCGGCGTAGACGCCCTTGGCGAGTTCGAACACCAAGACATCGGCATCGGGATCGGGCGGCGCCGCTTGTTCGCGGTTCGAAGCGCCGATCGCGAAACTGAGGTCGGCGCCGAGCGTGGCATCGGTCGCCATGATGACGTCGATCGCCCGCTCGGTCATCAGCACCAGGATCATCTCCGACACTTCGCCGCCGAGCTGAAAGCCGAGATTGAGACCGCCCAGCTGATAGAACGCGGGGTCGCTCCAGGTCCGGCCGCGAAACGAGACGACGCCGCTGCCGCCGGCGGCGCCGAGGAATACGCCGCCCTTGATGAGTTCGGGCACGACGAACGCCGCGCGCCCTTTGCGGAGCGCCGGCTTGAGCGGCGCCATCGCCGGATCCTTGGCGAAGCGCTCGACCGTCGCCCGGGCGCGATCGACCAGGGCCTGATGCGGGTCGTCCTGCGCCGCCACCGGGGCCGCGCCGACCAGCGCCGACACCAGCGCGAGCGGGGCGAGCCAGCGCGCGGCCATCACGGCCGCTCGTTCACGAACGCGACCCGCCAATTGCCGCCGGCGCCGGGGCCGTCGACATGATCGATCCGCGTGGTCGACAAATTCTCGGTCGCGAAGCCTAACGCGACGTCGGGGTCGAGACCCAACGCGTTCGCGAGCGCGGCGCGAATGGTGCCGCCGTGCGCGACCACCACTATGTCGCGGCCGCGATGCAGGTCGGTCAGGCGTCCGATCACCCGCTCGACACGGGCGACGACGGCGACGAAGCTCTCGCCGCCGGGCGGCGCATGATCCGCGGGCGCGGTCCAGAATTTGTGCTCGCCGGCGCCTTTTTCCTTGGCGACGATGTCGTCCCACGTGCGGCCCTGCCAGTGGCCAAAATTCTGCTCAGCCAGATCCGGCTCGACCTGCGGATCGGGCAGGTCGAGCCCGGCGCTCCGGATCGCGTGCGCGGTCTGCAACGCGCGCGACAAGTGACTGGTGACGAGCACGGCAGGCGAGGGTAGCCGCTGCGCCAGCCGCTCGAACGCGATCCGGTTCGAGGTGTCGGCCGGCACGTCGTTCATGCCGTAGATCTTGCCGCCGTGGTCGACGACCGGCGCGTGCCGGACCCACCACCACCGCGTCACCGCCCGCGACATGCCGCCTCCCGATCCGCCGCCGATCGTCGCGAGCATAGCAGCCGCCGCCTGCCGGCCGGAACCGCTACTCGCCGACATGGACGAGCTGGCCGCGGATGCGGGCGTTTCGGAAGAAGGCGACGAAGGCGCCGATGCCGAGGACGAGATAAACGAGATTGAGCGCCGCCGCCTGCACCATCAGATCGAAGCGCACCGTTTTGTCGACCAGCACTGCCCGCATTCCCTCGAACACATAGCTCGCCGGCAAGCCCGCCGACACCGCCTGCAGCCACTCCGGCAGCACGCTGATCGGATAGTAAATGCCGCAAATCGGCGCCAGCGCGAACATCAGCGCCCAGGCGAGGTTTTCCGCTCCGAGGCCGTAGCGCAGGACGAGCCCACACACCACCATCGCGATCGCCCACCCCATGACGATCAGGTTGAAGAAAAAGACGATCAGCGAGAGCCCGAGCTCGGCGACATTGAAGCCGAAAAACGCGGACGCCAGCGCCGCCGCCGGCGCCAGGCCGAGCAACGTCCGCACCAGGCTCAACGCCATCAGGCTGGCGATGTACTCGGCCGGCCGGAGCGGGCTCGTGAACAGCTGCGCCAAGTTGCGCGACCAGATCTCCTCGAGGAACGAGACCGCGACCCCGAGCTGGCCGCGGAACAGGATGTCCCACAAGAGCGCGCCGGCCAGCAACACGCCGAACGCGCGCGCGACGAAGCTCGAGTTGGTGTAGAGGAACTCGGTGATGAAGCCCCAGATCACGACCTGGACCGTCGGCCAGTAGATCATCTCGACCAGCCGCGTCCACGACCCCGCGCTCACGTAGTAGTGGCGGAGAAAGAGCCCCCACATGCGGCGCAGCGGGTGGCCGGCGGAGCGGGGACGGATTGCGCTCATTGCGCGGCGACGCTCGCGCGCCGGTCGCGGGCGATATCGAGAAAAACTTCTTCCAGAGTTCCCCGGCCGTAGCGGTCGATCAACGCCCCGGGCGCGCCCTGGGCCACGATCTTGCCGGCCTTGAGGATCACGACCTCGCGGCACAGGCGCTCGACCTCGCTCATGTTGTGCGAGGCGAGTAGGATGGTGGCACCGGTGCGGCGCTGATAATCGAGCAGGTAACCGCGCACCCAGTCGGCGGTATCCGGGTCGAGTGACGCGGTCGGTTCGTCGAGCAGCAGAATCTCGGGGTCGTTCAGGAGCGCCTTGGCGAGCGCGACGCGGGTGCGCTGGCCCGACGACAGGGTGCCGTACGTGCGCTTCAAATAGTCGGTGAATTCGAGCGCCTGCGCGACCGCCTCGATCTTGGCGGCGACGCTAGCGACGCCGTAGAGGTGGGCGTAAGTGACGAGGTTTTGGCGCACTGTCAGGCGTTTGGGCATGTCGACGTAGGGCGAGGAAAAATTAATCCGCGGTAGCACCCGATAGCGGTGCTCGAGCATGTCCTCGCCCAACACCGTGATCGTGCCCGCAGTCGGGACGATCAGCCCCAGGATCATGGCGATGGTGGTGGTTTTGCCGGCGCCGTTGGCCCCCAACAGCGCGGTGAATCCCCCGGCGGCGACGGCGAAATCGATGCCGTCGACCGCGGTGACCTTGTCGAACCGCTTGACCAGTCCGGCGACTGCGATGGCGGGAGAATTCACGGCTTTACCGGCGCCTCATGCGCGGCCCTCTTAGAGCCTCTATGCTAAGGTCGCAAGCATGAAAGCGGCGCTTCCATCGGGCCAGCGGCTTTACGCGATCGGCGATATCCACGGCCGGATCGACCTCCTTGAAAGCTTGCACCGGCGTATCCAGAGCGACGCCGCCGGCGCCGGTGCGCGCGATAAGACCGTCGTTTATCTCGGCGATTACGTTGACCGCGGGCCGGGATCGGCCGCGGTGGTCGAGCTCCTGAGCGGCGATCCGCTGCCCGGCTTTCGCACCGTGTGCCTCAAGGGCAATCACGAGGATCTGATGCTCGGTGCCCTCGCCGGCACCGCCGCGGCGGCGCACTGGTTCATGAACGGCGGCCTTGCCACGCTCGAGGCCTATGGCATCGACCTGCCCGGACCGGCGTGGGGCTGGACGCTGGCCGGCGCCGAGGTTCCCGCCGACTGGCGCTTGACGTTCGATCGCGCCCTCCCTGAGCGCCACCGCGATTTCTACGCCCGGCTCGCGCTCACTTTCGCCGCCGGCAACTATTTCTTCGTGCACGCCGGCGTCCGGCCCGGGGTCGCACTCGATCGCCAAAGCGAGGAAGACTTGATGTGGATTCGCGAGGAGTTCCTCCACTCGACCGCCGATCACGGCGCCGTGGTCGTCCACGGACATTCGATCGTGCCCGCGGTCGAGATTCGTTCCAACCGGATCGGGGTCGACACCGGTGCCTGGCGTTCGGGGCAGCTCTCGTGCGTCGTGCTCGACGGCGCCGATGTCGCCGTTCTTCACACTTGAGCGGAATGCTGGCGATGCCGGGACCGATCGCTTAGGGTAGCGCCGCGGTTCTGCAATGGACATCGATCGCTACTTCGAACGCGAGTTTGCCGAGCACCAGGCGGTCGCGCGCGCGACCGCCGAAGGTTTGCGCGCGCCGTTTGCCGCCCTGGTGCGCTGCGCGGTCGAAGCGATCCGGCGCGGCAACAAGCTGCTCCTCTTCGGCAACGGCGGCAGCGCCGCCGATGCCCAGCACCTCGCGACCGAACTCGTGGTCCGCTACAAGCGCAATCGCGCGCCGCTGCCGGCAATCGCGCTTACCACCGACACCTCGGCCTTGACCGCGATTGGCAACGATCTCGGCTTCGATCAACTATTCGCGCGCCAGGTCGAGGCGCTCGGCGTCCGCGGCGACCTCGCGATCGCAATCTCGACCTCGGGCCGGAGCACGAACGTACTGCGCGCGCTCGAGCAAGCGCGCGCAATCGGCGCGATCCCGGCCGCGCTCAGCGGCGGCGATGCCGGCGCGCTCAAAGGGCTCGCCGATCCGCTCCTGATCGTGCCATCGGCTACGACGGCGAGGATTCAGGAGATGCACATCGCGCTCGGCCAGATGCTGTGCGGGGCGCTCGAACTCGAGCTCGGGCTGGTGACCGAATGACCGCGCCGGACGCGTTCGAGGCGCGGCTCGCCCGAATCCGGGCGGCGCGGGTGGCGGTCGTCGGCGACGTCATGCTCGACCGCTTCGTGCACGGGACGGTCGAACGGATTTCGCCTGAAGCGCCGATCCCGGTGGTGCAGATCGAGACCGAGAGCGCGGTGCTGGGCGGCGCCGGCAACGTCGTGCGCAACATCGCCGCGCTCGACGCCGCGGTCGCTTTCTTTTCGGTGGTCGGAGCCGATGCCGCCTCGGATCGGATCGCCGCGTTGCTCGACGCCGAGCGGAACGTGACGGCGCGGTTGGTGCGCGAGCGCGGGCGTCAGGCCACCGTCAAGACCCGCTACTTCGCCGGCAGCCAACAGCTCCTGCGCGCCGATCAGGAAACGGTCGCGCCGATCGCGGCGGCGTCGGCGGACGAAATTCTCGCCGCCGCGACCGCGGCACTCGCCGCCTGCGAGGTACTGGTGCTTTCGGACTACGCCAAAGGCGTGCTGACCGAGGGGTTGGTGGGGCGGTTGATCGATGCCGCGAAAAAAGCCGGGCGGCGCGTGATCGTCGATCCCAAGGCACGCGACTTCGCGCGCTATCGCGGTGCCGACATCGTCACGCCCAACGATCGCGAACTCGCGCTGGCGGCGGGATTGCCGGCTCGCACCGACGCCGAGGTCGAGGCCGCGGCGCGCGCGGTCATCGCCCGCGCCGGCATCCCCACCGTGCTCGCGACCCGCGGCAGCCGCGGCATGTCGATCGTGACCCGCGACCGGGTCGAGCATCTGCCGGTCAAGGCGCGCGCCGTCTTCGATGTCAGCGGTGCCGGCGATACCGTAGTCGCGACGCTCGCGGCCGCCCTTGCCGCCGGTGCATCGGTCGACGAAGCGTCAGCACTCGCCAACTACGCCGCCGGCATCGTCGTCGGCAAGGTCGGCACCGCGGTCGCGCGCCCGCACGAGATCGTCGATGCGCTCAACAACCGCGACCTGACGGCGGCCGAAACCAAGCTCGTCACGCTCGACGAAGCGCGGACTCGGGTCGCAGGCTGGCGCCGGTCCGGTCTCGCGGTCGGGTTCACCAACGGCTGCTTCGATCTGCTCCATCCCGGCCACGTGTCGCTCCTAGAGCAGGCCCGCGCCGCCTGCGATCGTTTGATCGTCGGCGTGAACAGCGACGCTTCGGTCAAGCGCTTGAAAGGTCCCGATCGCCCGATCAACGGCGAGCGCGAGCGCGGCCTGATGCTGGGCTCGCACGCGGTCGTCGACCTCGTGGTCGTGTTCGGCGAGGACACGCCGATCGCGCTGATCGAAGCGCTCCGCCCCGACGTGCTGGTCAAGGGCGCCGACTATGCGCTCGACCAAGTGGTAGGCGGCGATATCGTTCAGGCCTATGGCGGTCGCGTCGTATTGGCCGAGCTCAAGGCCGGCTACAGCACCACCAACGCCATCGCCCGCCTCAAACAGACCGCGTCATGATCGTCGTGACCGGCGGCGCCGGTTTCATCGGCTCGAACGTCGTCGCCGCGCTCGCCGCGCACGGGCGCGAAGTCGTAGTCTGCGACCTGCTCGGGAGCGACGAGAAGTGGCGTAACCTCGCCAAGCACGAGATCGCCGATGTGGTCGCGCCGGACCGCTTGATCGGCTATCTCGACGATCGCGCTGCGCAAGGTGCCGTCGCAGCGATCGAAGCGATCGTGCATCTCGGCGCCAACTCCTCGACCGTCGAGCGCGACAGCGACCGCATCCTCGACCAGAATTTTCGCTTTACCCTGGCGCTGTGGCGCTGGTGCACGACTCACCGCGTCCGCCTGATCTATGCGTCCTCGGCCGCGACCTATGGCGACGGCGCGCAAGGTTTCGACGATGACGGCTCGGTCGCCGGGCTGGCGCGGTTGCGCCCGCTCAACCTCTACGGCTGGAGCAAGCATGTCTTCGACCGCCGCGTCGCGCGGATCGTCGCCGCCGGCGGCGCGACCCCGCCGCAGTGGGCCGGGCTCAAGTTCTTCAACGTCTACGGCCCCAACGAGTACCACAAGGGCGCGATGCGGAGCGTCGTCGTCCAGGTGTTCGAGCGCGCGATCGCGGGCGAGCCGGCGCGGCTGTTCAAATCGCACCGGCCCGACTATGCCGACGGCGGGCAGCTTCGCGATTTCGTCGCCGTCGCCGACAGCGTCGAGGTCGTGCTCTGGCTCCTCGATCATCCCGACGTGAGCGGGCTCTTCAACCTCGGCACCGGCCGGGCGCGGAGCTTCGCCGACCTCGCCGCCGCGGTCTTCCGCGCGCTCGGGCGTGAGCCCCGGATCGAGTACGTCGATACGCCGCTCGCGATCCGCGACCGCTACCAGTACCGAACCGAGGCGCGCATGGCTCGGCTGGCGGCAGCCGGCTACCGGCGCCCGTTCGCCTCGCTCGAAGACGGCGTTGCCGATTACGTGAAGCGCTTTCTCGCCGCCGCCGACCCCTATCGTTGACGGCCCACCTCACGTAATGAATTCAGAAACGGGAAATGTTACGCCGTCGCCTGCTATTTGGCCGGTTACGCGGTGGAGTGTGCTCTGAAAGCGTGCATCACAAAACGTTTTCGCGCCCACGATTTATCGCGCCACTTAGTGATATGGCACTCCACAGGACCGATTAGCTGAGATCGGGATCGAGGGTACGCCGCAAGCGCCCGGCGGCGTAGAGCGCGAAGCGGTGGGTTTCGCGGTGGCGCAGGCGCGTCGCCATCGGGCGCTCCGGCGCATCGCGAAGCACGGCGGCGCCGTAGCGATCACCGATCATCAACCCGACCTCGGCCGGCACCAGCTCGCGCGGAAACGCGGCCGGTACGCCGAAGTAAAACCGATCGCAATGGGCTAGGTACTCGGGCCATTTGTCGTCGCCCTTGAAGTCGGCGACCGAAACCTTGATCTCGACGATGACAATCTCGCCTTTACGTCCGACCGCGAACAGATCGGCGCGCCGGCCGTTGGCGAGGTTGAATTCCCCGAGCGCCGCATAGCCCATGTGGTGGAGCAGCCGGGCGATGCCGCGGGCGAGATCGGCCGCTTCGCCGACCAGCGGCGCGGCCGGAATGTCCTTTTCCGCGATCATCGGCGGACCGTAGCGGGTGCCCGGCGGCGCCGGCAAGGGGCGCCCGTTTGACCTTGACAGAGCGCGGTCAACCGCGAGAAGTGTGGCCGCGCCAACGACCGCCCGCGTCGGTCGACAATAACCGCCGGCAATGGCGGTAAACGGGGGAGGCATGGCCGAGGCCGACGTCGTTCTCGAACTCGATCGCGTGACCAAGCGCTTCGGCGAGGTGGTCGCGGTCGACGCCGCGTCGTTCAAGGTGGCGCGCGGCGAGTTCGTCACCCTGCTCGGCCCGAGCGGCTGCGGCAAGACCTCGACGCTGCGCATTATCGCCGGCTTTCTCACGCCGGACGCCGGCGTGCTCTCTCTGCGCGGTCGCGTCGTCAACGATGTCCCGCCCTACGAGCGCGACATCGGCGTCGTGTTCCAGAGCTACGCGCTGTTCCCGCACATGACGGTGGCGCAAAACGTAGGCTTCGGCCTGCGCATGCGGCGGGCCGCCAAGGATGAGGCCGCGCGCCAGGTTCGCGAGGCGTTGGCGCTGGTGCAACTGACCGGGCTCGAGGACCGCTTTCCCAACCAGTTGTCGGGCGGCCAGCAGCAGCGGGTCGCGATCGCCCGCGCGCTCGCGATCGCGCCCTCGATCCTCCTGATGGACGAGCCGATGTCCAACTTGGACGCGCTGCTTCGCGCCGAGATGCAGCTCGAGCTTCGCCAGATCGTCGAACGCGCCGGCGTCACCACCATCAACGTCACCCACAACCAGGAGGAAGCGATGGCGATGTCGGACCGCGTGATCGTGATGTCGCGCGGCCGCATCGAGCAGATGGGAGCGCCGATCGAGGTCTACCATCGCCCGCGCAACGAGTTCGTCGCCAACTTCTTGGGCCGCTCCAACCTGATGTCGTGCCGCATCGCCGCGCGTGACGGGCAACGCGCGTCGGCGACCACGGCAGCGGGCCAAAGTTTGTCGCTGGTCGGGATCGACGCCGCGGTCGGCGAAACGGTGACGATCCAGGTGCGGCCCGAGACCATCGAGCTCACCGGGCCCGGCGGCGATGGCACCAACGCCTTCGCCGGCCGCGTGCTGCAGCGAGCGTTCATGGGTGCGTCGTTCGAGTACATCGTCGATGTCGCCGGCCAACGCTTCTTGGTTCGCGTACCCGGCGCCGGCGGCAACCCGGCGTTTGCGGCCGGCGACGCCGTCACCGTACGCTGGCGCCCCGAACATGCGGTCGGGGTCGGCAGCCCCGCTGCGGCGGATCGTTCCGGGCAATGACGTCCGCCGCCGATCGCGCCATGCTGGCCCGGCCGGGCGCGCGCGCCGCGACCGGCCACTTCCTGCTCGCGCCGGCGCTCTTGGTCCTCTTCTTTTATCTGGCGGCGCTCGTCTATTTGCTGCAAGCGAGCTTCTATACGTTCATCCGCCCCGATCAGTTAGGCGAGGCGAGCCTCGTCCATTACGTCAAGGCGCTCACCGACTCGCTTTATCTCGGCAGCCTGTTGTCGACGTTCCGCCTGTCGCTGGTGGCGACCGTGATCGCGCTGCTGATCGGCTATCCGATCGCCTACCGGATCGTCCGTACCCAGTCGGCCACGGTCCGCGCCGCGTTGATCATCGCGGTCGCGATCCCGTTTCTCACCAACGTCATCGTCCGGCTCTACTCGCTGAGCCTAGCACTCGGCAACACCGGGCTCGTCAACGAGACCTTGCGCGGAATCGGTTACCTCGAGGGCAACGACGTCATCCGCATGATGCGGACCGAGTTCGGGGTCGGCATCGGCCTGGTCTATTTCGTCCTGCCATTCGTCGTCTTCACCTTGACCAGTGCCCTCCGCCGCCTCGATCGCGACTTCGAGGAGGCAGCCGAGAGCCTGGGCGCCAGCAAGACCGAGACCTTCGTGCTGGTGACGCTCCCGCTCTCGCTGCCCGGTATCGTCGGCGCCGCAGCGCTGTCGTTCATCCTCTGCATTCCTGCGTTCTCGACGCCCCTGATCCTGGGCGAGGGTGCGGTGCGCATGATCGCCAATCACATCTACGATCAAATCCTGTTCGTCGAGAACACGCCGTTCGGGGCCGCGCTCGCGGTGATCACGCTGGTCATCACCATCGTCTTCTTGTTCGCGCAGACCGCGCTGACGCGGAAACGCTACCGTGTCTGAGCGCAGCCGCACCTGGCGGCGGCTGCTGGATCGCGGCGGCGCTGCGGTCGCCGGGATCGGCGAGGGCGCGGCGCTCCTTTTGCTGATGGGGCCGATCGTCCTGGTGATCTGGCTCTCGTTCGGCGCCGACCGCTACACCACGATCCCGCCGACCGGCTACGGCTTCAAGTGGTACGCCAACATCCTGGCGCGCGGCGAGTTCATTCCGGCGTTCTGGGTCAGTCTCAAGATCGCTCTGATCGTGACCCCGTTCGCCCTGATCGCCGGCACGCTCGGTGCGTTCGCCTTGAACCGCTTCCCCTCGCGCGGCTCGAACTTCATCCAGTCGATGCTCTATTCGCCGATCATCATTCCCCAGGTGGTGACCGGCATCGCGCTGCTCTATTTCTTCCAGATCGTCGCCGTGCGCGACGCGTTCTGGAACATCGTCATCGGTCACATCATCATCACGTTTCCTTACGTGGTGCGGACGGTGTCGGTGGCGCTCGCCCGCTACGACTTGGCGCTCGACGATGCCGCCGCGAGCCTCGGCGCCAAGCCGGCGCAGGTCTTCTGGCTGGTGACGCTGCCGCTGATCCGACCCGGGCTCTTTGCCGGTGCGCTGTTCGCGTTCGTGATGTCGTTCGACGACTTCACGGTCACGATCTTCCTCACCGGCACCAAGACCCACACGCTGCCGATCGCGATCTACCACTATCTCGAGTGGAACGTCGACGCGACCGTCTCGGCGGTATCGGCGGTGCTGGTGTTCCTGGCGGTCGGCGTCATGCTGCTGGTCGAGCGCCTGATCGGGCTCGACCGTTTCGTCGGCGTGCGCGGATAATCGCCGGTTATCGGGGCGTCGCTTTTTTACGCTGCCTGTTATAGGCTTTCATCGAATAGACTAAACGCGCCGCAGTCGAACCGGCGGCGAATTTCAGGGAGGTACAACGATGCGTAAGGCCCATCGCGGCTTGCTGACGGCGTTGCTGTCGGCGTCCGTTTTCGGTTTCGCTCACACGGCCACGGCCGCCGAGATCACCATGGCGACATGGGGCGGCAAGTTCGGCGAAACCTTCCAGAAGAACATGATCGAACCGTTCGAAAAGCAGAGCGGCCACAAGGTCAAGATGATCTTCGGCGGCTCGCTCTCGAACAAGCAGCAGGTCGCGGCCCAGAAGGACAAGCCGCAGATCGACGTCCTCATGATGGCTCGGGCGGATGCGTTGGACGCATTCCGGCGCGACCTGACCGAGGCGCTCGATCCCAAAGAAATCCCGATGCTCAATGACCTGACCGCCATGGGCAAGCTCATGATCGGCGACAAGATCGTCGGCGGCGGCCTGTGGGCGTACGGCTGGGGCATTCTCTATCGCACTGACAAGGTCAAGTTCGACATCACCTCGTGGGCCGACCTGTGGGACCCGCGGCTCAAGAACAGCGTCGCGCTGCCCTCGCCCAAGTACGGCGAGTCGATGTTCCTGGTCGCCGTCAACCGCATCGCCGGCGGCAAAGAGCCCAACATGGACGCCGGCTTCGGCCGCATCCAGGCGATGAAGGACAACGCGATCCTCGAGTTCGACGGCTCGGTCGCGGTGGTGAAGCAGTTCACCCAGGGCGAAGCGCCGGTGGTGCCGATTATCTCGATCACCGCGTCGATCCCGATCGGCGAAGGCGTGCCGGCCAAGTTCGTGGTTCCGAAGGAAGGGGCGCCCGGCATGATCGACGTGATCTCGCTGGTCAAGGGCGCGCCCAACGCCAAGGCGGCCAAGGAGTTCTTGAACTTCGCCATCAGCGCGCCGGCGATCGGCCCGACCTGCATCACCCTCAAGGTCAACTGCGTCAACAGCAAGGTCCCGGAGGACAAGTCGGTCCTGATCTCGAATGCGACGCTGCAGGCCCTCTATGCCGTCGATGACGTCATCATCAACGACAACAAGGGTGCCTGGCTCGAGCGCTGGGCTAAAGACATCTCGCCGATCCTGAAGAAGTAACGGACCGGCCAGAACGACCAAGCGCGGGCCTGTTCGACGCTGTCGGCAGGCCCGCTTTTTTCGGGAGCCACGCATGGCGCGCGCCTATTCGTGCCTGGTCTCGGCCGACTCGCACGTGGTCGAGCCGCCCGACATGTGGTCGACCGTGCTGGGGACGCGCTTCGGCGAGCGCACGCCGCGGGTGCTCGATTCCTATCGCGGCCGCCGCGGCCCATTCTTCTTCGACGGCACGATGGTGGTGAATGCCCACAACATCATCGGCGCGATGGAGGAGTCCGATGGGGTCGACGCCCGCGTCGGGCATGTGCCCGAGGCGCGGGTCGCGTTCCAGCAGGCCGCCGGCATCACCGCCGAGGTCATCAATGCGACTTTCATGTCGCACGTGATGTTCGCCGCCAACGATCCGGCCAACCGACCGATGGTCCGGGCTGCAGCCCAGGTGTTCAACGATTGGTTCGCCGAGTACGCCTCGCACGACCGTAACCGGCTGGTCGCTAACGCCGAGGTGCCGACCGACGACGTCGACTTCGCTGCCGCCGAGTTCGAACGGGTTCGCAACAAAGGCTTGCGCGGCGTCATCATCAACGCTGCGCCGCCCGAAGGCTGCCCGCCCTACCGCGACCGCGGGTACGATCGCCTGTGGGCGGCGGCGCAGGCGCTCGATCTGCCGGTCACGCTCCATATCGTGACCGGGCGCGTGCCCGACGCGATCCACCTACATACGCCCGAGGAGATCGCCAAGGCCCCCGGGTATTGGTGCGAAATCTTCAATGAAGTTCAGGCGATTCTCGCCAACGATTTCATCTTCGGTGGCATTCTCGACCGCTTTCCCGGGTTGAAGCTCGTGTGCGCCGAGTACGAGATCAACTGGATTCCCAACTTCGTTTGGCGGCTCGAGCAGTTGCAGGGCGCGTTCGGTAAGTTCGTCGGGTTGCCGCCGACCAAGCTCAAGCCCGGCGAATACATGCAGACCCGCATTTGGCACGGGCTGGTCGACGATCCGTTCGGGGCTGAAGCGATCCGGCGCGTCGGCGCGAGCCAGATCATGTGGGGATCGGATTTTCCGCATCCGCGCGCGATCGGGATCGACGCCCAGGCGCGCCTCGCCAAAGCCTTCGCCGATCTGCCGCGCGCCGACCAGGAGAAGATCGTCGGCAGTACGGCTGCCGGCGTCTACGGCATCGCGTAAGGGCTGGCATGAGCACGGCACGGCGCTGGTTGATCTCGGGCGACTCGCACGTCATGGAGCCGCTCGACATGTGGCAGACAGCGCTGGCGGCGCGGTGGGGCGAAGCGGTGCCGCGCATCGTCGCCTCGAACGGCGCCGAACAGGGCCGCTTTTTCTTCACCGGCCGCGAGCATATCCGGATGGGCGAAGTCGTCGCCGAGCGCACCACCGACCGCATGGCGATGGCGAGCCGCGACCCCGCGGTGCGGCTCTCCTGCCTCGATGAGGACGGCGTCTACGCCGAAGTCATCAGCCCGACCTGGCTGTTGTTCACGCTGCGCGCGGCGGAAGCAAACCTCGTCCGCGATTGCTGCGCCGTCTACAACGATTGGATCGCCGAGTTCTGCAGCCACGCGCCTAAACGCTTAGGCGGCACCGCGCTTATCTACATGGCCGACGTCGACCGCGCCGTCGCCGAGCTCGAACGCGTCGCCAAGAAGGGGACGATCCGCTGCGTCATCATCAACAACGACGCGCACCCCGGCTGGGCGCCCTACCGCGACGCCCGCTACGACCGCTTCTGGGCGTGCGCAGCCGAAATCGGGATGCCCGTGCAGCTCCACATCATCACCGGCAACGCGCGCGACCCGTTCACGCTGCACCGCCACGAGTTCGCCGACATGCCGCGCGTTTTCCTCGGCCTGTTCGCCGATGCCGGCGGCCCGTTCCTCAACGAGTTCATCTATGGCGGTATCATGGACCGTCACCCGGCGCTCAAGCTGATGTTCGCCGAGTAAGAGGTCTCGTGGCTCACCTACTGGTTGATGATCGCCGAGCGGATCGAGCGCGACATCGCGCCGATATTCAAGCTGACGCCGCCCCGGCAGCCGGTGCGCGCGTATCTGGCGCGCGTCCACCACGGCTTGGTCGACGAGCTCTATATCGACAAGGTCCTTGACGTGGTCGATACGCGGACGCTGATATGGGGTTCGGACTTCCCGCATATCCGCTCGACCTACCCGCACTCGCACGCGGTCGTCGAAAGAGTATTCGGTCATCTCGGTCAAGCCGCGCTCGATGCCATCACCGTCGAGAACGCGGCCCGGCTGTTCAAGTTCGAGTTGCCGCCGGCCGCGTCCGCCAAGGCGGCGGAGTAGACGCCACGCAACTGGTTGCAGAGGAGAGAATCATGGCCGCCCAGAAAGCCCGCATCATTTCCGCCGACTCCCACGTCATGGAGCCGCCGGAAATCTACGAGAAGGGGCTCGACAAGCGGTTCGGCAACCGTGCGCCGCGCATGATGCGCGAGTATCTCGGCAAGAAGGGAACGTTCTTCTTCTCGGGCGACCAGGTGCTCAAGATACGGCAGGTCGACGAGCAACAGCGCGCCCGCGGTACCGACCCGGCCTATGGCTACGACCCGGTCAAGCGGCTCGAATTCCTCGACCAGGCCGGGGTCGAAGCCGAGGTCATCTACGCGACGTTGCTGTCGATGGTAATGCACGCGGCCAATATCCCCGAAAACCGCGAGATGTGCCGCGCCGCCTGCCAGGTTTTCAACGACTGGATGGCCGAGTTCTGTTCCGCCAACCCCAAGCGCCTGCTCGGCGTCGGCGCCGTCACCATGGACGATCCGCAGTGGGCCGCCGGCGAGATCGAGCGCATGCGCAAGAAAGGTCTGCGCGGCGTCGTCATCAATACCGTGCCGCCCGACGGCTGTCCGGCCTACCGCCACGACAGCTACACCCGCGTGTGGTCGGCGGCCGAATCGCTCGACATGCCCGTCACGCTCCACATCGTGACCGGTAAGGTGCGCGACTTCGCCCACGTCCACACCAAGGAAGAGAACGAGGCCGCACCCGGCTGGATGTTCGACCTCTTTTCCGAGGTCAAAGCGCCGCTCGCCAACGACTTCATCTTCGGCGGCATCCTCGATCGCCACGAGAAATTGAAGCTCGTGTGCAGCGAGTTCGAGGTCAACTGGGTGCCGGCCTTCATGTGGGGCCTCGACCAGATCGAAGGCCCGTTCGCCTCGCGCGTCGCGCTGCCGCACCTCAAGATGAAGGCGTCCGACTACATGCGGACGCGGGTCTGGCACGGCATCATCGACGACCCGTTCGGCGATCAGGCGATCCCCTACATTGGCTCGAGCCAGGTGTGCTGGGGCTCGGATTTCCCGCACGTGCGTTCGATCGGCACCAACGCGCAAGCGTTCGTGGCCGATCTGTTCAAGAATCTGACGCCGGCCGACTGCGACAAGGTCGTGGGCGGCAACACCGCCAAGGTCTACGGGGTCTGAGAGCGTCGGCGCTCGGGCCGTCCTAGCGCTTCGACAGGACGGCGTCGGCAAGGATCGCGCCGTCGATATTGGCGTCGGCCAAGGTCGCGTCGGTCAGGTCGGCGCCGGCGAGATTGGCGCCGGCCAGCGACGACGGCCACATCCGGCCGGTCACCTTGCCCTAACGGTCCTTGAGCGCGATCGAGGTCAGATTGGCGCGCCGCATCTTGCAGCCGTCGAGATTGGCGTCGTGCATGTTGGCGCCGCCCAGGTCAGCAAGCGAAAGATCGGCCCCGGTCATCACCGCGTTCGAAAGATCGGAGAGCGCATCGCGCAGCGCTGAAGGAACGCGCCGTTCAGGATGGTGCCGCTCAAGTCGGCGCCGCTCAAGACCAAGCCGGTCAGATCGACGCTCGACATATCGCGCTTCGAGAGGTCGGCACGCCGCCCGCAGACGCCGTCGGTCGAAATCCACAGCGCGTGCTCGCGGATGATCTCCTGCAGCTCGCGCACCAAGCCCTCGAGCCGGGTCGCGACCTGGGCGCCCCGGGTGTCGGCCGAGGACAGGTCGACGTTCTGGAGGCTTACGCCCTTCAGATTGCTGCCGTGCAGATCGGTGAATTTGAGGATCGCGTTCTGCAGGTTGGCGCCCGACAGATTGGCGTCCTTGAGCACGGCGCCTTCGAGGTTGGCGCCGCCGAGATCGACGCCGGAAAGGTCGGTCGAAACCAGATCTGCCTGCGCCAGACTCGCGTTCTTCATCGATGCGCCGGCGAAATAGACGTTCGAAAGCTTCGACTTGGCCAGGTTCGAGCGATCGAGATTGGCGTCCGACAAATCAGCAGCGCGCGCGCGATTTCTCGGGATCGAGCGCGCCCGGCCGTAAATCGGCCCCGCTCAAATTGGCGCCGCGCAGATTGGCGCAAAAGAGATCGGCGAAACTCAGATCGGCGGCGGTGAGCGAGGTGTTGGAGAAGTTGAAGCCGGTCAACAAAGCCGCTTGCAGATTGAGGCCGGGCAGCCGCAGATTCGCGAGATTGGAGAAATTGAGATCGGCGCGCTTGCCCCCGGTCAGGCCGCGGACGAATTTTTCGTCCCGCTTGATGATCGCGACGAATTCTGCTGGGGTGAGATCGATCGTGGTCATAGACACAGTTGGCACCGCGCGGTTCGCGGGACTAAATAAAATCCCATTAGCGTTTTCTCGCCGTGGAAGCAGAAGGTGCATTGACCATCGACGCGACCCGTTCAATTGAGAAACGCGCCGGCGACGAGTAGCGGCCGACGCCAAGGCCGGTGCCCCTAATGGGGCGCCGCGATGCGCGTTAGGATATCGGCTAACAATTGGCGACGCGTAGCCTCTTCCGCGCCGATAGAGGCATGCATCGTGCCCGTCGCCCAGTCCATTGTCTGCCGGCGCAGGGGGCCGAGAAACATGCCATGCGCGCCACCCTCGTAGAACCAGGTCTCGATATCGGCGCCACGGGTGCGCTGCTCTTCCGCCCAGTCGCCTGGGCTCTGAGTACGCCCGCTCGACCCGCGTTCCCGGTTGCAGGTTGCGGCGTTGCCGGGCGGCGTATCAGGCCATAGGATGTTCAGGCGACAGGGTACAGTGCGTTTCCAGCGCCAATCCTCGACGTGCTGCCCTGCGTAGTTGTCCAACAGCCCAAATATCACGCGTACTGGCACCGCGAGTCGATCAGGCAAGCCGAGCCCGGCACCGGCGGGCGCCTCGGCGAAGACAGTTCGCACGTGCGCCGGCTCGACGATCGCGGCCATATTGAGCGCTACATCAGCGCCATTCGAGACGCCGTAGAGATGGATGCGCCGCGCATCGATACCAGGCTGATTTATAACCCAGAGATAGGCGGCGCGTGCGGTAGTAAAAATCATCCGTTGTCGCGCCTCGTAAGTGACATTGCGGACCCAGAACGCCGACGGGCGCTCGAGACTATTCATGCGATAGGCGTCGAAGGCGAGGACACCAATTCCCGCAGCCCGGATTGCCGCGATGACATTCGCGTTGTCGCCCATACCACCGGCACCATGGATGAGTAGAACCAGAGGGCCAGGTGGTCCTGGGGGTAGAGCAAAGATCACCGACGTATTGGCCGGATCAAAGCCAGCTAACCGGCCATTCACGCTATGCATGCCTGAACCGATCTCGACGATGCGCGCGCCTTCCTCAGCAGCCGTTCTCGCTACGCCTACCGGGTCAGGCTCAACCTGCTGCGCGCAGCCCGCAAGTAACAACAGCCCTACGATGTTTACGATCTGCTGCTGTCCTGTCCCGTTCATCTCTCGGTATTTCCTTTGTCCAAATGGATGCTTGATGACCATGCCGCCGAAATCGGAGGCGAGCAACCCTGCTTGATTTGTCGGACGGCATTAAAACGTGCTGATGGAATCGGAGCATCTTCAAGCTGAACAGAGTCGCCTGTTGTCCGGAAAATGCCACCGAACAAAGATGTAGTGCATGTCCGAGAGCGGATGCGAAGCGGACATGCGCTAACGAGCACTTAGCCCCTGCACGAAGCTCTTGATGCGCGCACGCATTGTAGCTGTGGTGGCATCGCTGCGGCAGATAGGAAAACGATTATAGACATTCATGGCTTGGCTGCATTCGCCATCCACCGCCGGAGTATTGGCGGCGCGATTGGCAACGTCTCAGCCATGGGTCGCGTCTGGAAAATGTATCCAATCAGTGGCTGCGGTCAGGGTTGCAGGGGCGCATTGGGTGATGGGGGTCGCGGAATCCCGCCCGCCGGTAAAAATGAGCACTGGCCCGGCATAAGGGCCAAGGCGCGGGTAATGCGCCGTGCCATCGGCGCGGCAATTCGGATAAAGCGCGACACCGGCCCGCAACAGGCCAGATAATTCGCGCTGAAAAAACGCCTCGGTGGTGAAGCTGCGGAGTACGGTCCAGCCGCCTTGGCTGTCGCCAACAAGAAAGCTTTGCTGAGGATCGGCGCCAGCACTATCGCGTAGCCAACGCCCTGCGGCGATTACATCCAGAACACGCATATTCACGCCATAACGTGTGCCTGTGGCCCAATTTTCTTCCCGGCCACGGCTCCAGTAGCTGTCCAGCAATAAAACATTTGCGCCAAATGTATCGCGCAGCCAAAGCGCGGTAGCGAAATTGGTGGGAACCAACCCATGGCCACCATGAATGACGATGAAGCTTGGGCGACCAGAAGCGCCACCTGAATATGGATTCCAGGATGCCAGCAAGGCACCCTGGCCGTTAAAGGCAGGAATCATCGGGCGCATTTCAGAAAGTCCCACCCGGCGCGTATTGTTGTGCAGCGACCAGCTTTCTCGCAGCGGCCGAGTAGGCGCGCTGGTGGCGGTGATGGGCGGCTGAAAATATGCGGTATCCGCGGCAGTGAAATCCGTGCTGCAGCCGGTGAGAAACCCCAAACCGCCAAGCGCACAGATTCCAAGAAAAGAAAATCTGGAAGATCGCCCCATGAACCTAACCCGACCTATTCATCAGGATAATCCGGGCTATCAGCGATAGTCCTAGGTGGAGCATTTATTGGGAAACTTTGAGTTATCCACAACTCACGCTTCGGAGTGATGGTGATTCGTACGGGATTATAGGCCGACTCCAGCGTGCTATTGGGGCCTCCATCCCGTAAACACGATTCGCAACTTTGACGCGATCATTACCCCGTTCGTGTCAGCGGTTTCCCTCCAAGTTGAAATCGTCGGCCGTCAGCAAAGCGACGAGATCGAGACCCTGCGCTTTCATAGTCTTGGCTGCCCCTTCGAGCCGATCGACCAGGGTAATCACCCTGGTAACGGTGGCCCCGGCGTCGCGCAGCGCCGCAATCGCCTTGAGCGCCGAGCCGCCGGTCGTGGTCACATCCTCGAGGACGAGCACCTTCATGCCGGCGCCGATGTCACCTTCGATCAGTTTTTTGGCGCCGTGGTCCTTGGCCTGCTTGCGGACGAAAAACGCCGGGATCGGCCGACCGCGTTGGCCGCTTCGCATTGCGACGCAGGCCGCGACCGGAACGGCACCGATTTCCATGCCGCCGACATAGTCGTAGGGCGGATCGTCCGCGATCGCGTCCAGGATCAGATCGGCTATCAGGGCTGCGCCTTCCGGATCGAACATGGTCGGCTTCATGTTGAAGTAGAACCGGCTCTTGGCGCCGGACGCGAGCGTGACCTCGGGCCCGATCGAGAGCGACTTGCGCGCGACGATGTCGCGAAGCCGGCGTCTGCGATCGTCGGCGCCGGCGGAAGCGGCGGCGGGGCGGGAAGCGGTCATGGGCGAAACGGGCGGGTCGTAGTAGTCGCGGCAATGGTGCGCCCGGCGAGATTCGAACTCACGACCTCTGGCTTCGGAGGCCAGCGCTCTATCCAGCTGAGCTACGGGCGCAACGGCGCCACTCTACTGAAAGCGCTACCGCTCCGCCAGCGCTCTGCCGTGGCCGGCTCGCGCTACGCCGCGCGCCCGTCCTTGCGCGTGAGTTCGATGAAAATGTCTTCGAGATCGGCTTCCTCGGTGGTGAGGTCGTGGATCGAGATGCCGGCTGCTTGGACTGCAGCCAGTATCGCGCCGATCGGGGTCTGGCTCGGGCGGTAGCGGACGATCACGCGCCGGAACGGCTTGATCTCGACCTCGAAGCGGGCGAGCGCCGGCGGCACGGCGGCGATGTCTTCGCCCGCCGTGATGGTGAGGGTCTTGTGATCCAGCCGTTTCACCAGCGCCGCGGTCGTATCGCAGGCGACCACCCGGCCGCGATCGATGATGGCGATGCGGTCGCAAAGCTGCTCGGCTTCTTCGAGATAGTGGGTGGTGAGCAGGACGGTAGTGCCGCCGGCGTTGAGCGCGCGCACGTAGGTCCAAAGCTGGTGGCGCAGTTCGACATCGACTCCGGCGGTCGGCTCGTCGAGCACGAGGATCGGCGGCGCGTGGACCAGCGCCTTGGCGACCATCAGCCGCCGGCGCATGCCGCCCGAGAGCTGGCGCGCATAGGCGTCGGCGACCTCGGTCAAACCGACCGCGGCGAAGATCTCGTCGGTGCGCCGCTCGGCTGCGGGCACGCCGAAATAGCCGGCGTGGATTTCGAGTGCCTCGCGCGGCGTGAAGAACGGGTCGATCATCAGCTCCTGCGGCACCACCCCGATCGCGGCCCGCGCCTGGCGCGGATCGCTGTCGATGTCGTAGCCCCACACCACTGCCTGGCCGGCGGTCTTGGTGGCGAGGCCGGCCAGGATGTTGATCAAGGTCGACTTGCCGGCGCCGTTAGGGCCCAGGAGTCCGAAGAACGAACCGCGCGGCACCGCGAGGCTCACCGCGTCGAGCGCCGTTTTCGCCCCCTGGCGGCCGGAGCGGTAGACCTTGGTGAGGTCGCGGAGCGCGACGGCGATGGCGGGATCGAGCGGCGGCGGCACGGCGGCCATCGGATGAACTATGGAGCGTCCCTGCGGGCAGCGCCGATTGAACAAATGCCAGCAATGGGTATCATTCGCGCCATCCGAGGGTCAATCGGCCGGGCGCAAACCGGCCGCCAAAGCAGGGCAAGGGACGATGGCAATGATGGAACCGCCGGAGACGATCACGGTCGAAGCGGCGGTCGTCGGCTGCGATGGCGGCGGCGGCGCCCTCGGCCATCCGCTCGTCTATCTGAACCTCGGCGCCGACGGGTGCGTCGATTGCCCCTATTGCGGCCGTCGCTACGTCCTCAAGGAAGGGGTCAAACCGGGGTCGCACTGACCGGGCGCGCCGCGTTTCCACGCCCGATTTGCGTGTGGCATAGTCGGGCCCGCCATGCCCGAAGTCCGCGCCTCGGCGCGCTCCGCCCACCCGCCGCGCGGCCGTCTCTATCTGGTCGACGGGTCCGGCTACATTTTCCGCGCCTACCACGGATTGCCGCCGCTCACCAAGAAGGACGGCACCCCGACCGGTGCGGTCTACGGCTTCTGCTCGATGCTGGCCAAGCTGATCGACGACGTCGCGGCCGAGGGCGGCGCCGGCGGGATTGCCGTCATCTTCGATGCCGCGCGCAAGAACTTCCGCACCGACATCTATAAGGACTACAAGGCGCACCGGCCGCCGCCGCCCGACGACTTGATCCCGCAGTTCGGGCTCATTCGCGAGGCGACCCGGGCGTTCGATCTGCCTTGCATCGAGCAGGAAGGCTACGAAGCCGACGACCTGATTGCGACCTATGCCCGGCTCGCGCGCGACGCCGGGATCGAGGTGACGATCGTCTCGGGCGACAAGGACCTGATGCAGTTGGTGCGCCCGGGCGTCGCCATGTTCGATCCGATGAAGGCGCGCCGCATCGGCGAAGCCGAAGTGGTCGAACGCTTCGGCGTCGGTCCCGACAAGGTGGTCGACGTTCAGGCCCTGACCGGCGACTCGGTCGACAACGTGCCGGGCGTTCCCGGGATCGGCGTCAAGACCGCGGCCGAACTCATCAGGGAATACGGGGATCTCGACGCGCTGCTCGCGCGCGCCGGCGAGATCAAGCAGCCGAAGCGGCGCGAGACCCTGGTCGCCAACGCCGAGAAAGCCCAGCTCTCGCGCGAGCTGGTGCGGCTCAAAGACGATGTGCCGGTCGAGACCGCGGTCGAGGAGCTCGGGTTCCGGCCGCCCAAGCCCGACCAGTTGTTCGCGTTTCTGACCGAACTCGAGTTCACCAAGTTGGTCGACCGGCTGAAGGGCAAATTGGGCGCAGGAACCGGCGTCGCGCCGGCGCCCGCGGCGCGTGCGCCGGCTCGCGCCAAAGGCCCGGCCGCCGAGGCCTACGAACTCGTGACCGAGCCCGACGCGCTCACGGCTTGGGTCGCGCGCGCCCGCCACGAGGGCCGCGTTGCGCTGAGCGTCTTGCGCACGCCCGAGCCGGCAATGCGGTCCGAGCTCGTCGGCGTGGCGCTCGCGGTCCGACCGGGCGAAGCCTGCTACATCCCGTTGGTCCATGCCGGTGCCGGGGCGCTCGCGCTCGACGCGCGGTCGGCGGCGCCGGGGCTGATCGCACGCGACCGGGCGCTGGCGCTCTTGAAGCCGCTGTGCGCCGACGTGGGCGTGCTCAAGATCGGCCGCGACATCAAGGAGGACGCGGTGTTGCTCGGCCGTGCCGGCCTCGAGCTGAGCCCGGTCGACGATGTCGGCCTGATCGCGCACGTGCTCGAAAGCGGTCTCGGCGGTCGCGAGCGCGAGGCACTCTTCGCCCGCCACCTCGAGCGCACCGTCAAGCCGTGGAAGGACGTGATCGGCTCCGGCAAGGGACAGCTCGGGCCGGCCCAAGTGCCGCTCGATCGCGCGCTCGCCTACATGGCCGAGGGTGCCGACTGCATGCTTCGGCTCCATGACGCGCTCAAGCCCAAGCTCGTGGTCGAACGCCTGGTCGCGGTTTACGAGACGCTCGAGAGGCCGCTCATTCCGGTGTTGGCGGCAATGGAAACCGCCGGCATCCAGGTGGATCCGGAAACGCTCAAGGACCTGTCGCACGACTTCGCCCGCCGCGCCGCCGAGCTCGAAACCGAGATCCACCGTTTGGCCAAGCATGCCTTCAACATCGGCTCGCCCAAACAATTGGGCGAAGTCCTGTTCGACGAGTTGAAGCTACCCGGCGGTAAGAAGGGCAAGACCGGTGCCTACGGCACCGGCGCCGACATCCTCGAGGAACTGGCGGCCGATGGCCACAAGCTGCCGGCGCGCGTGCTCGACTGGCGCCAGCTCACCAAGCTCAAGAGCACCTATACCGATGCGCTGCAGGCCGAGATCAATCCGACCACCGGCCGCGTCCACACCACCTACGACCAGGCCGGGGCCGCGACCGGCCGCTTGGCGTCGAACGATCCCAACCTCCAGAACATCCCGATCCGAACCGAGGAAGGCCGCAAGATTCGCCGCGCGTTCGTGCCCGAGCGCGGCCACGTCCTGGTCTCGGCCGACTACTCGCAGATCGAACTCCGCCTGCTCGCCCACATCGCCGACATCGGCGCGCTCAAGTCCGCCTTCGCCGAGGGCGTCGATATCCACGCGCTGACCGCGAGCCAGGTGTTCGGCGTGCCGCTCAAAGGCATGGACCCGGCCGTTCGCCGCAACGCCAAGGCGATCAACTTCGGCATCATCTACGGCATGAGCGCGTTCGGGCTCGCACGCCAACTCGGCATCCCGCGCGAGGAGGCCAACGCTTACATCAAGGCCTATTTCGCGCGTTATCCCGGCATCCACGCCTACATGGATGCGACCAAGACGTTCTGCCGCGAGCGCGGCTACGTCGAAACCATTTTCGGCCGGCGCTGCTATATCGCCGGCATCAAGGACAAGAACGCCATGGTGCGCAACTTCTCCGAGCGCGCCGCGATCAACGCGCCGATCCAGGGCTCGGCCGCCGACATCATCAAGCGGGCGATGATCCGAATCCCCGACGCGCTCGCGGGCGCCAAGCTCAAGGCGCGCATGCTGCTCACCGTCCACGACGAATTGCTGTTCGAGGCGCCGGCGGCCGAGGTCGAGACGCTGAAACCGCTGGTCAAGAAGACGATGGAAGCGGTCGCGCACCTCTCGGTGCCGCTCACCGCCGACGTTGGCGCCGGCGCCAACTGGGACGAGGCGCACTGAGCGACGAATTCCGGTCAGTGCGAGCGCGACTCCGGCGCGGGCGTGAGCAGGATCGGACCGTAACGGGCGAGGAACAGGAAAAACGCGGCGCACCAGGCGAGCGCCGCCGTCCATAGCAGCGTGTCGGCGGCGGCTCCGACGATCGGGGCCGCAACCCGGCTCGCCGCCGCCAACGCCGCGAGCCCGCAGGCGCCGGCGGTCCAGCGGTCTGCGGTCAGCGTGCGGCCGCTGTGGCCCAAGGTCGCCCGTGTCATCACCGCGAGCGTCATGTCCGCCATTGCACCCGCCGTCAGCGCGTGCAGACCGGCGACCGCAGGGAGGCCCGGCACGAACGCCGCCGCGCCGAGAACGGCAAGACCGAGCGGCACCCAGGCGAAGCCCAGATGAAGGCTCCAGAGCAGTGTCTCGCTCCGCGTCTGCCCGCCTTGCCAGCGGCCAAGGCGGAGCGCGCAACCGACCGCGGCGACGATCATCAGGGCGCCGGCGAGCACGGATTCCGGCGCGGCGATCCAGGCCAGCAGGGCGGCGGTCACGGCGGCGAGGCTCCCCCGGTCGAACCAGTCGAATCCCGCGGGCAGGCGGGTTGCGCCGCGCTTCACCAGCCAGTTGCGGGTGAAGCTCGGAATGATTCGGCCGCCGATCAGATTGATGAGAAGAACGACGGTGGCAATGCCGAGGCGTTGGCCGATTCCGCCGGTCGCCGCAACTCCGATCGCGTCCACGTGCATGAGGACGTTGGCGGCGAGAAAGGCCGCCAATGCCGCCGTCACCGGCAGGTTGCGCCAGTTGCCGCCGGCGACGATCTCGCGGGCGACGATCGCCAACAGCAATGTGGGAAAAACAAGGTCGATGACGGCCGCGGCAATAGCGCCGAGCGGGCCGAAACGGCGACCGCGATGCGCCCGGCCGCCCAGGCGAGAACGAGCCCGGCGAGCGGCGCGCCCGCGAGCGGAAGGCGGCCGGTCCAGTTGGGGATCGCGGTCAGGAGAAATCCGGCGATGGCCGCGGCGACGAATCCGAACAGCAGCTCGTGGACGTGCCAAGCGACCGTGTCGAACGCGGTCGGGAGCACGAACGCACCGGCGACGATTGCCGCCCACAGCGCCATGGCCAGCGCGGCCCACACGCCGGCGGCTAGAAAGAACGGTCTAAAACCCAGACGTAACACTGAAAGAGCCGGTCGCCGCCGAGACCTCAATCGTGCTCGGCGGTGGGCGCGATCCGGTCCATCAGCGCGAGCAGCACGCCCGAGACCACGAACATGACGTGGATGCCGACCAGCCAGGCGAGATCGCGATCGGAAACGCGGGCGACGTTCATGAACGCCTTGAGCACTTCGATCGCCGAGATCGCGACAATCGACCCGATCAGCCGGAGCTTGAGCTTGCTCATGTCGAGCCGGCCCATCCACGACGGCCGGTCGGGATGGTCGCCGACGTCGATCTTGGAGACGAAATTCTCGTAGCCGCTGAAAATCACCATCAGCAGCAGATTGGCGACCAAAACGATGTCGATCAGCGTGAGCACGATCAAGATCGCTTCGCTCTCGGATGCGCCGAGCGCGTGCGGTACCGTCTCGATGAACTGCTGAACGAACTTGACGGCGAGGAACAACAGCGCGGCGACCAGACCGACATACAGCGGCGCCAACAGCCAGCGGCTGAGGAAGATCAGCTTTTCGAGGGTTTTTTCCAGCATGAAACGGACGCCGATGCGGACGCGGCCCGGTCCTAGCGCTCGACGCGGATGACGATACGGCGGTTCTCGGCCTGGTTTTGCGGGATCGGCTTCCCGGCCGTATCGCGATTGGGCGCTTTGGGCTTGGTGTCGGCGTAGCCAATCGCGCGCAAGCGTTGCGGATCGACGCCGCGGCTGATCAGGAATTTTACGACGTTGGTGGCGCGGGCCGCCGAGAGCTCCCAGTTGGTCGCATAGGTGCCGCTTCCTGAGGGCGGCGAATCGTCGGTGTGGCCTTCGACGTCGATCGAGTAGGTGCCGATCCCCATGAAGCTCACGAGTTGGGCGACGCGGTCGAGCGAGGGAATGCCCTCGGGCACGATCTCGGCCGAGCCGACCTTGAGAATCGAGGCGGCCTTGAAATCGAAGGTGACGCCGCGCTGGGTCGTCGCGGTCTTGCCCTTCTCGCCGCCTTCGTTGGGATTGGTCTGCTGCGCCTGCTGGATCAAATTGAGGAACGGCTGGTTCTGCGGCACCAGCTTGCCCGAGAACCCTTCGGTCAGGCCGCCCGCCACTTCCTCGAACTTCTCCTGGCTCGGCTCCGAAATCGAGTACATCAGAACGAAGAAGCACATCAGGAGCGTGATGGCGTCGGCGTAGGTCGTCAGCCACTCTTCTTGCAGGTCTTCTTCGCGCTTGATGGCGGGCGGGCTGGCCATGGCCGCGCTCCGTTATCCGCTACTCGGCCGCCGCCGCGTCGGCGTCGCGCTGCTGCCGGCCGCCGCCGCCCTGGCGATCGATCTTGTAGTGGATCGACGGGTCGAGGTAGCTGTTCATCTTGTCCTGGATGTAGCGCGGGCTCTTGTGGTCGGCGAGCATCGCGAAGCCTTCGGTGATCAGGAAGTTGCGGAACCGGAGGATGCCTTCCTTCTGCGCGAGCTTGCTCGATGCCGGGAGGAAGATCATGCGCGAGAGCAAGACGCCGTAGAGCGTGGTCAAGAGGGCGATCGCGAGCGCCGGGCCCAGTCCCTTGGGATCGCCGCCCAGCGTTTCGAGCATGATGACGAGGCCGACCAGCGTGCCGATCATGCCGAAGGCCGGCGCGGTGCCGGCCATGTTCTTCAAGATGTCGGCCAGCACCATGGAGCGTTGGAACTGCCCTTCGGCCGCGGCCGACAGCATGGTCCGCACCTCATCGCCCGAATAGCCGGTGATGACGAGCTCGATCCCGTAGTTGAGGAAGTGATCCTGCTTTTTGGCGCCTTTGATCTCGCGTTCGAGCGCGAGGATGCCCGATTTCTTGACCAAGTAACCCCAGCGGATGATCTTGCCGGTCTCGACCGTCAGCATCTTGCGGTCGACCTTGCCCTTGAGGAACAAGCCGCCGACTTCTTTGAGCGCCAACAGCACGTAGCGCGCCTGATACGCGATGAAAGCCGCGGCCAGGGTGCCGCCGAGCACCATGACGATCGAAGCGAGATCGAGAAACGACCCGTAATTGTCGGTCGCGATGATGATCGGCCGACAAAAGAGGCCAATGCCTGCCAAGACGCCGAGCAAAGTGCCAAGCGACGTCGCGTAAGCCCCGTTCGCTAGGTTTCTATGTTACCAATCGCCGTCAGTCCGATCCCTTATATACCAGAAATCGCTAGGTTCTTCTAAACATGCGGCCGCGCCCTGCCGGCGCGGGATCGGCCCCGGACATCAAGATCTTGTAGTAACGTCGGCAAGCCTAGGCAGCCCTGGGTGCCGCTCCCCTTACTTCTTTGCCGACGTAGGGCTCGAATTGGGTGAAGTTGGCGTGGAAACGGCCGACCAGATCGCGCGCGGTCGAGTCGTAGGCCGACTTGTCACGCCAGGTCTCGCGCGGCGTCAGGATCTCGCGCGGCACGTTCGGGCAGGCTTCCGGCACCTTGAGGCCGAACGCCTTGTCCTCGCGCATCGGCAAGCCGGCGAGCGTGCCGTCGATGGCGGCGCGAAGCAGCGCGCGGGTATGGTTGATCGGCATGCGGTGGCCGATCCCGTAGGAACCGCTGGTCCAGCCGGTGTTGACGAGCCAGCACTTGGCGCCGTGGCGCGCGATCCGCTCGCCCAGCATCTTGGCGTAGACGGTCGGGTGCCGCGGCATGAACGGTGCGCCGAAGCAGGTCGAGAACGTCGCCTGCGGCTCTTTGGCCAAACCTTTCTCGGTACCGGCGACCTTGGCCGTATAGCCGGACAGGAAATGGTACATCGCCTGATCGGCGCTCAATTGGGCGATCGGCGGCAGCACGCCGAACGCATCGGCGGTCAGCATGACGATGTGGTCGGGGTGGCCCGCAACCGAGGGGATCACGGTCCGCGGAATGAACGAGAGCGGGTAGGAAGCACGGGTGTTCTCGGTCAGGCGCCCGTCGGCCAGGTTGAGCTTGCGCGTCACCGGGTCGACCACGACATTCTCGAGCACGGTCCCGAACATGTGGGTGGCGGCGAATATCTCGGGCTCCTGCTCGGGGCTCAGGTTGATGACCTTAGCGTAGCAGCCGCCCTCGAAATTGAAGAGGCCGCGGTCGCTCCAACCGTGCTCGTCGTCGCCGACCAGCCGTCGGGTCGGATCGGCCGAGAGCGTGGTCTTGCCGGTGCCGGAGAGGCCGAAGAAGAGCGCGGCGTCGCCTTTGTCGCCGAGATTGACCGAGCAATGCATCGGCAGGACGTTCGCCGCCGGCAAGAGGTAATTGAGGAGCGAGAACACCGACTTCTTGATTTCGCCGGCGTAGGACGTTCCGCCGATCAACACCAGGCGCTCGGCGAAATTCATCAGGATGAAGACGTCGGTACGGGTCCCGTCCTGCTTGGGGTCGGCCTTGAACCCGGGCGCATGCAGGATCGTGAACTTGGGCTCGAAATCGGCGTACTCGCCGGCGAGCGGCCGGATGAACATGTTGCGCGAGAACAAGCAGTGCCACGCGCTTTCGGTGATGAGGCGCACCGGCAGTCGGTGCCCCGGATCGGCGCCGGCCCAGGAGTCGAGCACGAACACTTCGCGGCCCTGGAGATAGGCGCGCATGCGGCGGTGCAGCGAGTCGAACTTGTCGGCGGGGAACGGCTGGTTGACCTTGCCCCACCAGATCTCGCCCTCGCTGCCGGGCTCCTTGACGATGAACTTGTCGTTGACTGCGCGTCCGGTGTGCTCGCCGGTCTCGACCGAGATCGCGCCGCCGTCGCCGACGATTCCTTCGCCGTGGCGGATCGCCTGCTCGTAGAGCTGCGGAACCGTCAGGTTCCAGTGCTCGCGCGCCAGATTGTAAAGGCCGTGCTGATCGAGGCCGAATTTGCTGCGATTGGGTTGAACCGGTTCCACTTAGCTCCTCCAGCGGGGTGGGGACGATCGCGCCGAGTTTCCCTGGCGTCGGTACGCGGATCGAGGTGAAGAAAGCGCTCGAAACGTTATTTTTATCAGTTAGTTAGCGCAATTCGCCGTAGCTGTCGTTGCCCCGAACCGGCGAACATTAAGCCCGAGAAACCAGGGGCGCAACAGCTAAAGGTACGCGGCGTCTATGGCGAGCGGGCGCTGCCGCGTGCGGCGCGCGCGAGACCGGCCAGGGCGGCGCGAAGCTCGCCGCGGTCGGCGACCGGCGTCGGAAAATCGAGGCGGGCGCAGAGGCCCTCGCTCGTCAGGTCGCAGCCCTCCGGGTCGCAGCCCGAAATCTGCCATGATCCGGCGCTAAGTCCCAACAGCCGCTCGGCGAACAGGGCGATCGCGTCGGCGTGGTCCCGGTTCATATGCTCGACGACGTCGCTGTCGTCGGCGAGAAACGCCGCCGCCGCCACTGGCAACAACAGATCGGACGCATCGACCCAATGGATCCGGCCGAAACCTCCGACCAAATGGGCGCGCTCGACCGCCACGCGATAGAACGCGAAATCGCCGAAATCGGCGTAGCGCGCCGCCCCCGGATGCCGCGCGAGATAGCGCTGGCGCTCGGCGGGATCGGTGCTCGCCTCGGCGCGGCCGAGCACGGTGACGCGTGGGCCGGCGAGCCGACCCGAGCCGGGGCCGGTGCCGTCGAACAGGAGCGAAACGCGCGGGTCGCGCAGCAGGTTCTGGGTATGCTGGGCGAGCCGCGAAATCAGCATAAGCGGGGTCCCGTCGACCCGGGTCGCGACCTCGACCAGCGACGCGTACGGCCATGGCGGATCGGCCAGGGCGGTCGCCAACGTAGCGCTCATCGCGCGGCGCATTAGTCCGCGCGCCAGGGTCGCCGGGGCCGAATCCGCCATCGCCAGTCCTCAGTCTCCGCGCCCGACCGGGGCGACAATTTCGTTCGTTCGCGCCCACGACGGGCGTTTTTGGTCTAATTTTACCGCTAGCCGCTGCATCACTATCTGCCGGGAGTAGCTATGGCCGCAACGATCGCCCTCGTCGACGACGATCGCAACATCCTCGCTTCGGTGACGATGGCTCTGGAAGCCGAGGGCTTCAAGGTCGCTGCTTATTCGAGCGGCGCTGATGCTTTGCGCGCGCTCGCCGCCCAGCCGGCGGACCTTGCCATCATCGACATCAAGATGCCGAACATGGATGGCATGGAGCTGTTGAGCCGGCTCCGGCGCACCAGCGACATGCCGGCGATTTTTCTCACCTCGAAGGATGACGAGCTCGACGAAGTGCTCGGCCTCAAGATGGGCGCCGACGACTATATTCGCAAGCCGTTTTCGCAGCGGTTGCTGATCGAGCGCGTCCGCGCCGTGCTGCGCCGCGCCGATACTTCGCCCACCGACGACCGCGACGCCGCCAAGTCGATCGTGCGCGGCAGCCTGGTGCTCGATCCGGCCCGCCATGCCTGCACCTGGAAGGGCACAGCGGTCAGTCTCACCGTGACCGAATTCCTGATTCTGCAGTCGCTCGCCAGCCGGCCGGGTCTGGTCAAGACCCGCGACCAGCTCATGGATTCGGCCTACGACGACGACGTCTACGTCGATGACCGCACCATCGACAGCCACATCAAGCGCCTGCGCAAGAAATTCAAGGCGATCGACGACAGCTTTACCAGCATCGAAACGCTTTACGGCCTTGGCTACCGCTATAGCGAAGCTTGAGCATCCTTCGGCACGGGCCGCGCCCGGTCGTCCTGCACGCGCCGGCGCGCCGGCGCCGGCGCTGCGCTTTCGCGTCCGCCCGTTCGCGTCCCTCACCGCCCGCATTCTGGCCGTCAACGTTCTGGCGCTGGCGATCCTCGTGGCCGGCCTCCTTTATCTCGACGCGTTCCGGCGCGGCTTGGTCGAAGCCAAGACCGAATCGCTCTTCACCCAGGCCGAGATGATCGCCGGGGCGTTGGGCGAAGGCGCGGCGCGGATCGAGGCCGAAGACCGCATCGAACTCGACCTCGATGCCGTTACTCAACTCTTGCCGCGTCTCATCGCGCCGACCGACGCGCGCGCGCGCCTGTTCGATCCGAGTGGCGCGCTCGTCGCCGACAGCGAACGTCTTGCCGCCGCGGCGCGCGGGGTCGGCAGCCGGATTCTGCCGCCGCCAGCGGACGATGCGTGGTACGCGACGTTGTGGCTGCGGCTGCAGCACGGGCTGGCGACGCTGTCGTCGCCGACCGCCGATCTGCCGCGCTACCGGGAACGGATCGGCCAAACCGCGGCCGACTATGGCGAAGTGGTCGATGCCCTGGTCGGCGAGCGCGGCTACGCACACCGCATCGACGACGACGGGCTCTTGATCCTGACCGTCGCGGTGCCGGTGCAACGTTTCAAACAAGTGGTTGCTGCGTTGCTGCTTTCGGCGACCGGGGTTGAAATCGCCGCCAGCGTGCGCGAGGTGCAGATCGCGATCCTCCGCATCTTCGGCGCGAGCCTGGTCGTCACCATCCTGCTCTCGCTCTACCTCGCCGGCACCATCGCGCGGCCGATCCGCGCGCTCGCCGCCGCCGCCGACCGGGTCCGGCGCGGTTTCGGTGAGCGGGTCACGATCCCGGATTTCTCCGGGCGCGGCGATGAGATTGGGACGCTGTCGCGTTCGCTCGGTGCGATGACGCGTGCGCTCTACCAGCGGCTCGATGCGATCGAGGCGTTCGCCGCCGACGTCGCGCACGAACTCAGGAATCCGCTGACCTCGGTCAAGAGCGCGACCGAGACGCTCGCCCGCACCGCCGACCCGGAGCGTCAGCGCCACCTGATCGCGCTGATCCAGTCCGACTTGAAGCGGCTCGACCGCTTGATCAGCGACATCTCCGACGCCTCGCGCCTCGATGCTGAACTCGCCCGCGCTGCCTTCGGCCCGGTCGATTTGGGCCGGATCGCGACCGTGATGGCCGAGATCCACGCCGCCACCGCCGGCCCCGGCGCCCCGACGGTGACCGTCGTGCGCGCGGCCAGATCGCCGCTCATCGTCGACGGCATCGAGGACCGCTTGGGTCAAGTCGTGCGCAACCTGGTCGGCAATGCGGTATCGTTCAGCCCGCCGGGCGGCGTCATCACGCTCGCCGTCGCGGCCGCGGAGGACGCGGTGGAACTCGCCGTCGAGGACCAGGGGCCGGGCATTCCCGACGACCGGCTCGAACGCATTTTCGATCGCTTCTATTCGGCCCGGCCGAGCGGCGAAGCGTTCGGCCAGCATTCGGGCCTGGGCTTGAGCATCTCGCGTCAGATCGTCGCTGCGCACGGCGGCGTCATCCGCGCGGAGAATCGGCGCGACGCCGAGGGTCGCATCGTCGGCGCCCGGTTCGTGGTTCGCCTGCCGACGCGCCGAGCGGGATCATGACCGCGGCCAAGACCCGGATCGTATTGATCACCGGCATGTCCGGCGCCGGTCGCTCGAGCGGGCTGCGCATTCTCGAGGATCTCGGCTACGAGGCGATCGACAATTTACCGGTCGCGCTGCTCGGGCGCCTGCTCGCGGCCGATGCACTCGCGCCCGAGCGCGATGCCAAGCCGTTCGCGATCGACCTCGACATCCGCAGCCGCGGCTTCCACGCCGCGACGTTCGCCGCCGAGATCGCGCCGCTCCGCCGGCGCGACGACCTCGAGGTCAGCCTGGTGTTCTTCGACTGCGACGATCACATCCTGCGGCGGCGCTTCACCGAAACCCGCCGCCGCCATCCGCTCGCGGCCGATCGCCCGCTAATGGACGGTATCCGCCACGAGCGCGAGTTGATGTCGGGCTTGCGCGATGCCGCCGATCTGACGGTCGATACCTCGAACCTCAGCTTGACCGCGCTCCGTGATTTCATGACCGGCCATTTCCGGCGTGACCGCGGACCGACGCTGGCGCTCGCCGTGACCTCGTTCGCCTACCGCCGCGGTTTGCCGCGCGAAGCCGATCTCGTGTTCGACGTGCGCTTTCTCGCCAATCCGCACTATGTCGACGGTTTGCGGCCGCTCTCCGGCCTCGACGCCGGCGTCAAGGACTATGTCGCCGCCGATCCTGTGTTCGCCGCGTTCTACGCCCGGCTCGCCGATCTGCTCGAGCTCCTGCTTCCCAACTACATCCGCGAAGGCAAGACCTACCTCACCATCGCCGTCGGCTGCACCGGCGGTCGGCACCGGTCGGTATTCGTCGCCGAGCGCGTCGCCGCCGATCTCGGCGCCGCCGGCTATGCGGTCCTGGTCCGCCACCGTGACCTCGACGCCAGCGGCGCCAATCGCCGTGCGACCGACGACGCCGACCCGTGAGCGCCGTCGCCCCGGTGAGCGCGGATGCGGATTTCGAGTTGTGGACCCCGAATGGGCGCTGCTATACCTCGCCCGCGCCAACCCCCCATATCCAGGATCGCCATGCCCGCAGTCAGCGACTACAAGGTGAAAGACATTGGCCTCGCCGACTGGGGCCGCCGCGAGATCGCGATCGCCGAGACCGAAATGCCGGGCTTGATGGCGCTCCGCAAGGAGTTCGGCACCCGCAAGCCGCTCAAGGGCGCGCGCATCGCCGGCTGCCTGCACATGACGATTCAGACCGCGGTCTTGATCGAGACCCTGATCGAACTCGGCGCCTCGGTGCGGTGGTCGAGCTGCAACATCTTCTCGACCCAGGATCACGCCGCGGCGGCGATCGCCGCGCGCGGCGTGCCGGTGTTCGCCTGGAAGGGCATGAACGAGGAAGAATTCTGGTGGTGCATCGATCAGACCATCGAAGGTCCGGGCGGCTGGCGCCTCAACATGATCCTCGACGATGGCGGCGACCTCACCCAGGTCATGCACGCCAAGTACCCGAGGATATTGGCCGAGGTGAAAGGCATCTCCGAGGAAACCACTACCGGCGTCCATCGCCTTTACGAAATGGCCAAGGAAGGCCGGCTCAAGGTCCCGGCGATCAACGTCAACGACTCGGTCACCAAGTCGAAGTTCGACAATCTCTACGGCTGCCGCGAAAGCCTGGTCGACGGCATCAAGCGCGCGACCTCGGTGATGATGGCGGGCAAGATCGCGGTTGTCGCCGGTTTCGGCGACGTCGGCAAGGGCTCGGCCGAGTCCTTGCGCGGCCAGGGCGCGCGCGTGCTCGTCACCGAGATCGACCCGATCTGTGCACTGCAGGCAGCGATGGAGGGCTATCAGGTCACGACCATGGACGAGGCTGCGGCGGTAGGCGACATTTTCGTCACGGCCACTGGCAACGTCGACGTCATTACCCTCGACCACATGCGGCGGATGAAGGACCGCGCCATCGTCTGCAACATCGGCCACTTCGATTCGGAGATCGAGATCGCGGCGCTGCGCAACTACCGCTGGCACCGGGTCAAGGATCAGGTCGACGAGGTCGAGTTCCCCGATGGCAAGCGCCTGATCGTCCTGGCCGAGGGCCGGCTCGTTAACCTGGGCTGCGCCACCGGGCACCCGAGCTTCGTCATGAGCGCTTCGTTCACCAACCAGGTGCTGGCCCAGATCGAGCTTTGGAACAACGCCGCAAAGTACGAGCGCAAGGTCTACGTCCTGCCCAAGCATCTGGACGAGAAGGTCGCGGCCCTGCACTTGGACAAGCTCGGCGTCAAACTCACCAAGCTCAGCGAGAAGCAGGCGACCTATATCGGCGTCAAGCAGAGCGGGCCTTATAAGCCCGACTACTACCGCTACTAGCCGCAGCCGGCGCGTCCCGATTTCAAGGCAGGCCGATCACGCCGCGGAGCGTCGAATACTCGACGTGGAGCGCTTGACCCGGCCGCGCCAGCGCGTAGGCCGCGTGCATCGCCATCGCCGCTTCGGCGAAGCTGGTCACGATCAGCTTGAGCTTGCCCGGGTAGTGGGCGATGTCGCCGATCGCGTAGAGCCCGGCGCGGCCGGTCGCGCCCGTCGCCGGGTCGACGACGATGCGGTTGCGGTCGAGATTGAGCCCCCAGGCGGCGATCGGGCCCAAGTTCATCGTCAGCCCGAAGAACGCGAGCAGCGCGTCGGCCGGAACGAGGCGCTCCTCGCCATCGAGGGTGGCGATGCGGACGGCGCTGAGGCGCCCGTCCTGCCCATCGAGCCCGGCGAGCTGATAGGGGATCGCGAGCTCGATCGCGCCGGCGGCCACCAGCTCCGTAAGGCGCCGCTCGCTCGCCGGCGCGGCGCGGAACTTGGCGCGGCGGTGGACGACGGTGACGCTGGCGGCGACGTCGCTGAGGGCGATCGCCCAGTCGACCGCCGAATCGCCGCCGCCGGCGATGACGACTCGGCGGCCGCGCAGGTCCTCGCGCCGCTTGACGAAATAGAACACCGACTTGCCTTCGTAGGCCTCGATCCCGGGAATTAGCGGTCGATGGGGCCCGAACGCACCGACCCCCGCGGCGATGACGATCGCGGCCGCCTCGATGTCAAGGCCGCGGTCGGCGGTCGCGCGCCAGCCGCCGCCCGGGCGCGGGGCGAGGGCCGTGACCTGGCGGCCCAGGTGGTAGACGGGGTTGAAGGGCGCTGCTTGCCGCGCGAGCTTGTCGATCAGGTCGCCGGCCAAGATCTCGGGGTAGCCGGGAATGTCGTAGATCGGCTTTTCCGGGTAGAGCGCCGTGCATTGCCCGCCCACCTCGTCGAGCACGTCGACGACGTGGCATTTCATTCCGAGCATGCCGGCCTCGAACACCGCGAACAGCCCGACCGGGCCGGCGCCGATGACGAGGATGTCGGTTCGAAGGGTTCCGGGGGTCATGGCGGCGATAATGAGGCGGCGTCGTCGGTCGACCTTAAGATGCGTGCGGGACCGCGTCGCGGCAAGGCGCGGCCGTCGGCAAAGCCGGTTGCGAGCGCGAAATCGCCCCGCTACAACAAGCCATGCTCCCGCCCTCGGAGCCGGCGCGGCGCGAGATCGTGCTTCCGGATATTCACGTAACCGAACGATTGGCGTCCGCGGTCGCCGGCCTCGTCCGACCGGGCGACGTGATCGCCTTGCGCGGCGACCTCGGTGCCGGCAAGACCACGTTCGCGCGCTTTTTCCTGGCCGCGCGAGGCGTGCACGGCGATGTGCCCAGCCCGACCTTCACCTTGGTCCAGGTCTACGCCCAGCCAGCGTGCGAGATCTGGCACTTCGACCTCTACCGGCTCAACGCACCGGCCGAGGCGATCGAGCTCGGAATCGAGGAAGCGTTCGCGACTGCGATCAGCCTGATCGAGTGGCCCGACCGGCTCGGGCCGCTCCTGCCGCCGGATCGTCTGACGATCGCGTTCGGGTTCGGCGCCACCGCCGACGCCCGCCGAGTGACGCTCGAAGGTTTCGGTGCCTGGCGCGAGCGGGTGGCGGCGGTGGCGGCGCCGTGACGGCCGCGCTCGAACCGACTCGTCGCGCCGCGATCGAAGCGCGGCTTGCCGCCTGGGGCTGGGGCGGGGCCGGCATCGCACCGCTGGCGGCCGACGCGTCGTTCCGGCGCTATTGGCGGGTCGAGCGGAACGGTGCCGGGGCTGTGCTGATGGACGCACCTTCCGACAAAGAGGACCTCCGTCCGTTCGTCGCGATTGCGCGCCATTTATCGGCGCATCGTTTCAGCGCGCCCGCCATTCTCGCCTGCGCGGAATCGGCCGGGCTCGTCCTGCTCGAGGATCTGGGCGATCGCAAGTTCACGTCGCTCCTGGCCGCTGGTCACGACCCGCTCGAACTCTACGGTGCGGCGGTCGATCTCCTGGTCGCGCTGCGCCACGCACCGCTCCCGGAGAAACTCTTGCCTTACGATGAAAATCGGTTGCTCGCCGAAGTGCGCCTTCTGATCGACTGGTATCTACCAGCAGTGACCGGGCGCCCGACCGCGGAAACGACGGCGGCCGCCTTTATCGAGGCGTGGCGGCGGACGCTCGCGCCGGTCGCCCTGGTCCACGATACGCTCGTCCTTCGCGACTACCACGCCGATAATTTGATGTGGCTGGCCGAGCGCGCCGGGTCGGCCCGGGTCGGACTGCTCGACTTTCAGGACGCGGTCGCCGGCCACCCGGCCTACGATCTGGTTTCTCTGCTGGAAGACGCGCGGCGCGACGTCGCGCCGGCCCTGGCCGAGCGCATGATCGCGCGCTACCTCGGCGCGAGCGGCGACGATCCGGTGGGCTTCCGCGACGCTTACGCCATTCTCGGCGCGCAGCGCAACACCAAGATCGTCGGGATCTTCACCCGCCTTTTTCGCCGCGACCACAAGCCCGCTTACCTCGATTTAATTCCGCGGGTGTTCGCCTATCTCGAACGCGATCTCGCTCACCCGGCGCTGGCGCCGGTCGCGGTCTGGTATGAGGGCGCGGTGCCGCCGGCGCTACGGCGGCAGCGGCCCGACGGGCGCGGCGCCTATAACGCCGCCGGAGCGACCCCATGATTCCGCTTCCGACGATCGCGATGGTCTTGGCGGCGGGCATCGGTTTACGCATGCGGCCGCTGGCCCACGATCGACCCAAGGCGATGATCGCGATCGGCGGTCGCACGTTGATTGATCGTGCCCTCGATCGGCTCGTGGACGCGGGGATCGAAACGGCGGTCGTCAACGTCCACTACAAGGCCGAGCTGCTGCGCCGACATTTGGCGGCGCGCGTGCGCCCGCGGATCGTCGTGAGCGACGAGACCGACGCCCTGCTCGACACCGGCGGCGGCATCGCCAAGGCGCTGCCGCTCCTGGGCGGCGGACCGTTCTTCGCGGTCAATTCCGATATGATCTGGTTCAACGGCGCACGCGATCTATTCGAGCGTATGGCCGAGCGTTTCGACCCGGCCGTGATGGACGCGCTCCTCCTCGTGCACCCGACCCCGTCCGCGGTCGGCTACGACGGCCCGGGCGACTTCACGATGGCGCCGGACGGGCAGATCGAGCGTCGCGTCGAGGCCCGGGTCGCACCGTTCGTCTTTACCGGCATTCAACTCCTCCACCCGCGCCTGTTCGACGCTGCGCCGGCGGGCGCGTTCTCGCTCAACCGGCTCTACGACCGTGCCCTCGGCGCCGGTCGTCTGTTCGGCCTCCGCCACGACGGCCTGTGGATCGAGGTCGGGACGCCGGGCAACGCCCTCATGGCCGAACGCGTGGTGGCGACGTTGTGACCGCAACCGCCGCGCCCAAGGTCTATTCGATCGCGGCGGGGCTCCCGTTTCTCGACGTCCTCGCCGACGGCATCTTGGCGCGGTGCGGAGCTTCGCAACTTGCGCTCAGCGAAGCGATCGTCTTGCTGCCGACCCGGCGCGCCTGCCGCGCGCTCCGCGACGCGTTCTTGCGCCGCGCCGAGGGTGCCGCGCTGCTGTTGCCGCGCATTCAGCCGCTGGGCGACGTCGATGACGACGAAGCGATCGCCGATGCCGCGCTCGCCACCGCCGCCGACGCGCAGCCGTGGTTGGAAACGCCGCCGTCGGTCGACCCGATCCGGCGCCAGCTGACGTTGGCGCGGTTGATCCGAGAACGCGCGCCGCCGGACCAAGCCGTGCCGCCGGCACAGGCGCTCGCGCTCGCCGACGCGCTGGGTCGTTTGCTCGACCAAGTCGCGACCGAGCAGGCGAATCTGGCTGCGTTGACGACGTTGGTGCCCGAAGATTTCGCCCAACATTGGCAAGTGACGCTCGACTTCCTGGCGGTGCTGACCAAGGACTGGCCGCGCGAACTCGAGCGCCTGGGCGCGATCGATCGCGCCGAGCGTCGCAATCGGTTGTTGGCGGCGCGGACCGCGCGCTGGGGTGCCGCACCGCCGACGACGCCGGTCATCGCCGCCGGGTCGACCGGCTCGATTCCGGCTACCGCCGCGCTCCTGGCGGCGGTCAGCCGCCTTCCTGCCGGCGCCGTCGTGCTCCCGGGGCTCGACCGCGGCCTCGACGACGATGCATGGGAGGCGCTGGCACCCAGCCATCCGCAGCACGCCCTCAAACAGCTCCTCGATCGCATCGGGATCGCGCGAACGGCGGTCCCCATGTGGAACGAGGCGCCCCCGGCGGTCGACCGCACGCTGCTCCTGCGCGAAGCGCTACGGCCCGCCCACGCTATCGCCGCGCCGGTCGTCCCCGACCGTGGCGCGTTCGCCGATTTGCGCTGGATCGAAAGCGCGAGCCCGCAGGAAGAGGCGGTGACGATCGCAGTGGTGCTGCGCGAAGCGTTGGAAACGCCGGGCCGCACCGCCGCCCTGGTCACCCCCGATCGCGCGCTCGCGCGACGGGTCGCAGCCGAGCTCAAACGTTGGAACGTCGCGGTCGACGATTCCGGCGGCACGCCGCTCGCGGCCACGCGCCCCGGCGTTTTTCTCCGCTTGATCGCCGAGGTCGCGGTGAGCGCGGTCGCGCCGATCCCGCTGCTCGCGCTGCTCAAGCATCCGCTCGCCGCCGGCGGCATGGCGAGCGGGACCTTCCGCGCCCGCGCCCGCGCGCTCG
>VGEO01000006.1 GCA_016869275.1 Alphaproteobacteria bacterium | reverse complement strand
CTGGTTCTTGAACGAGGATTTGAGCGCGCCCAAGAGCCCGAACAAGGCGTCCTTGTCGGCGCGGCTCAAGTCGGCGGTGAGGTCGGCCATCCATGTGTCGTGGGCGGCGGCTATCGCCTTGAATTCGCGCCGACCCGCCGGCGTCAAGCGCACGGTCTGGCGGCGGCGGTCGTGGGCGGCGGGTGCCCGTGTCACCAGGCCGTCGGCGGCGAGCCGCGCCACCAGGCCGGTCGCGTTGCCGTTGGTAACCATCAGGCGCTTGGATAACTCACCCATGGCGAGGCCTTCGGCCGAGCGCGCGAGCTGGGCGAGCACATCGAAGCGCGGCAGCGTGGTATCGAAGCGCTCGCGCAAGCGGCGCCTGAGCGCGGCACCGCCCAAATTGGCGCAGGTGAGAAGCCGAAGCCAGACGCGGAGCTCGAGCTTGTCGCCCTGAGCGGCGGTTTCGAGATCGCCGGACTCCGGCGCGGCGAGCGCCCGCGCGCTGCGTTCGGTCACGACATCACCTCGCCGCCGGCGACCGGGATCGCCTGGCCGGTGATCGAGCCCGAAGCCGGGAGCGCGAGCCAGCCCACCACCATCGCGATCTCGGCGGGCGCGATGATCCGTCCTTGCGGGTTATAGGAGGCCAGGCTCGCGCGCGCCTCCTCCGCGCTGCGGCCGGTCTTCGACGTGATGTTCGTGACCGCCTCGGCGACGATCGCGGTGTCGGTGAAGCCGGGGCAGACGCAATTGACGGTGATCGCGGTCTTGGCGAGTTCGAGCGCGAGCGCGCGGGTAAGGCCGACGACACCGTGCTTCGAGGCGCAGTAGGCCGCCGAGTAGCGGTAGCCGACCAGGCCGGCGGTCGAGGCGGTCGCGATCACCCGCCCGTAGTTCGCCTTCATCATCGCCGGGAGCGCGCGCTGGGTGCAGTGGAAGGCGCCGTTCAGGTTGATGTCGAGGATGCGCTGCCAGGTCTGGACGCTGGTCTTCAAGAACGGCGCCGGGTCGGCGACGCCGGCGTTGTTGACAAGGATCTGCGGCGGCCCGAACGCGGCTTCGGCGGCGGTGAACGCCCGATCGACCGACTCGGGCTTGGTGATATCGGCGACCGCGGTCGCGACCCTGGCGCCGCGCGCGGTGAGCGCGGCTGCCTTGTCGGCCAATACATGCGCATTGATGTCGAGGATAGTGACGCTCGCGCCCAAGCGCGCCAGCTCGTCGACGATCGCGCCGCCGATGCCGCGCGCGCCGCCGGTCACCAGCGCATGGTGGCCGGCGAGCGGGGACAGGAACGGAGCGGCGTCGGACATGCAGAGCCTCGAAGGTGGCGCGAATTAGTTTAACCTTAAACTATTCGCGCCGGCCACCGTCACGCCTCGATCCGGATCGGCGGCAAGTGGGCCGGTGATGCGCCACGCCGCCCTCTCCTGAAAAGCAACATGGGTGCGATCGCCGCAAGCGCACGCCATCGCGGGCGCGCGGGCAAGGGGGTTACCCGAACGCTTTGAAGGTAATGAGGGTAAAAGTGTCCTTGATGCCGGGCAGCTTTTGGAGCTGCTCGCAGACGAAGTGGCCGATGTCTTCGTCGTCGTTCAAGTAGCACTTCATCAGAAGGTCGTACTGGCCGGAGGTCGAGTAGACCTCGGACACCTTATCGAGCTGCACCGCCTCGTCGGCGACCTGATACGACATGCCGAGGTCGCACTTGACCATCACGAAAATCGTCTGCATGGCCCCTCACTTCTTCTTGCCGCCGTTCAGCATCTCCTCCGGCACCGACCGCAGCAAGAAGGCCGGAACGTGATCGCCGAGACCGACCACCGCCGGCTCGGTTTCGCGGGGACCGCGATCGCGACCCCGGCGCGGTTCGTGGCGGGGCGGCCGCTCGTGCGCGCGCGGCGCTGCGGCGGCCGCGCGTTCATCGTGACGCTCTGCGGCCGGTACAGCCGATTCGACTGTCATCGGCTCGCGCGGCGTTACGTGCGCGGGTTCGGCGGGCGCCGGCCGATCGGATTCGGCGTGCGCCGTGCGATGCTCGGCTCCCCGCACCGGGCGGCGCTCGGGGCGACGCTCGCCGCGGTCCGAGCGGCGTTCGCCGCCGCGCTCCGGACGACGCTCGCCGCCGCGCGCGGGCCGGCCGCCGCGGCCTCGTCCGCGACGGCGGCGCCTACCATCGCCCTCGGCGAAGGCGGCTTCGTCGATTCCAGCGAGCGTCGTGCGCGGTATGGCGCGGACCATCATCTTTTCGATCGCCGCGATGTACTCGCCGTCGTCGGGCGTCGCGAGCGTGTAGGCATGGCCCGACATGCCGGCGCGGCCGGTGCGGCCGATGCGGTGGATGTAATCCTCGGGATGCGTCGGAACGTCGTAGTTGATGACGGCTGGCAGTCCCGAGATATCGAGCCCGCGGGCGGCGACGTCGGATGCGACCAGGAAGGTGACGCCGCCGGCCTTGAAGCGCTGCAGCGTTTCGAGCCGGGCCGGCTGCGACATGTCCCCGTGCAGTCCGGCGGCCGAGAAGCCGTGCTTGGCGAGCGATTTGGCGACGATGTCCACGTCCTTTTTACGGTTGCAGAAAATGAGCGCGCCGGCGATCGCGCGCTCGCGCATCAGCGTGCGCAGCACGTGACGCTTTTCCTTCTCGTCGCCGCCGACGATCAGCATCGCCTGCTCGATGGTGTCGAGCGGCGTCGCCGCCGGCGTGACCGCGATTTCGCGCGGGTTCATCATGAAGCGGTCGGCGAGGCGGCGGATCTCGGGCAAAATCGTCGCCGAGAACAGCAGCGTCTGGCGCAGCGCCGGCAGCAGCCCGCTGATCTTCTCGACGTCGGGGATGAAGCCCATGTCGAGCATGCGGTCGGCTTCGTCGATCACGAAGATCTTGATGTCGGACAGCACCAGCCGCCCGCGCTCGAAGTGATCAAGTAGCCGTCCGGGCGTCGCGATCAGGACGTCGGCGCCGCGGTCGATGATCTTGTCCTGGTCCTCGAACGAGAGGCCGCCGATCAGCAGCGCTTTGTTGAGCTTCAGGTACTTGCCGTATTTGGTGAAGTTGTCGGCGACCTGCATCGCGAGCTCGCGCGTCGGCTCAAGGATGAGCGAGCGCGGCATGCGGGCGCGGGCGCGTCCGGCCGACAGGACGTCGAGCATGGGCAAGACGAACGACGCGGTCTTGCCGGTCCCGGTCTGCGCGCACCCGATGACGTCGCGGCCCTGCAGCACGATCGGGATCGCCTGGGTCTGAATCGGGGTGGGTTCGGAATAGCCCGCGTCGGCGACGCCGTTGAGAACCGCCGCGCTAAGTCCTAGTTCTTCAAATGTCATCGAGAATGGTAACGCCTAAGCCCGCTCGCTAGGGGAAAGCGTTAACCGGGCGACGGAGCGAATTCACTCGGAAGGGCCCTTGCGTAACGCATGAACGGCCGCATCCCTAGCACTATCGGCGTGTTTTTTCCACCCCGTTAGCATTGTCGCCCGAGCGAGCGCCGGCAGGCCTCGTCCTGGCCTGGATTGGCGGGCGGCAGCAGGTCGGCGAGGGTTCGGGCGAGCAGGGCGCGAAACCGCGGATCGTCGACGCCGTCCGCAAGGCCGCGCGCGTCGACCTCGGTGAGCGTCTGGTCGTCGAAACAGAAAGCGGCGTGAACGAAAACGTCGCCGGCCGGGGGTGCCAGCGCAAAGCCGTTCGCAGCCTGGCAGGCGCGCTCGAAGACGATGCCGGGCGGAGCCGGATTGAAGATGAGAACGATGCGGTAGTCGCGCGCCGGCGCCGGGTCCGCCGCCACGAACGGCGCCGGCGCGAGCCAGGGCGGCATCGCGAGCAGTGCGCGTACGCGGTCGGGGAGTTCGGCCGGCGCACCGGCGAACGGCTGTCCGATGATCGCCGTCGGGACGCCGCCGCCGCGGGCGGCGTCCAGGATCAAGGCGGGATCGTAGACCGGCGACACGTAGCTGAACGATCCCGCTCCGGGGCCGGTGCAGGCGGCGAGAACGAGAGCGCCGGCGGCCGCGACCGCGCGCAGGCGCTGGGCGTTTAGCATGAGGGGGGAACGCAGGCGCGCCCGTCGAACACCGAAGGGTTGCGCAGCGGCAGGAGGTCGCGGAGGGTTCGATCGAGCAGGGCCGTGAACGTTGGATCGGCGGGGCCGGCGACCGGCGCCTCTGCCGCGACCTCGGCCAGCAGCCGCTCGCCGGCGCAGAACGCCGCCGCGACGCGGGTGATGGCGCTGCGGTCCGCCAACGCGATGTCGCGAACGTCGCCGCAGCCGTCGCCTTCGCTCAGGCGCTTGCTCGGGTTGAAGACGAACGCCAGGCGAAGACCCCGGCGCGGCGCCGTGGCGCTTACGAGCGTGAAGGGTAAGTCCTGGTGCCAGCCGGGGAGCTTGAGCTGGGCGCGAACCGCTTCGTGCGCGGCGGCCTCATCGAGCGCGAACGGGTTGCCGTAGATGAGCGTCGGAATGCCGCCGCTCTTACCGGCGTGCCAAACGTCGAACGGATCGTAGGCGGGTTTGTGGTTGGCGACGGCGTCGCTTCGGACGCTCAGATCGGCGGCGCATCCCGCCAAAATCGCGATCGCGAGCAGTGCCGCGCCGACCCGCGGGTTCATTGGCGTTAGCGGCCCCCGAATCCGGGCTGACGCGGTCCGTAGTCCGGCAGCAGTTCTTCGAGCGCCTTGTTCAGGAACAACCGGAACGCCGGATCGTTGGGGTCGGCCGGACGCGCGCCGACGGTCGCATACTCCGAGATCGAGCGGCTGCCGACACAGAACGCGGCGTACATGACGACGACGTCGGCGCGCGGCGAGACGCCGATCTTGGCCGGCTCGCCGCAGGTCTCCTGAAAGCGTAGCCCGGGCGGCAGCGGATCGAACACGAGCACGAGGCGATAGCCGGCGACCGCTTGGGCGGCGTCGCGCACAACGAACGGCGCGCGTCGAACCGGTTCGGCAGCACCAGGCTCTCGACGACGCGCCGGCGACGTCCGGCTGCCCGGCCGCGTACGGATTGCCGACGACGACGGTCGGAAAGCCGCCCCGCGTCGCGTACCATACGAGCGTCGGATCGTAGTACGTCGTGATAGTCGGTAGCGTGATCGGGCGATCGTTGGCGCAGCCGGCCAACGCCAGGGCGGCGAGGCCGAGCGCGGCGTGCGCGGCGCGTCGTACCGAAATCGAGAGAGCCGGCATCCTGAGCCTCCGCGGGCGCTAGACGTCGAGGTCCTCTACCAAATGGGCGTTTTCCTTGATGAACGCAAGCCGGAGTTCGGGCTTCTTGCCCATCAATGCATCGACCAGCTTGGCGGTCGCCTTGGCCTGTTCCTTGGGGATCACGACCTTGAGGAGGGTGCGGTCCTTGGGGCTCATGGTGGTTTCCTTGAGCTGCCCCGGCGGCATCTCGCCCAAGCCCTTGAAGCGGCTGACCTCGACTTTGGCGCGCTTGTCGAACTCGGCTTCGAGCAGCGCTTCCTTATGAGCGTCGTCGCGGGCGTAAAGCGTCTTGCCGCCCTGGGTCAGGCGGAACAGCGGCGGCTGCGCCAAATAGAGCCGCCCAGCATCGACCAGGCCGGGGAGTTCGCGGAAGAAGAACGTCATCAGCAGGGCGGCGATGTGGGCGCCATCGACGTCGGCGTCGGTCATGATCACGACCTTGCCGTAGCGCAGATCGTCGATGTTGAACTTGTCGCCCAAGCCGCAGCCCAGCGCCTTGACGAGGTCGGTGAGTTCTTGGTTGCCGGCGAATTTCTGCGCGCCGGCCTGGGCGACGTTCAGGATCTTGCCGCGCAGCGGCAACACCGCCTGGGTGCGACGGTCGCGCGCCTGCTTGGCGGAGCCGCCGGCCGAGTCGCCTTCGACGATGAAGAGTTCGGTGTGCTCGGTGTTGGACTCGGTGCAGTCCGAGAGCTTACCCGGCAACCGGGTCTTACGTCCGGCGACCCTGCGCTGAACCTCTTTTTCCTGCTTGCGCCGCAGCCGTTCCTCGGCGCGCTCGATCATTTCTTCCAAGAGCGCATTGGCGGCTTCAGGCGCGCCCGAGAGCCAGTGGTCGAGCCGGTCTTTGAGCGCCGCCTCCACCCAGCGCTGGGCCTCGGCGTTGGTGAGCTTGGCCTTGGTTTGGCCGAAGAACTGCGGGTTCTTGATGAAGAGCGAGAGGATCGCGCAGGTGCCCGAAACGACGTCGTCGGTCGTCACTTGGGCGACGCGGCGATTGCCGGCGAGCTCGCCATAGTCTTTGAGCGAGCGGGTGAGCGCGGTTTTCAGGCCGTTCTCGTGGGTGCCGCCGTCGGGTGTCGGCACCGTGTTGCAATAGGTGAGGATGCGGCCGTCTTCGCCGCGCGGCCACGCAATCGCCCATTCGATCCGACCCTGATCGTCGGGGAGGTCGGCGGCGCCGGCGAACGCGGTCGGGGTCACGGTGTCGCTGCCGTTGATGATCTCGGCCAGATGGTCGGCGAGGCCGTTCGGGAAATGGAAGCTCGCCGTCGCGGGGACGCGGGCGCTCTTGGTCAGCCGCTCGGGCGCGCACCGCCACTCGATGGTGACGCCGGAATGGAGGTATGCCTTGGCCTTGGCCATCTCGTAGAGGCGGGACGGGCTGAACTGGGCGGCAGCAAAAATCTCGGTGTCGGGCACGAAGGTGATGGTGGTGCCGTGGCGGTTCTTGGCCGGACCGGCTTTCTTGAGCTTGGTCTTGGGCGTGCCGCGGGCGTAGCCCTGGGTCCAGATCGCGCCGTCGCGCGCCACTTCGACCTCGAGCGAGGAGGAGAGCGCGTTCACGACCGAGACGCCGACGCCGTGGAGGCCGCCGGCGGTGCGATAGACTTTGCCCGAGAACTTGCCGCCCGAGTGAAGCATGGTGAGGACGACCTCGAGCGCCGACTTCGACTTGAACTTGGGGTGCGGATCGATCGGGATGCCGCGGCCGTTGTCGCGCACGGTCAGGCTGCCGTTGGCGTTGAGGACGAGGTCGATGTGGGTGGCGTGGCCGTTGACGGCCTCGTCCATGGCGTTGTCGAGGACTTCGGCGGCGAGGTGATGGAGCCCGTGCTCGTCGGTCGAGCCGACATACATGCCGGGCCGGCGACGGACCGGATCGAGGCCCTCCAAGACTTCGATGTCTTCAGCCGTATAGCCCGCCTTCTTCCCGGCCTTCGACTTCTTCACGTCGGACTTACCTTTTTTGGCGAAATCGAACAGGTCGTTCATCGAACCTCGTCACACATGGGAGGCGTACGCCCCGAAGCCAAGTTGCGGCGAATATACGGTATGTGGATAATTTTCGACAACAAGATGTAGGGGTTCGTGGGATGAGCGAAATTCACCTCCTCGATGCCAGTCGGGCGACGCAGGAGCTTCCAGCGCTGGCCGAGGTCCTGGCCGACTGTGTCGCGGGCGCGCGAGCGTCAATTTCGTGATGCCGTTCGGGCTAGCCGATGCCGCCGCATTCTGGGACAAGGCAATACAAGAAATAGCGGCCGGCTCGACGATTCTCGTTGCCGCATACGACGACGGAGGCTTGGTCGGCACGGCGTTGCTCGACCTCGACACGCCGCCAAATCAGCGCCACCGGGCCGACGTGAAAAAAGTCCTGGTGCATCGCCGGGCGCGGCGCCGGGGCTTCGCCCATGCGTTGATGGTCCGGATCGAAGAGGAAGCGCGGGCCCGCGGCCGCACCCTCCTGACCTTCGACACGCAGCGCGGCAGCGCGGCCGAGCGGCTCTACGAGCAGTTGGGCTATTGTCGGTTCGGGATCGTTCCCCGCTATGCGGTCTTGCCGGACGGCCGCGGTCTGGACGATTGTTCTTTCTTCTACAAGGAACTGATGCCGGCAGCGTGAGCGTCGTTTTTTTGGTCCGGAGAACGAGCATGTCCGATAGCCGCACCCCGCCCGCCCGCCCCGCCACCATCCGCACCGTGCCGATGCCGGCCGATGCCAACGCCAACGGCGACATCTTCGGCGGCTGGGTGTTGGCGCAGATGGACATCGCCGGCGGGGTGGTGGCGGCCGAACGCGCCAAGGGCCGGGTCGCGACGGTGGCGATCGATCGCATGACGTTCGTCCGCCCGATCTCGGTCGGCGACGTCGTTTCGGTCTATGCCGAAGTCGTCAAGGTCGGGCGTACCTCGATGACGGTCAAACTCGAGACCTTCGTCCATCGCCGCGATCAAGCCGAGGCGGCGCACCTGCTCGTGACCGAGGGCACCTTCGTTTACGTGGCGCTCGATCAGCGGAAACGGCCGCGTCCGGTATAAGCTCGGAGTCGCATTCGCGACATTCGGATCCATGTTTCGTCTTTCCATTACCGCCCTGATTGCGGTCTTCCTATCCGCTGGAGCGGCGTCTATTGCGCTCGCGCAAACGGCCGAATGGCGCGTCATCGACGCCGCCGACGGTAAGATCATGATCGGTGCCGGCGACTTGGGCCTCACCCTCCACGCTTACGGGGCGGCGCGCGAGACGCGCGACGGGGGCGTTCAACTCCTGGAACGTGGCCAGTGGCGAACCGCGGTCGACGCGTACCCTCGGCTCGACGTTTGGCTCACGACGTCGCCGCCGCTCAGGTCGTGGATCGTCCAACCGCTGACGCTGCCCGACGATCTCGCCAAGGCGTTTTTTCCGAGCGACGGAGTGGCGATCGACAAAGACTCGATCGCAGAAGCCGACCACGGCGGCGGCACCTACTTCTATTTCCGCCTGCCTGGCCGGGAGCTCCACTGCTTCGGCTTTCGTCGCTATGCGCGGACCGCTGGCGAGCTCGGCAAGGTCAACGAGCGTATCGACGGCTACTATTGTGATCGCGCCGATCGCGCCGATCGGCTCCGCGCCCCCGGATTCGCCGCTGCCGTGCTCGCCAAGATCGACATCCGCGGCCGCAATGCCTATCCACCCGAGACGGTCGACGTCGTGATCAAGCGCTGCCGCGACCACGGCGGGTCGCCAGCGGCATGTGTGTGTGCGGCCGGCGCCTTGCAGCGGAACGTCACGCCCGAAATTCTTCTCAAATACGTCCGCGGCACGCTCGAAGCCGAGCCCGAGGGCGCCCGTTTCGCGGACGCGATCGAAGCGGCGCGGCGGCGTTGCGGCGCACCCGACGAAAAAATACCCGCCGCCTACACGCCCGACTTCATCGCCGTCAATCGAACCGGCTGCGCCAAGTCGCTCGGCGCGCCCGGCCACTGCGCCTGCGTGTTCGCGCGCATCGAAAAGGAGATACCCTTCGCCGAATTCCGCGACTACGCATGGGCGCTCGCCGGCAACAGCACGATCGCTTCCGGACGGGTGCAGGCGGTGACGGCCAAGATCCGCGCGATCGGCGAAGCCTGCGCAGCGCCGCCGGCGCGCCCGCTTGAAATCCCGACCGGCAAATGAAGGGTCGGCGCGGCGCGATGCGGTGGGGCGTCGCGGCGGCGCTCGCGCTTGTCGCGGTCGGGCCGGCGGCCGCGGCGCCGAACCTCGCCGAGATGGTTGACTTCTTCACCCGGCTCGCGTTTCAACGCCCCGACGATGCGGTGATCAAGAACGCCAACCTCGTGATCAAGCTGGAGGGGAACGAGGTTGAAGCCTATCGGACAGTGGTTGCGGCGCGGTTGCAGCGGTTGGTCGAACTCACCGGCATGCCGATCGAAGTCGCGCCGGCCGACGCCAAGCGCTTCAACTTCACGATCACGTTCGTGCGCGAGGAGACCGTTCGCATCCGTACCCGGCTCGAGGGGCGCGACAGCGAGGAATGGGTGCGCTGCCACGCCAACCGCAGCCGGATCGTGATCGCGACGTTGCCGAGCGCGCGCCAGACGCCCGAGCAGCGGGTGGTGCGCTGCCTCGACCACGAAATCATGCATAGCCTGGGCGTCCGCGGCCACGCGCCGGCGACGTTCGCCTACGAATCGATCATGTTCGTCTACGACAATATCCGCGAGGCCGACGGCCAGACGCCGTGGGACGCGATGGTGCTGCAAGCGCTCTACGACCCCAGGCTCCGGGTCGGCGCGACCCAGGCCGAGACGCGGCCGATCGTGACCGCGGTCATGGCCGAGTTGTTGGCCGGAACACACCACACGCAACTCAAGTCGGCGCCGTTGCTGCCGCCGGGCGCGGCGGCAATCGCCAGCGACTACCTCGCGCGCGGCCCGAGCGGCGAACGCCGCCCATTGATCGCGATCCAGGGGAAACCCGACGCGCCGGTACTGGCGGCGGCCGAAGGCATCGTCACGCTCGCGACCCGGACGACCAGCGGCGAGATCTGGATCGATCACCCGGCCCACGCGTTCGGCGAACCCTACATGGTGCGGACGGTCTATCGCGGCCTCGGCGTCCTCAAAGTCGCGCCGGGCGAGCGCGTCCGGCGCGGGCAGGCGATCGCGACGCTCGAACCGCCCGACCTGCTCGAATTCGAAACCCGGATCACGCAAGGACCGGGCTTGGTTCAAGCCGTGACGCCGCACTTCTTTTGGCACGACGGCCCCGGTCGGATCGCATGCTTCGATCCGGCTCGGACCTACCCGCGCGATGGCGACGATGCCGGCGTGCCGCTTGCGGGGCGCGCGCTCAAGATTACTTATCCGCTTACCTGTGGCTAGGCCGGCGTGATAGCGCCCCGACTCGCAATCCGGAGACACGCCCTCATGGTTCGCCAAGCTCACGATGAGGGCTTTTCTTTGAGCCTCATCCTGAGCCCGTCGAAGGATGAGGCCGGGCCACGAACCTATGTTAGCGAGTACTAACCGCGCCCGTTCACCGCTTCCCACACCATCTTATCGAAGTGGTGGACCGAGCCTTCGCTCCGCCATGAATTGTCGGGGTCGACCATCAGGCGTCCGCCCTTGAAGCCCTTCGAGTGCATCGCGCGCTGGACGCTCTCGACCACGCCGATGTCCTGCCAGTTGAGCTCGTCGCGGAAGCGGTCGAACGAGGCGAGCTCGAGCGCTTCGGGCGCGCCGCCCTTGCCGAAATTGACCAGCGTCTCGTGGGTAGTCTCGGGTCCCGACGGCATCACATGGAATACTTGAAAGTTCGAGTCGCCGGGCCGGGCGATGAAGCAGACGTTGGGCCACAGCCCCCACAGGTGGCCGTCCTTGATCGGGCCGCCGGCTCGGAACTGAAACGGTAGTTTCTCGGTCGCTTGGCTCTGCACCTCCTCGGGATGGGCGCGGATGATGTGGCGCGAGAAATAGCCGCAGTCCTCCGACTCCCATGATGGCTGCATATTGGCGTTTTCCTCGCCCATCACGCCCGGGTGCACGACCGGGCAGTGGTAGCACTCGAGGAAGTTCTCGATCACGATCTTCCAATTCGACTTGATGTCGTAATGGTCGCGGCGGAACGGCACCAGGCGGTCGAAGTCGGGGACGACGCGACGGAAGTCGGCCTCGAGGTCGCCGGCGATCGCCGCGAGCGGCGGCGCGGCGGCGTCGAAATTGACGAACGCCATGTTCGCGAACGCTTCGACCCGGATTTCCTTGAGCCCGAATTCCTTGGCGTCGAAGCCCTTGACGTTCTCGGCGTTGCCGGCCGCCTTCAAGGCACCGTCCAAATCATAGGACCACGAATGGTAAGGGCAGGTGAGGATCATCTTTCGCCCCGCGCCCTGGACGATCTCGTGGCCGCGGTGGGCGCAGACATTGTAGTAGGCGCGAAGCTCGCCCTTCTTGTCGCGGAGCACGATCACGCTCTGGTCGAGGATCGCGGCGGTGAAATAGCAACCCGGCTCGGGCAGATCGTAGAGCGCGCCGGCGAACTGCCAGCTCTTGAAGTAGATCGCTTCTTTTTCGGCGGCGAGGATCGCCGGGTCGTAGTACCACGACGCCGGCAGCACCGCCGACTGGTCCGGATCGGTCGAGAACGCGCGCGCGGCGCTTGCCGTCGATGTCATCCCACCCTCCCCAAGGCGCATGGTGTCTATTCTAAGGCCTCGGCCTTCCAAAACAAGACGGCGCGGGCATCGATGCCCGCGCCGTTCGCGCCGTCAGTCGCAGGGAGACGTCAGACGCTGTAGTACATCTCGAATTCGAGCGGGTGCGGCGTCATGTCGTAACGCTTGGCTTCGGCCCGCTTCAGCTCGAGGTAGCCATCGATCAGGTCGTCGGTGAAGACATCGCCTTTCTTCAGGAACGCGCGGTCCTTGTCGAGCGCATCGAGCGCTTCCCACAAGCTCCCGCATACCGTCGGTACGTTCTTCAGTTCTTCGGGCGGCAGATCGTAGAGGTTCTTGTCGATCGGATCGCCGGGGTGGGTGCGGTTCTGAATGCCGTCCAAGCCCGCCATCAACATCGCCGCGAAGCCGAAGTAGGGGTTGGCGGCGGGGTCGGGGAACCGCACCTCGACGCGTTTGCCCTTGGGGCTCGACGTATAGGGGATGCGGCACGAGGCCGAGCGGTTGCGGGCCGAGTAAGCCAAGAGCACCGGCGCCTCGAACCCGGGCACCAGGCGCTTGTAGCTGTTGGTGGTCGGGTTGGTGAACGCGTTGATCGCCTTGGCGTGCTTGATGATGCCGCCGATGTAGAAGAGCGCGGTCTCGGAAAGGTCGGCGTAGTTGTTGCCGGCGAAGATCGGCTTGTCGCCCTTCCAGATCGACTGGTGGGTGTGCATCCCCGAGCCGTTGTCGCCCAGGATCGGCTTCGGCATGAAGGTCGCGGATTTGCCGTAGCTGTGGGCGACGTTCTGCACAACGTACTTGTAGATCTGCACCATGTCGGCGGTGAGGACCAACGTGTCGCCCTTGATGCCGAGCTCGTGCTGGCTGGGCGCCACCTCGTGGTGGTGCTTCTCGGTCTTCAGGCCCATCTCGGCCATCACCGAGTTCATCTCGGCGCGGAGGTCGTTGGCCGAATCGACCGGCGGCACCGGAAAGTAGCCGCCCTTGGTCGGCGGGCGGTGGCCGCTGTTGCCGCCTTCGAAGCTGCGATCGGAGTTGTAGGGGCCTTCCTCCTCGTCGACCGCGTACATCGAGCCGTTCATCGCGACCTTGAAGCGGACGTCGTCGAAGACGAAGAACTCGGGTTCGGGTCCGAACATGGCGCGGTCGCCGATGCCGGTGTGGGCGAGGTGCGCCTCGGCGCGCTTCGCGACCGAACGCGGGTCGCGCCCGTACGGCTCGCCGGTGGTGGGCTCGTAGACGTCGCAGAACACGACCATCTGGGTCTGCGCCGCGAACGGATCCATGGTCGCGGTCGCTGCGTCCGGCATCAGCGTCATGTCGGATTCGGAGATGTCCTTCCAGCCGGCGATCGAGGAGCCGTCGAACATGACGCCGCCGGTGAGGGTGTCCTCATCGACGATCCGGGTGTCCATCGCAAGGTGCTGCCACTTGCCGCGCGGGTCGGTGAAGCGAAGCGAGAGGTACTTCACCTCTTTGTCTTTGATCGTCTGCAGTACTTTCTTGATGCTCGCGTCGGCCATCGCCGTACTCCCTCTTGCTGCTGAGCCCTTGGATGTCGGTGTCTTCGCCATGGTTCTGTCCCAATTCCGAAACTTAGATCGCGTCCGGACCGCGCTCGCCGGTGCGGATGCGGACGACTTCCTCGACGGTGGTGACGAAAATCTTGCCATCGCCGATCCGCCCGGTGCGCGCCGCCTGCTGGATGCATTCGATCGCGCGCTCGACCAGGTTGTCGTCGACGATGATCTCGATCTTCACTTTAGGGAGAAAATCGACGACGTATTCGGCGCCGCGGTAGAGCTCGGTGTGGCCCTTCTGCCGGCCGAAGCCCTTGGCCTCGGTGACCGTCATGCCTTGGAGCCCGATTTCGTGGAGCGCTTCTTTGACCTCGTCGAGCTTGAACGGCTTGACGATCGCTTCGATCTTTTTCAAACGCCTACTCCTCCCGATCTTGCGGTCACGCCCGAGGCGGCCCGCAAGAGCCTCACGCAATTGGCTACGCACGCAGCGTGCCACCGGGCGTAGCGACTAACACCTTGATATCACCGGGAGAATTTTTAGTGATCGGGGGTCGCGCTGCCGCCGATTCGGGCACCTGCCTAAGGCGTAGGCAGGCGGGCCTGGGTCAGTTTCCGAGCACCCGGCGGATCCGATGCATGGCTTCGCGGATGTTCTCGACCGAGTTGGCATAGGAGAAGCGGATGAAGCCCTCGCCGTGGGTGCCGAAGCTGGTGCCCGCGACGGTGGCGACGCCGCCGTCCTCGAGGAACTTGGTCTCGAGCGCGCGCGCCGACTGCCCGGTCTTGGCGACGTTGGCGAAGGCGTAAAAGGCACCGGCCGGCTTGACGCAGCCGACGCCGGGGAGCGCGTTCAGTTCCTGGTGGATCACGCGCCGGCGTTCATCGAACGCCGCGACCATGCGGTCGACCGCGTCCTGCGGCCCTTCGAGCGCGGCCTTGCCGGCCCACTGCGTCGCCGCATTGACGCACGAGTGGTCGTTGACCGCGAGCCGGGTCGCGTGCTCGACCAAGCCTTGAGGCCAGACGCCGTAGCCGAGGCGCCAGCCGGTCATGGCGTAGGTCTTCGACCAACCGTTCAGCACGATCAGGCGGTCGCGGATCGATTCGTAGGCGAGGAGCGATGCGTGGCCGCGGCCGTCATAGACGATGCGGTCGTAAATCTCGTCCGACATGATGGCGACGTGGGGGTGGCGTTCGAGCCCGGCGACGAGCTGGTCGAGCTCGGCCTTCGGCACCGCGCCGCCGGTGGGATTGGCGGGCGAATTGACGATGATGAGCCTTGTCCTGGACGTCACCTTGGCCAGCACTTCATCGGCCGAGAATGAAAAGTCGTTCTTCTCGTAGAGCGGCATCGCGACCGGCGTCGCACCCGTGAACCGGATCACCGACTCGTAAATCGGGAAACCGGGATCGGGGTACATGATCTCGGCGCCGGGTTCGCCGAACATGACGATCGCGAAGAACATCGTCACCTTGCCGCCGGGGACGACCACGATCCGGTCGGGGTGGACGGCGACGCTGCGCCGCTTCTCGATGTCGGCCGCGACCGCTTCGCGCAAGGGCAGGATGCCGTTCGCCGGCGTATAGCCGTGGTGGCCATCGCGGAGCGCCTTGGCCGCGGCCTCGACGATGTGGGGCGGGGTCGGGAAGTCGGGCTGGCCGATCCCTAGGCTGATGATGTCCTTGCCCTGGCGCTTCAAGGCTTCGGCGCGGGCCAGGACCACGAACGCGCTCTCGGTCCCCAGGAGCGACATGCGATGGGCGAGCTGCATGGTGTGTTCCATCGGAATCGGCACAACGGCCACTGCGGCGCGAGGCCACGAGGGCGCACCTTGGCAAATCGACCGCGTCCGAACAAGGCTCCGGCGTTCGCTTGACGCCGCTTTGGCCGAGGCGTTACAGAAGGATCAGCCGCAAGGCCGTGGCGGGCGTAGCTCAGTTGGTTAGAGCGCCAGATTGTGGATCTGGATGTCGCCGGTTCGAATCCGGTCGCTCGCCCCATTTCTCTCCTGATCTTTTACCTCCGTGGAGATTGCGATGCGCCGCCTGATGGTCCGTTACAAGGTGAAGAAGAATCGCGTCCGCGAGAACGAGCGCCTGATCAAGGCGGCATTCCGGGAAATGAAGCGGAAAAAGGTCAAGGGCCTGCGCTACCGCGCGTTCAAGCTCGATGACGGCCAGTCATTCGTCCACATCGCGGAGATGTCGGGCCGCGGCAATCCGCTCGCCAAAGTGGCGGCGTTCCAGCGCTTCGCCGGCACCATCAGGGAGCGCTGCGCCGTTAATCCGCGCTTTGCGAGCCTGACCGAGATCGGCTCGCACAGCGGCTGAAGGCCGTCGCTAAGCCCAGCCCCCAACCGGTTCGTACTGAGTAGAACGGAGCAAGAACCGTGCCGCCGATCGCGGCACGGAGAACGAATATGCGCCGACGTGTTTTGACGGCTTCCGAGGCCGTCTCTACACTTTGACCCAATCGCCGTGTCCGGATGGACAAGGCCCCAACATGGAGGCTCTCAATGAGGAAAGTCGCTACGTTGGCGAGCGCAACCGCGCTCGCTTTGTGCTTCGCGTTCTCGGCCCAGGCCGAGACGTTTCGATGGGCGCGTGGCCAGGACGCCACGACGCTCGACCCCCACGCTCAGAACTCGGGCCAGAACTTCGGGGTGCTGCACCAGATTTACGAGCCCCTCGTCCATCGCGACCAGGACTCGAAGATCGTGCCGGCGCTCGCGGTCTCGTGGTCGATCACGTCCGACCGCAACGTGTGGGAGTTCAAGCTGCGCCCGAACGTGAAGTTCCACAACGGCAACGCGTTCAACGCCGATGACGTGGTCTTCTCGATCAATCGCGCGAAGGGCGAGACCTCGGACATGCGCGGCCTGCTCACCTCGGTTGTCAGCGTCACGAAGGTCGATGACCTCACCGTGCGCATGACGACCGATGGACCGAATCCGCTGCTCGTCAACAACTTGACCAACATGTTCATGATGGACAAGGAGTGGGCGGAGGCGAACAACGTCGTCAAGACGCAGGACTTCAAGAACAAGGAAGAGAACTTCGCCGTCCGCAACACCAACGGGACGGGGCCCTATGTGTTGGCGAGCCGCGAAGCCGACGTCCGTACGGTCATGCGCGCCAACCCGAACTATTGGGGCAAGGGCGAGTTCCCGCTAAAGGTTACCGAGATCGTGTACACGCCGATCACGGCGGCGGGAACGCGTATCGCGGCGCTCTTGTCGGGGGAACTCGACTTCGTGCAGGACATGCCGGTGCAGGACATCACGCGGGTGTCTCAGACCAGCGGTCTACGCGTAAACTTGGGACTTGAGAATCGCTCGATCTTTCTCGGTCTCAACGCCGGTGACGCCGACCTCAAATGGGACGACGTGCAGGGTAAGAACCCGCTCGCCGACAAGCGGGTGCGCAAGGCGATGGAAATGGCGATCAATCGCGAAGCGATCAAGACCGTCGTGATGGCCGGCCAGTCGATCCCGTCGGGCACGCTCGTCCCGCCCACGGTGCACGGCTACACCAAGGAGCTCGACGCGATCCCGACGTGGGACATCAACTCCGCCAAGGCGTTGATGAGTCAGGCGGGTTACGGCAACGGCTTCGGCATCACGCTGCACTGCCCGAACAACCGCTACGTCAACGACGAGAAGATCTGTCAGGCGGTCGTCGGATTCCTGGGCCAGATCGGCGTCAAGGTGAACCTGGCGGCGCGACCGATGGCGCAGCACTCACCAGAAATCCAGAAGAATGAAGTCGACTTCTGGTTACTCGGTTGGGGCGTTCCCACCTACGACGCGGAATACGTGTTGTCGTTCCTTTACCACTCGCGCGAGGGCTCGCGCGGCGGTTGGAACGCGACCCGCGTCAAGAACGCAGGAATGGACGACAAGATCAAGTCGCTGACGGCGGAAGTCGACTTCAAGAAGCGCGACGCGACCATGGCCGAGGTGCTGAAGTGGGCGAAGGATGAGGCGCTCTACATCCCGCTGCACAACCAGACGTTGGCTTGGGGCATGAAAAACCGCTTCAACGTCCGGGTCCAAGACGAGAATCAGTTGTTCGTGAAGTACATCAATTGATTTTCGATGACGTGACGCTTGGCGCCCCGCCCGGCCTTGTCCGGGTGGGGCGCCGCCATGTTGGAACGGCGCGATGATCGCGTTCCTGATCCGCCGCTTGGCGCAAGCCGTGCTCGTCATGCTGGTCGTAGGGTTTGCCGCGTTCTCGATGTTTCGATTCGTGGGCGACCCGGTCTCGATCATGGTCGGCCAGGAAGCGACCATGGCCGATCGCGCGGCGATGGCCGAGCGTCTGGGCATCGATCGACCGTTTCCTGTTCAGTTCGCGCGGTTTGTCGGCAACGCGCTGCGTGGCGACTTCGGCATTTCGTATCGCGTCGGCCGACCGGTCATGGACCTGATCCGGGAACGTCTGCCCGCGACACTCGAATTGGCCCTGTGCGCGGCGATCTTCGCGCTGGTGTTCGGGATCGGGGCGGGGGTCTACACCGCGTTGCACCGTGACGGCGCGCTCTCGCACGCGGCGATGACGCTGTCCCTTATCGGTGTGTCTCTACCCACGTTCCTCATCGGCATCGGGCTGATCTTTCTGTTCTCGGTCGAACTCAACTGGCTGCCGAGCTTCGGGCGGGGCCAGGTTGCCGACGTGGCGGGCTGGAAGAGCGGATTCTTCACCGCGAGCGGCCTGCGCTCGCTCGTCCTGCCGACGATCACGCTCGGGCTATTCCAGATGACCTTGATCATGCGACTGGTGCGCTCCGAAATGCTCGAGGTCCTACGCACCGACTACATCAAGTTCGCGCGCGCGCGCGGCCTGCACGACCGCGCCATCCACTATGGTCACGCCCTCAAGAACACGCTGATCCCGGTGATCACGCTGATGGGCATCCGCTTGGGCTCGCTCGTCGCTTTCGCCATCATCACCGAGACGGTCTTCCAGTGGCCCGGCGTCGGATTCCTGTTCGTCGCCTCGGTGCAGGCGGTCGATGTGCCGATGATGGCGAGTTATCTCGTCTTGGTCGCGGCGTTCTTCGTGGTAGTCAACCTCGTGGTCGACATTGCGTACTACCGGGTCGATCCGCGGCTCAGAACGGATCCGGCCACGGCCCGGTCATGAGCGAGATGACGACAACGCCGGCGGCCATACGCACGCGACCCTCGGTACGCGAGCGGTTCGCGTCGGCGTGGGATTCGGATATTGCCCACTCGTTCCGGTACTCGCCGGTTACGATGGTCGCGGCGGTCGTCGTTCTGCTGATGTTGCTCGGGGCGGTGTTCGGGCCGTGGATTGCGCCGCAGAATCCGTTTGATCCCGGTAGCCTCAACCTGATGGACGGCAAGACCGCTCCGCTGACACCGAACGCGTTCACCGGCAAGGTCTACCTGCTCGGGACCGATGATCAGGGACGCGACGTCTTCTCGACCATACTCTATGGGTCGCGCGTGTCGCTGTTCGTAGGCTTCGCGGCCGTCGCGTTCTCGATGTTACTCGGTGTCACCCTCGGCTTGATCGCCGGCTACCGCGGCGGCTGGCTCGACGCGGTGATCATGCGAACGGCCGATATCCAGCTCACGTTCGAATCGCTTCTCGTCGCGCTGATGATCTTCGGTTTCACCCGGACGTTCATCCCGCCGGGCAGTCAGAACGAACTCGCCGTCCCGGTGCTGATCCTGGCGATCGGCCTCGCCGAGTGGCCGCAATACGCCCGTACGGTCCGCGGCGTCACCATGGTCGAGCGCAACAAGGAGTACGTGCAGGCGGCGCGTGTCATCGGCCTGCACCCGGCGATCATAATGGTTCGCCACGTGTTGCCCAACGTTTTGGGGCCGGTGCTTGTAATCGCGACTCTGGGACTGGCGCTTGCCATCATCGCGGAAGCTACGCTTTCGTTTCTCGGCGTGGGCGTGCCGCCGACCCAGCCGTCGCTCGGAACGCTGATCCGGATCGGACAGGAGTACATCGTTTCAGGCGAGTGGTGGATACTGTTGTTTCCCGCGATCACCTTGCTCGCGTTGGCGCTCGCGGTGAATCTGCTCGGCGACTGGCTGCGTGACGTCCTGAACCCGAAGCTGCGTTGACGATGGCCGACACGCCACTTCTATCGGTCCGGGACTTGGTCGTGGAGTTTCCAACGTGGCGAGGCGTCGTGTTGCGCGCCGTGGACGGGGTGTCGTTCGATCTCCGACAGGGCGAGGTCCTCGGGTTGGTGGGCGAATCGGGGGCCGGCAAGTCGATCACCGGGGCGGCCGTGATCGGCCTCCTCGAGCCGCCGGGACGGATCGCGGGCGGCGAGATTCGCCTCAACGGCGAACGGATCGACCAGCTCGATCGCCGTGCGATGCGACGCATCCGGGGCCGGCGCGTCGGCATGGTGTTCCAGGATCCGCTGACCTCGCTCAATCCGCTCTACACCGTGGGCCAACAGCTGATCGAGACCATCCAGACCCACCTTCCGTTGTCGCCCGGCCAAGCCCGGCAGCGCGCGCTCGATCTCCTGGTCGAAGTCGGAATCCCCGCCGCCGAGCGGCGGATCGATTCCTATCCGCACGAGTTTTCCGGCGGCATGCGTCAGCGTGTGATCATCGCGCTGGCCCTCGCTGCCGAGCCGGAGCTAGTGATCGCCGATGAACCCACCACCGCGCTCGACGTCTCGGTGCAGGCGCAGGTCATCAGCGTTTTGAAACGCCTATGTCGCGAGAAGAACATGGCGATCATCCTGATCACGCACGACATGGGCGTGATCGCCGAATTGGCCCATCGCGTCGCGGTGATGTATGCCGGCCGCATCGTCGAAATCGGGACTGTGCGCGACGTCGTCAAAGCCCCACGCCACCCCTATACCCGCGGCCTCATGGGCTCGATACCCGATCCCGCGGCTGAAGCGGATCGTCTGGCTCAGATTCCCGGCGTGATGCCGCGCCTCAATGCCATCCCGCCGGGCTGCGCGTTCAATCCGCGTTGCGCCGCCGCCTTCGATCGCTGCCGGCGCGAACGGCCGGTCGCTCGTGACGTGGGGACGAGCCAGGTCGCCTGCTGGCTCGACGATGAACAGCTGCGCCAACCCGATCTCGCGATGGTGGCGCGGTGAGCGCGGGGCGCGCCCTGCTCGAAGTCGCGGGGCTCCGGCGCGTGTTCGACGTGTCCAAGCCCTGGCTCAACCGGGTCATCGAAGGACATCGCCAACAATTCCTGCACGCTGTCGACGACGTGTCGTTCTCCATTCCGGCGGGGCGAACGTTCGCGCTGGTGGGGGAATCGGGCTCGGGCAAGTCGACGATTGCGCGCATCATCGTCGGTTTGATCGCACCCAGCGCCGGCACCATTCGCTTCGATGGCTTGGACATCGCGGCGATCAAGAATCCGACCGAGCTGCGTCAAGTCCGCCGCCGTTTTCAGATGATCTTCCAGGATCCTTACGCGAGCCTCAATCCGCGTATGCGCGTGGCCGACATCGTCGCTGAGCCGATCCGGGCCTTCGGACTCTTAAGCGATTCGGCCGCGGTACAAAATCGGGTAGGGGAATTACTCGCGCTGGTACGCCTCGACCCGCGCGACGGGCTCAAGTACCCGCACGAGTTCTCCGGCGGCCAGCGTCAACGCGTCGCGATTGCGCGTGCGCTGGCGGGCCATCCGCAGTTCCTGGTGTGCGACGAACCGACGTCCGCGCTCGACGTCTCGGTCCAAGCGCAGATCCTCAATCTAATGCGTGATCTCCAGGAGCAATTCGGGCTCACCTATCTCTTCATCTCGCACAACCTCGCAGTTGTGCGCCACATGGCGAACGAAGTCGGTGTGCTCTACCTAGGCCGGTTGGTTGAGGTCGCGCCGACGCGCGAACTATTCTCGTTGCCCCGACACCCCTACACGCGGATGTTGCTCGATGCCGTTCCCGATCTCGTGATGAGCGGACGGGCGCGCACGCCGGTGCAAGGCGAGATTCCAAGCCCGATCGACCGGCCGATGGGCTGTCACTTCAATCCGCGCTGTACCTTGGCCAATGATCGCTGTCGCCAGGAGGCGCCGGCCGTGCGCTCGTTGGGAATTGGCTCGGTGCGCTGTCATACGCCGCTCGGGGCCTAATTCGAGGGACTTCTCGTTCCGCCGGAGCTTCTTGCGCCGAGCACCTTAGAACGAGCAGAGGAGAGGGACGATCCATGGGCATCCTGACCGACGTGTTCTTGCCGTTGTCGCTTGCTTTCATCATGTTTTCGATGGGGCTGGCGCTGGTAATCGACGACTTCCGACGGGTCGTCACCGCGCCCAAGGCATTCGCCGTCGGCGCGCTGGCGCAGATGGTGCTGCTGCCGCTCGTCGGCTTCTCGATCGTCACGGTCTGGCACGTCGAACCGGCGGTTGCGGTCGGCGTGGTGCTGATCGCCGCCTGCCCGAGCGGGGTCACCTCGAACCTCTTGACCCACCTGGCGCGCGGCGACACCGCGCTCGCGATCTCGCTTACCGCCGTCATCAGCGTCGCGAGCGTCGTCTCGCTGCCCGTGATCGTCAATCTCGCGCTCGCCCAGTTCTTGGGCGTCACCTCGGCGGTCGAATTGCCGATCGCACGCACCATCGTCAGCATCTTCCTGATCACGACAGTGCCGGTCGCGATCGGCATGGCGGTCAAGCACTGGCGCGGCGGCTTTGCCGACCGCTTCGAGCCGATCGCACGGCGTATCGCGACGATCCTCTTCATCGTCATCGTGCTTGCGGCGATCTACCAGGAGCGCGCCAACGTCGTCCGCTATTTCACGGCCGCCGGGCCGATCACGCTCGCGCTCAACATCGTCATGATGGCGGTCGGGTTTTACCTCGCGCGGTTGTTCATGCTCAATCGCGCCCAGAGCATCGCGATTTCGATCGAAACCGGGATCCAGAACGCGACGCTAGCGATCTTCGTTGCGACGACGCTCTTGCGCTCGACCGAGATTGCGGTGCCAGGCGCGATCTACGGCCTTCTGATGTTCGTGACCGCGGGCGTCTTCGTCGTCATGGTCCGGCGCGAGCAGCCGGCCGCCGCGACCTGACCGTCCGTCGCCGCACGATTAGCCGCCTTCCGCCGATGACGCGCGCCGCGCTCGCGATCTTCGCGGTCCTCGCGGTCGTCTACATCGTCAGCCACTTCTTCCGCGTTTCGAACGCGGTGATCGCGCCCGACCTGATGCACGACCTCGCGCTCTCGTCCGCGGAGATGGGGACGCTGACCGGCGCTTTCTTCGTCGCGTTCGCGGCCGCCCAGATCCCGATCGGGATGATGCTCGACCGCTTCGGCACCAAGATCACGGTGCCGGCGATGCTCTTTTTCGCGGTAGCCGGCTCGCTCGTGTTCGCCGCCGCCGCCGGCATGCTCGGGCTCACCGCGGGCCGCGTCCTCATGGGGATCGGCTGTGCCGGGGTCTATATCGGCGCGCTCGTGGTCTGCTCACGCTGGTTCCCGCCGTCGCAGTTCGCAACCGTTGCCGGCACCCTGGTGGCGCTTGGAAACTTGGGCAATCTGCTCGCGACCCAGCCGTTGGCCGAGGTCGTGGCGCTCACCGGCTGGCGTCCGACGTTCGTCGGTATGGCACTGATCGCCGCGGCCGGCGCGCTCCTGGAGTTCGCGCTGGTCCGTGATGCGCCGCCCGGGCACGCGTTCCACGACCGGCGGCGAGACTCCCTGATCGATGTCGCCCGCGGGGTCGTCGAAGCCGTCAAGAACCCCAAGCTTCCGCCGATGTTCACGATCCAGTTCTTCGGCTACGCCAACACGATGACGATCCTCGGCTTGTGGGGCGGACCCTACCTTTACGACGTCCACGGGCTCGGTCTTGAGGCGCGCGGCGCAGTGCTGCTGTGGATGAGCGTTGGCTTGATCCTGGGCAGCTTGTGCTTCGGCCCGCTCGACCGTCTGTTCGACACGCGCAAGGGCGTCGTCTACGCCGGCAGCGCCGGCGCGCTCGCCGCGCTGATCGCACTCGCCGCGGTTCCGTCGCCGCCGGTCTGGCTGGTCACCAGCCTGTTCGCCGCGGTCGCGTTTCTAAACGCCTACAACATCGTCGCACTCACCCATGCGCGGACTATCTTTCCCGACCACTTGGTCGGGCGCGGCATGACCATCATGGCGCTGGCGACGATGGGCGGCGTCGCGGTGATGCAGATTCTCACCGGGTTCATCGTCGGTGCCTTTGCCGACGCAACGGGTCGCGTCAACGAAACCGGCTATCGCGTCATGTACCTGGTCGTGGCGGCAACGGTCGTCGTCGGCGTTCTTCACTACAGCCGTTCGACCGACGTCAAGCCATCGAGCGAGCGGGTTCGCGCGTAGCGCGCCGAAACGGTAGGTACCTTTGACGCAGCGCGATACCAGACGTTGCCGACCATCGAAACCGAGCAGGGAATTGACGGCCGCTGACTTGCCGAGGTCGTCGCGCTGCCAGGGGTGATGGCCTATGGCCCGACCGGTGCCGAGGCGTTGGCGCGGGTCGAGGCGCTGGCGTTTTCGGGTTCTGGCCGATCGGCTGGAACACGGCGGGGCGATTTCCGAGCTCGTTGGCCTGTTCGCTGCCGAACGAGCGGGTGACCAGCGAGCAAGGCTCGCACAGGACTGCGACCGGAGGCGTCCTACCCCGCCTTCTTGGCGATCACCATCTGCGTCTGGATCACCAGCGCGGCGATGCGGCCGTCGGCGCGGGTGATCTTGGTCTGCATCACCATGGTGGTGCGCCCTTTGTGGATCGGCGTGCATTCGGCGCGCGCGGTATCGCCGGCCGGGATCGCGGCCATGAAGTTGGTCTTGCTCTCGATCGTCGTCGTCCAACTATCGCGCGGCAAATTGGCGATCGCGGCAAGCGCCCCGACCGTGTCGGCGAGCGCCATCGCGGCGCCGCCGTGCAGCACGGCCGGGACCGTGCAGAGGTCGTCCCGCACGGGGAGGATCGCCTCGACCCGCTCGGGCGTGACGCTCACGATCTCGATCCCCATCATCTGCGCGAACGGTAGCTCGCTCAGTCCCGCCATTGGTCCTGCCTCCTCGGCTAAAGCGGGGATGGTACTCCCTTCGCGGGGCTGCGGCGCGCGCCCGCCGCCGGCTTCGGTCAAGCTCATCACGCGTCCGAGCTTGACGCCTGATCCTTCGACGTGGTGCGACCGCTGGCGCGCGCGGATTTCATCGAATTGGCGGCCGTTGCCGCGGCCCGCGGGGTCGGCCATTATCGATGCGCGACGCGGGGCCGCGGTCCCGACAAGAAGAAAGCTCCACCCAGAGGTTCAAGCGATGCTGATTGGCAAGGCACTGAGGCGCGAGGAAGATCTAAAGTTCATCACCGGGCGCGGCCGGTACACCGACGATATGGCGATGGCCGGTATGGTCCACGCCGTGTTCGTCCATAGCCCGCATGCCCATGCGCGCATCAGGAAGATCGACAAGACCAAGGCGCTCGAGATGCCGGGCGTGCTCGCGGTCCTGTCCGACGAAGACTGGCAAAAAGAGGGCCTGGGCGCCCTCACTACCATCCATCCGGTCGACTACTACGACGGGCGGCCCATGAATCTGGCGCCGCGGCCGGTATTCGCGCGCGGCAAGGTCTGTTATGTCGGCGATAACGTCGCGTGCGTGGTCGCCGAGACCCGCTTCCAGGCGCTCGATGCCGCCGAAGCGGTCGAGGTCGACTACGAGGTCCTGCCGTCGATCACCGACACCGAGGCGTGCCTGGCGCCGGGTGCGCCGATCATCCACGAGCAGTTCGGCACCAATGAAGCCGAGGAGTGGCGCTACGGCGACAAGGACAAGACCGAAGCCGCGCTCAGGGCCTCGCACCACGTGACGACGCTGAAATTGATCTCCAACCGGATCACCGGCAATCCGATGGAGCCGCGCGCGTATCTGGGCGATTACGACCGCGCCCGCGATTTCTACACGCTCACCTGCTCCGGGCAGATGCCGCATTGGTACAAGCAGTGGCTCTGCCGCGACGCACTGTTCCTGCCCGAGCACAAGGTGCGCGTGATCGCGCCCGACGTCGGCGGCGGTTTCGGCACCAAGGCGTTCTTCTACATGGAGATGCCGGTGGTCCTATGGGCCTCGCGCGTGGTCGGCCGTCCGGTCAAGTGGACGCCGCTCCGGAACGAGACCATCGCCACCGACAGCCATGCCCGCGACCACGTCACCATCGGCAAAATGGGTTTCGACAAGGAAGGGCGGATCACCGCGCTCCACATCGAGACGATCGCGTGTCTCGGCGGCTACCACAATCCGTTCGCGGCCGGCATCGCCTGCATGTTCTATCCCGCGACGTTGACCGGGCAGTACAAGACGCCCGCCGCCTACGTCGCGGTGCGCGGCGTCTATACCAACACCGCCCCGGTCGACGCCTATCGCGGCTCGGGTCGGCCCGAAGCCACGTTCTGTAACGAGCGTCTGTTCGAGAACGGCTGCCGCGAGATGGGGCTCGATCCGATCGAAACCCGCCTCAAGAACTACATTCAGGAGCACGAATATCCGTGGTCGACGCCGATCGGCCGCAAGTGGGATTCCGGCAATCCGCCCGGACTACACGCCAAGCTGATGAAGCTCGCGAACTACCGGACGCTCCGGGACGAGCAAACGAAGTTCAACGCCGACGCCGGCAGGACCGGGCTGCGCATGGGGATCGGCATGGCCGCGTTCGTCGAGAACTCAGGCTCGGGCCCCTCGCGCCGCAACGCCAAGATCAAGCATTGGACCGGCGGTTACGACACCGCGATGGTCCGCGTCCATACCGACGGCAAGGTCACGGTCTACGCCGCGAGCCACAGTCACGGCCAGGGCCACGACGTGACGTTCCGCCAGATCGCGGCCGATACGCTCGGCCTCAATATGGACGACGTGGCCCTGGTCGAAGGCGACACCGAGCGGGTGCCGTTCGGCTCCGGCACCTGGGGCTCGCGCTCGCTCTCGACCGCCGGCATGGCGATCGTCGAGGCCGGCCGCCGCGTCATCAAGAAGGCCACCCGGCTCGCCGCGCACCTGCTCGAAGCCGCGGAAAGCGACGTCGACTACGCGAACGGCGTCTTCACCGTCAAAGGCACCGACCGCCGCATCACCTTCGGCAAGGTCGCGCTGATGGCGTACTCGGGCTACGACTATCCCGAGAAGGGCTTCGAACTCGGGCTCGAGGAGACGGTGTTCTTCGATCCGATCGACTTGAACTATCCGACCGCCCAGCACTTGGCGGTCGTCATCGTCGAAGAGGACACCGGCCGGGTCACGCTCCGCGACTTTTTCTGCGTCGACGATTGCGGCCGCATCATCAATCCGATGGTGGTAGAGGGACAGGTCCATGGCGGGCTGGCGCAAGGGATCGGCCAGGCGATGATGGAGCACGTCGTCTACGACAAGAAGTCGGGCCAGCTCCTTTCCGGCACCTTCATGGACTACGGCATGCCGCGCGCGCCCGACATGCCCAACATCGGCGTCGACTTCCAGGAGACCTTGAATCCGAACAATGCGTTGGGCGTCAAAGGCGGCTCCGAGACCGGCACCATCGGCCCGCCCGCCGCGATCGGCAACGCGCTGGTCGACGCGTTCTGGGACGTCGGCCTCCGCCACGTCGAGATGCCGTATACGCCCGAAAACGTACTGAACGCGATCCTGAAGGCCAAGGGTAAGCGTTTACGGGCGGCGGAGTAGGGCGGCCGAAACTATTCGGCGAGCAATGCCTGCGCCGCGTCCATGGCTCTCGGCACTTGGCGGGGCGCTAGCGCTGACCTTGGCCGCGACCGCCGCGGTCGCTGCCGAACCATCGCTGGTCGGCGATGGCTCGACCGTCGACGTTGCCGTAGGGGTCAAGGGCTTCACCGGCCATGTCGCGCCGCTCGACCGCCCGCATGATCTAGCGGTGACCGAAGCCGCGAGTGGCACCGCCAAGTTGCGCGTGACCACGACCCCCGACGACGGCGACCCCGATACGTGGACGATGACGTTTGCGGTGACGGTCAGACCTGAACCCGGCGGCTTCGCGCACGAATGGATCGGGCGCGATTTCGTCGTGAACGGCCGCACGCATGGGGCAGGCGCGATCGCGCGGATCGCGTTCTTCGGCACCGCCGACGGCAGGCTCGAGCCGGCGGAAGTGGCGGCGCTTGGCTCCGCCTTTGCCGAGCTGCCGCGTCAGCATCAACCGGAGATTCTGATCGAAGCGATCGAGCGCAATCTGTTTCCCCGGCACGCAGTGCGGCCGGTCGAGCCGGGCGGTGCCGCCTACGAGGATCTGAACTTCCTTCCGATCGTCGATTTTCTGCCGCCCGCGGAGCGCGCGAAATTCGTGGTGCGCGACTTCCACGCGGCGATCGCCAAGGGTCTCGCCACCGTCAGCGGCCGCGCGGCGGTGGTGGTCGAGATCGACGCCGACATGGTGGTCAAGGCCGGAAGCGCGTTCCACGTCGAGGCCGAGGTCGAGGGCCACACCTTGATCGATGTCGCGACCGGTCAGACCTTGGGTCTCGTTCACCGGATGCGCTCGGTCTACAAGGACCGCGGCACCACCACCTACGCCGGCACCGCGGTGATCGAACTGGTGTGGGCGCCGTGACCGCGCGGGCGGTCAGCCGCATCCGAACCGCCGGCTTCGGCGTATCCGTGCGGGGCATTTAGGCAGGACATGGCGGAACCGGAGCTGGCGGTCGAAACGTTGATCGCGCGAACGGCGTTGGGCGACCGCGGGGCGTTCCAGACGCTCTATCGGGCGACCGCGCCCCGGCTGTTCGGGCTGGCACTCTTGGTGGTGAGACGCCGCGACTGGGCCGAGGACGTGATGCAGGAGGCTTTTCTCGCGTTCTGGCGGCGCGCCAGCGATTTTCGGCCCGAGCGGGGTAGCGGCCTCGGTTGGATGGCGACGATCGTCAGGAACCGCGCGATCGACCGGCTCCGACGCGAGCCGCGCGTGGCCGGCGAGCCCGATCGCGAGGCGCCCGATCCGGCCCCCGACGCGCTCAGCCGGCTGGTGCAGTCGGACGAGGCCCGCCGGCTGGCCGGGTGCCTCGGCGAACTCGACGAGCAACCGCGGCGCGCGATTGCGCTCGCGTTCTACGAGGGCTTGAGCCACAGCGAACTCGCGGCGCGGGTGGGAGCGCCGCTCGGCACCGTGAAGAGTTGGATCCGGCGCGGCTTGATGCGGCTCAAGGCGTGTTTCGAGCAAACCGAGGGCGGACGATGACGATCCGGGACGAGGACGAACGCGAGCAGCTCGCGGCCGAGTACGCGCTCGGCACGCTCGAAGGCGCCGAACGCGAAGCGTTCGCGCGCGCGATCGTGGCCGACGCTGGGCTTGCGGCGCGCGTCGAGTTCTGGAGCCGCCTGCTCGCGCCGCTCACGGAAGCCGCGCCGGCGGTCGACCCGCCGGCCGCGTTATGGAATCGGATCGAAGCCGCGCTCACTCGGCCCGCAGCGCCGACGCCCGCGACGGCGGGTTGGTGGTCGAGCCTCGTTTTCTGGCGTCCGGTCGGGGTCGTCGGCGCGCTCGCTGCCCTCGCGCTCGCGCTCTATCTCGGGCTGGCGCTGCCCGCCGCGCCGACCCACGTCGCGGTTCTGAACGCCGAGGGCAGCCGACAGGCCGTCGTGGTGACGCTGAATGCCGCGAGCGGCGCGCTCACGGTCCGTCCGCTCGCGCCGTTTGCCGCTCCGGGCGACCTCGAGCTGTGGATCGTTCCGGAGGCCGGGGCGCCGCCGCGCTCGCTCGGGCTGATCGCGGCTGACGCCGCCGTTGCGCGTAAAGTCGCGGCCGAGCGCTTGCGCGGCGTGGGCGCCGGCGCCGCGCTCGCGGTGAGCCTCGAGCCCAAAGGCGGGTCGCCGACCGGGCTTCCGACCGGGCCGGTGCTCTGTAGCGGACCGCTGCTCGCGCTGGCTCAGCCGTAGACCCTCTCGGGCTCGTTCCGCTCCTGCCTGCAGGGGGGACGGATTGCATCCGACGCTCGCGTTCGAACGTAACAGGCGAAAGGTTCGCTCTCGCCGCCGCGTATTGGCGGCACGGCCGGCCGTTCGTTCGGTGTCCCCCCGCTGCCCCGAATCGGGCGGCCGGCCGTTTTCCTCGGTCAGGTGAAATACGCGCGGCGGATTTCGTCCAAGTGGCTGGCTTCGGTGATCGGACCGGTCCACGATACCTGACCGACCGACAGCACCAGACTGCGCTCGGTCACCGCTTGGGCGATGTCGAGCTTCTGCTCGACCAGCAGGATCGAAACGCCGGTCGCACGGATCTTGCCCAAGATTTCGACGAGTACTTTGACGACGCCGACCGCCAGGCCGGCCGAAGGTTCGTCGAGCAACAGCACGCTCGGCGCCGTCACCAGCGCGCGTCCGATCGCGAGCATCTGCTGTTCGCCGCCCGAGAGCGATCCGGCCGCCTGGGAGCGCCGCTCCTTCAGGATCGGGAACAAATCGTAGATTTCGGCGAGCGGCCGCGGCGTCCGTCCGCCGGCGCCGTTGGCGCCGGCCAACAACGTCTCCTCGACGCTGAAGGTCGGGAACAGTTCGCGCCATTGCGGCACCAGTGCGAGCCCTTTCTTGACGACCGCGCTCGCCGGCAGGCGCGAGATATCGCTCGCGCCCAGCATGACGTTGCCGGCGGCTTTCGGCAGGAGCCCCGCGATCGCCTCGACGGCCGAGGTCTTGCCGGCGCCGTTCGGACCCAGGAGCGACACCGACTCGCCCGGCTCCAGTCGGAACGACAGGTCATGGACCGCGACCACTGGACCGTAGGCGACTTTCAAGCCGTTGACCGCGAGCGCTGTCATCTAGCCCTCGCCGAAATAGACGCGCCGGACGTCGTCGCTCTTGATGACCTCGGCCGAGGCGCCTTCGGCGATGATGCGGCCGTTCGACATGACCGACAGGCGCTCGCACAGGTCGACGACGAATCGGATGTTGTGTTCGATCACGAACATGGTGACGCCGAGCTCGCGGTTGAGCGAGCGCAATAGTTCTTTCAGGCGTTCTTCTTCCTCGGCCCCGACGCCCGAGACCGGCTCGTCCAACAAGATCAGCTTGGGCTTCGATACGATCGCGCGCGCGATTTCGACCCGCCGCTGGTTGCCGAGCGAGAGCGACCCGGCCGCTTCGCCGGCGACGTCGGCCAAGCCGACCGCCGCGAGGGCGTTCAACGCCCGTTCGCGCCGGGCGCGGCTGGCGCGCCCGCCGACCGCTTCGTCGATGCTGTGCCAAAGCGAGGCGACGACGTCGTTCTCGCCCACACCGATGATGACGTTGTCGAGGCACGAGAGCGTCCGATAAACGGCGACGTTCTGGAAGGTGCGCGCGACGCCGAAACGGATGCGGGCGCGCGCCGGTTCCTCGGCCATGCGGCGGCCGAATATCTCGATCGTTCCCTCGTCGGGCGGGATGAAACCGGAGATCGTGTTGAAGAACGTCGTCTTGCCGGCGCCATTCGGACCGATCAGACCGTGCATCGAACCGGCGGCGACGGTGAGATCGACCGCGCTCACCGCCTTGAGGCTCCCGTAGCTCTTGGAGACGGACGCGGTCTTGAGGGCGACCAGTCCTTTCGGGTGGCTCACCGGGTGCGCGCCGGCGAGGTGGCCGAGCGCGGCCGCTCGGGCCGCGGCTTGGGGACGTTCCGGCGGCGACGCCTTGGCGCGCTTGCCGCCGAGCGCCGCGGCGACCCGGCCGTAGATCTCGACCAGTCCGCCCGGCAAGAACACGATCACGGCGATCACGATCGCCGCGTAGACCAGCTCCTGGTATTCGTCGACCACGCGCAGGAGCTCGGGCCCCGCGCGCAGCAGGCCGCCGCCAATGATGCCGCCCCACAGCGACGTCATGCCGCCGACGATCGGATAGGCGAGCATCAGGACCGAGCTCAGAATGCCGTACTGGTCAGGATCGAGGATGCGGATTTCGGGCGCGAACAACGCACCGCCCAAAGCGATGATCGCCGAGGAGATCACGAACGCCATCACCTGGTAGCCGGCGACGTAGATGCCGAACGCCTCGGCGCCGACCTCGGTGGCGCTCATCGCCTTGAGCGCTTTGCCGAAGTGGCCGCGGATCAGGATGCCGGCGAACAGGATCGAGAGGCCGGCGAAGAACGCGATCAGGACCACATACTCCCAATCGGCCTTGAGCGCGTAGCCGGCGATCGTCGCCTGCGGAACGCGCATGCCCTCGACCCCGCCCGTGAGCGAATCCCATTCGCTGATGACGATGATCACCACGAACTGGAACACCATCGTCACCATCGCCAGGTGGTGACCGCGGAAGCGGGTGGCGGGCAGGCCGAGCAGGAGCCCGCCCAGCGCGCCGAGCGCGGTCGCGAACGCGACGCCGACCAGGAACGGCGCATCCCAATGCACCATCATCGCAGCGGTGCCGTAAGCGCCAAGGCCCATCATCGCGCCGGAGGCGAGCGTAATCATGCGCGCCAGCCCGACCAGGATCACCAACGCAATGCCGACCATGATCGCGACCAGCAGCAGAGCGGTGACGTATTGGGTGTAGCGATCGAAGAACAGGCTGGCCGCGGCGCCGGCCCACACCACGAGGACCGGCGCCGCGAGTTCCCGAAATCCGGCGCCATCGCGTTTCATGGCCGGTTCATACCTTGCGGACGCGCCCCTCGGGGAACAGGCCCTCGGGCCGGATCATCAGCACCGCGAACAGAATGAGGAACGAGATCGCGCTCTTGAGGCCGGCCGAGATGTAGGTGGCGGCGATGTTCTCGACGATGCCAAGGATCAGGCCGCCCAATATCGCGCCGCGGAGCGAATCGAAGCCGCCGATCACCGCGGCGACGAACGCGGGCACGATTGTCGCGACCATCAGTTCGGGCGAGACGCCGAGCGAGGGGGCGCTGAAGACTCCGGCCAGACCGGCAAGGCCGCCGCCCACGAACCACGCGAACACATAGACGCCGTCGACCGAATAGCCGCAGAGCTGGGCGCCGCGGATGTTCTGCGCCATCGCCCGCATGCTGCGCCCCAAGCCCGCCTGCGCGAACAGGAGCGCGCCCAGAATCGCGAACAAGAAGGCCCCGGCGATGATCCACATCGACTCCTGGGTGACGATGAGATCGCCCAGGAACAGCGGATCGCCCTCGAGCACCGCCGCCACCGACAGCATTTCGACGTCGTAGGGGAGGCGGACCGCTTCCTGGAGCGCGATCGCCAGGAACACGGTGGCGATGATGACGATGAACATGTCGGCGCGCCGAATCGGGCGCAGGATCGCGAACTCGAGGAACGCCGATACGGCGCCGACCAGGGTCGGCGCCAGGACGTAGACGGCCCAATAGGGGAGCTTGAACCGTTCGAGCAGAAAAAACGTGGCGTACGCCCCCAGCATGATGAGCGCGCCGTGGGCGAAGTTGACCGTCTTGGTCGCCTTGTGGATGACGACGAGGCCGATCGCGCCCAAGGCGTAGATCGCGCCGAACTTGAGGCCGCCGACCAGGACGAACAGGAAATCGATCAGCATCGAGTCCGCCGCGACGAGGAGACGAGACCGCGCTCCTTACCGCATGCGAAGGCCCTCTCCCCGGGCGGGGTAGAGGGCCCTCGTCACACGGCCGGAACGGGTCAGCTGCTGCCGCCGACGTCGAACACGTATTCGGCGCCGGGCCGCACCACCCACTTACCGTTCTTGAGCTCGACCTGATACATGCGGTCGTTGCCCTGGATGTCCTTGGGCCCGAACGTTTCCGGCGTCGAGATATCCGCCGCCCACGATCCGAGTTCCGACGCGCGGACGTTGCGGAACGACTGGAACGCGGCGATCACGTTGTCCCAGGTCGGGTTCTGCCCGGCGCGTTTCAAGGCCACACCCATCATCATCATGCTGTTGTAGCCCGACAAGTCGTAGAGGTTCGGGCGTTGCGGCGGCGGGTTGACGTAGGCCGCCTTCCACGCCTTTTCGAACTTCTGCATCTCGATCTTGTCCTCGCCGAAGTAGTAGGGGAAGAACCACTCCGAGCGGACGCCTTCGCCGAGCTTGCCGACGATCGGCGCGAACGCGTCGGTCGCAGCCGAGCCGGCGATCACCCACTTGACGCCGCGGACGCCTTTTTCAGGCGCCTGCTTGATGATGAAACCGGCCTCGGCCGCGTCGGCCGCGAGCACGACGACGTCGGGTTTGGCCTTGGCGATCGCCACCAGCGGCGCGGTCATATCGCGCGCGCCGGAGTCGATTTCCTCGACCACCGAGAGCGGAATCTTCGCCGCTTCGATTTTGGGCTTCAAGCTATCGGCGACCGACTTGTGATAAGCGAGGCGCGTCACCACGAGGGCGACGTTCTTGGGCGTGCCCCACGAGTTGGTGAGCCGGAACATCGACTCGGCCAGGAACTTCGCGTGCGGCACCGTGCCCGAAAGCATGTTCGGCGCGAACGGATCGTAGTACTTGGGGACCGCCACCGTGAGCGCGTAGGTCGGGATCTTTTTCTCGCGCAGGTAGTCGGCGGCCGCCGCGGCCCCGGTCGAGCCCGAGCCGATCATGACCGCAAACACCTGATCCTGCTCGACCAGCTTGCGCGCCGCGGCCTGGAACTCGGCCGGCGTTCCGCCGGCCTCGTAGATCAGGCGCAGCTTGCGGCCGTTGATGCCGCCGTTGGCGTTGATCTGGTCGACCGCGAGCTGCATGCCGTCGCGGCTGGCGGCGCCGATGAAAGCGATCGGGCCGGTGATGGCGCCGAAGCCGCCGATCTTGATTTCGGTCGCGCTGACCCCCTGCTGCGCCGATGCCGGTGCCGCCACCAGGGTCAACGATGCGAGCACGGTCGCGGCCAGACCGGTTCGCCACAGGGAACGGGCGTTCATCATTTTTTCCTCCTCGAGGTATCTCCCAAACGCCGGGCCGGCACTCGCACCGCCACGCTCCCGCTGCGGGCATGCGGAGTCGGTGCCGACCGATGTACGTCGACGATTGATGCACGAGAAAAAACAGCGAGTCAATCGAGCCCGGACGCGCGCCAGCGCGGCACGAACGGAGTTCCGGTTCGGTGAATAGGGCGCACCCTCGACGGCAACCGCTGTCCGGGGGTAAACATCGACATCAGCGAAACGAGGATGCGATGACGCCAGCCAGCAACCGCGCGCGAACGATGGTGTCGCCCGACCAGATGTCGGACGAATACCGGACGATGCTCGTCAAGATGCTGACGGTGCAGATGTCGTCGGAATACGCGACCCCGATCATGGTGCCGTGGCTGACCCGCGCGCCCAGCGCCGAAGAGCGGATCGAAGAAGCGCTCGCCTTCGCCGACGAGATGCGCCACGGCAAAGGCGTCGCCGACATCCTCCGGGCGATCGGATACGACCCCGATCCGCTGATCGAGGAAGCGCAGCGTGGGCCCGAGCACGGCCAGCGCAAGCTCGATATTTTTCACGTCACCATCGATACCTGGGAAGAGCTCTGCATCTACCGGATGGTGGCCGAACGGGCCGGTGCGATCCAGGCGCTCGGCACCGCGACCTCGACATATTTGCCGCTCGCCGACTGGTCGTGCCGGAGCGCCTACGACGAAGGCGAAGTCCACTCGGCGCTCGGCCGCCGCCGCGTGCCGAGACTGCTCAAACAGGGACGTGTCGAGGAGCTACAGCGCGCGCTCGACAAATGGATGCCGCTCTCGACCGACATGTTCGGGCGGCCCGACTCGTCCAACGAGCAGAAGTACCTCGATCTCGGCATCAAGAATCTTTCGAATCGCGAGGTCCGGCGCCGGTTCGCCGACGTGATGGAGAAGGAGATCGGCGACTTGAAACCGCTCACGCTGCCCGATCCATATCGGGGCCTGCGCGAAGCCTACGCGCCCTAGCCGGTGGCCGACGGGCGCATGGTGCCGCCGACGATCCTCGACCTGACCACGCTCTTGCCGGGTGCCTACTGCACCCGGCTCCTGGTGCAAACCGGCTGGCGCGTGATCAAACTCGAGCCACCCGGCGGCGATATCTTGCGGACGCTCGATCCCGAGCTTTACGAGGCCGCCAACGCCGGTAAGGAGATCGAACAGGTCGACCTCAAGCGCGACGCGGGACACGCGCGGTTCGAAGCCGTGCTCAAAGAAGCCGACGCGCTGGTCGAAAGTTTCAGGCCGCAAGCGGCCGCCAAGCTCGGGCTCGCGCCGGCGGCGCTGTGGCGGGTGCGGGACCCGCTCGTGGTCGCTTCGCTCCGCGGTTACCCCGACGGCCCGCTCGCCGACCGGCCCGGGCACGACATCAACTACATGGCCGCGGCCGGGGCCGCTGCCGTCGCCGTCGATCGCGACGGCCGGCCGGTTTACTGGGGCGTTCAGGTTTCGAATTTCGCCGCCGGCATGGCGTGCGCGTTCGCGATCCAAGCCGCGCTGCTGACGCCCGGCAGTCCCAGGCGGGCCCATATCGAGATCGACTTGATGTCGGTCGTTCAATCTTGGCACCTGCCGCGCGCGCTGGCCGCGCGCCGCGCCCGCGATACCGACGCGTTCCGCACCTTCGTGGCGCCGCCCGGCTACGGCTTCTACGAAACGTCTGATCATCAGCTGGTGTCGCTCGGTGTGCGCGAGCCCAAGTTCCAGCGCCAGCTCGCCGCGGCGCTCGGGCTCGACGGGCTCGCCTCGCACGCGGCGGTCGCAGCGGCGGTCGGCCGCCGGCCGGCGGCCGAGATCGAGCGCGCCTTTGCCGCGCACGACGTACCCTACGCCTGGGTCGCGGACGCGGCGGCGATGCTCGCCGAACCGCCCTCCGGCGTGCTCGCCGGGCTCGAGCAGGGCGGTCGCTGGCGCTTGGGCTTGGGCGGCCTCGAACGCTGGGTCGGACGGACGCCGGCATGACCCTCGACCGCTACGCCGCGCTCGCGGTCCAGACCGCCAACCCGATCGCCCGCGCGCCGGCCGACATCGCCACCAATCTCGAGCGCACCGGGCGCCTGCTGCGACGCGGGCTCGCCGCGCACCGGCCGTTCGGCGCGCCGATCAAGCTCGTAGTGCTGCCCGAATTCGCGTTTCAGGGCGTGCCGTACCGGAGCGTCGCCGAGATCAACGCGCATGCGGTCGCGGTCCCGCTGCCGGGACCAATCGACGCCGCCCTCGGCAAGATCGCGGCCGAGCACGACTGCACGATCGTCGCCGGCACCGTGATCGAGCGCGACCCGGCGTACCCCGATCATCTCTTCAACACGGCGCCGGTCGTCGGCCCGTCGGGCCTGATCGCGAAGTATCGGAAGCTCAACCCTTGGCTTCCGATCGAGCCGTTTTCGAGTCCGGCCGATGTCGCCGGCTTGGCCGCGCAAGACCCGATCGTCTGCCTCGACCTCCCGTGCGGTCGGCTCGGCGTCACGACCTGCTACGACAGCTATTTCCCCGAGCTCTGGCGCGAGCTGGCGCTTCGCGGCGCCGAGGTGATCGCCAGTCCGGCGGCGCTCATGCATCCGTTGCAGGACTCCGGGCCCGACGATCCGTGGCGCGCGCTCTGCCGCGTGCGCTGCCTCGAGAACGGCGTCTACGGCGTGTTCGCGAACCAGGGCGCCAGCGCCGCCGCGTTTCCGCCGTTCGGGTGGCGCGGCGGCTCGTACGCGATCGATTCCAAGGGGGTCGTGCTCGCCGCCAACGAAAGCCCGGGTGAGGGCTTCGCCTACGCCGAGATCGACTTGGCGGCGCTCCGCGCCCGGCGCGCCGGGACGCTCGCCAATCATTTTGCGAGCCAAGTCCGGACCAAGCCCTACCCGTATCTCCGGCGCGAAAGCGTGCTCGACGGAGCGCCGGCCGCATCGGGCCCCGACGACGCCGCGCGCACCGACCTCGCCGAACGCGCGCGCGACGCGCTCTACCGGCGCGGGCGCTCGTGACGGGCAGAGGCGATGGACTTGTTCGACCGCCCGAGTTTCAAGCGAATCGCAAGACGGCGACTGGTCGGCGAGGACTTGACGCGGAACGCGATCAACTTTTCGCGCAAGATCGCGGTTCGCGACGTCGTCCTCGATCGGGCGTGGACCTTCGCCGAATTCGAGCGCCGCGTGAACTGGGTCGCGCAGGGTTTGCGCGCCCGCTACGGCCTCGCGCCAGGCGCGCGCATGGGGCTCCTTGGGCGCAACTATCTCGACACGCTGACGCTCTATTACGCGGCTAGCCGGATCGGCGCCGTCACCGTGCCGCTCAATTACCGCGCCAATGCTGACGAGCTCGCCTTCGTGCTGGACGATTGCACGCCCGCGTTGATCGCGGTCGCGACCGAACTCGCGCCGACGCTCGATCGACGGCTGACGACGGGGCGGCGCGTCATCACCTATGGCGACGAGCGCGGCGATGACGATCTCGCTCGCCTGGTGGGCACCGGCCCGGCCGAAGCGCCCGATCTCGACTTGGACGAGTGGGCGCCGGCTTACATCATGTATACGGGCGGGACGACGGGACGGCCCAAGGGCGTCGTCCAAGCGCAGGCCAATTACGTCGCGCTCGCCGACAACCAGCTCGCGGCGCTGGCGCCGCTCGGGTTCGGGCGCACCGATTCCTATTTGCAATCGACGCCGCTTTATCATGGCGGCGGCTGGGCGCTGTCGATGGCGTTTCTGCGTTACGGCCTCACCGTCCACGTCATGCGCGAGTTCGAGACCGATCCGGCGATCGCCGAACTAGCGTCGGGCCGGGTTTCGTTCACCTGGTTCGTGCCGACGATGTCGCGCCGGATCGTCGACCGCATTGCCGAGGCCGGCGGCTCCGATGCCCGGTTTGATGCCGTGCGCTTCATCATCTCGGCCGGCGCGCCACTCGACCCGACCTTGCGTGAAGAGATGAAGCGCCTCTTCCGCCGCGCTCGCGTCATCAATGTGGTCGGCCAAACCGAAGTCACCTCGACCGTGATCGCGCTCTCGGAGCTGCGCGACCTGGCGGCCAAGGCCGACGCGGTCGGGCTGCCGGTGCCGGGTATCACCATCGCGATCCTGGACGAGCGCGGCGCGCCGTTGCCGCCGGGCGAGGTCGGCGAGCTCTGCTACCGCGGCGATCAGTTGATGCTCGGCTATTGGAACAAACCCGAGCAGACGGCCGCCGCGTTGGCCGGCGGTTGGTTCCATTCCGGCGACCTCGCCAAGACCGACGACGACGGCACCATTTTCCTGGTCGGTCGCAAGAAGGAGATCATCATTTCGGGTGGGGTCAATATCGTCCCAAACGAGATCGAGGACGTGATCCGGAGCGTCGCCGGCGTCGCCGATGCGTGCGTCGTCGGACTCGCCGATGCCGAGTGGGGCGAGCGCGTCCACGCCGTGGTTGCGCTCGTGCCGGGCGCGCCGGCGGATGCCGCGCAAAACGTCAAAGCGCATTGCCGCCGGGCGCTCTCGGGCTATAAGCAACCCAAGGGCTGGAGTTTCGTCGACCGCCTGCCGGTAAGCCCGGTCGGCAAAGTCGACAAGGCCAAGGTTCGCGCGATCGCCGCGGGAACTGCGCAGCGCCTAGTCGGGAGTCTGGAATGTTGAAGACGATCGCGATCGGAAAAGCTGCCGCCATGCTTTACGCGGCGCTCCGGCAAAAGAAAGCGCTGCTCGAACTGCCGGAGGACTGCCGGCCCGATTCGCCGTTCGAGGCCTATGCGATCCAGGATCGCTTCGTCGCGCTGCTCGGTAAGCCGGTCGGGTACAAGATCGCGTTCACCAACCCAGCGATCCAGAAGAAGCTCAAGATCGACGAGCCGGCGAGCGGGCGGCTGATCGCGGACCGGGTGTTCCCCAGTCCGGCGACGCTTACCGTGAGCTCGCTGTTCCGCGTCGGCATCGAGACCGAGTTTGCGTTTCGGATGGCCAAAGATCTGCCCGCGACCGGAGCGCCCTACGCGCGCGACCAGGTGATCGACGCCATCGACATCCTGGTGCCGGCGATCGAAATCGTCGACACCCGCTTCGCCGACTGGACTACCTGCGGCGCGTCGCAGGCGATCGCCGACAACGCGCTCGGCAGCCACTGGGTTTATGGCGCCCCCTGCGTCGAGTGGCAGAATCTCGACCTAGCGCGGGCCGAGGCGGCGACGTCGGTCAATGGAGAGGCCGTGGGGCAGGGGGTCGGCGCCAACGTCATGGGCGATCCGTTGACGGCGCTCACCTGGCTCGCCAACGACCTGCCGAGCCGACGTATGGGGCTCGCCGCCGGCGACTACGTCACGACCGGGGCATGCTCGGACATCGTGATCGCGCGCGCCGGCGACCGGGTGGTCGCCGATTTCGGATCGATCGGCCGCGTCGAACTCGCGCTCGAATAGCTACACGGCCGTCGGCATCGCGATCTTGAAGAGCGACGCCGCATTGTCCACCGCGATGGCATCGATCGTCGCCGGCGGGAGGTGGCCGAAGATGCGCGCGACCGTCGCGTGCGATTTACCGAACGTGTTGCGGACATGGGGGTAGTCCGAGCCCCACACCAGCCGCGCCGGGTCCATCGCATCCGACACGTGGCGGACGAACGGATCGTCGATCACGCCGACGTAGATCTGGTCGAGGTAGCGCCGGATCGGGCGCTTCGGTTTTACCACGCCGATGTTGGGGCCGAAGTCGTCGGCGACCTGCTCGGTGCGGAATAGCCAGTGCGGCAGCCACGACGCTTCGTACTCGACCAGGAACAGCTTGAGCCGCGGGAACCGATCGAGGATGCCGCCGAAAATGAACTCGTTCGCCAGCACCTCGCCGGCCTCGGCCATCAAGTCGAGGTAGCCCTTGGCAGCGTCGCCGAGCTTGGGTCCGGTGAAGAGAAAGATGTCTTTCTTCATCCCGGTCGAGATGTGGAGGCAGACCGGAATCGCCATTTCCTCGGCGCGCGCCCACAACTTGTCGTACTTGGCGTCGCGGTAGGCGCCCCATTCGGGCCGCACGTCGCCGTTGATCATGGCGGCGCGGAAGCCGCGCTTGGCGTTGCGCTCGATCTCGGCGATCGCGCGCTCGACGTTCTCGGTGTTGATGAGCGCGGCGCCGAACAAACGCGTCGGCGCGCCTTGGCAATACTCGTGGAGCCAGTCGTTGTAGACGGCGAGGCAGGCGCGCGAGAGTTCGGCGTCGGCGAGCGGGAAGATCATCATCGCCTTGGTCGGGAACAGGAGCTCGCCCCACACCCCGTCCTCGTCCATGCAAGCCGCGCGGAACGCGGGATCGACATTGGTGCGGCGCACTTTTTCGAGCACCGGATCGCCGAGCACGAGTTCGCCGACCGGGATGTAATCCTCGCCGGTGAAATAGACGCGCCCGCCGCCGACGACCGAGGCCGATCTGGCGCCGCCCTTGGGTTCGATCACGCGCGGCACCGCGTCGCCGAAGCGTCGGCCGAGCGCTTTCTCCCATAGATCGGGCGGCTCGTTGACGTGCGAGTCGGCTGAGTTGAGCCAGCGCCGCCCGGTCATGGCTCGCGGCCCGGGTATTTCTCGCCGGTGCCGCCGGCGACCATCTGGCGCGGGTGCGAATACGCGTAGCGGTCGAGAATGCGCGCGGTGTTGGCGGGGTGGGGGAAGCGGCGGGGCGGCTTTGCGCCGGGTTGGCGCCGCTGGCCGACCGCCCGCATCAAGTGCTCGACGCCGGCCGACGGTACGCACAAGAAGAAAATCTTCATCGGCGTGCGGCCGGAATTGACGAAGCCGTGTTTCCGGTGCTTACCGACATAGACCAGCGAACCCGGGCCGATCGGGTGCGGCGCGCCGTCGATGAAAACGGTGCCGCGGCCCCGGTAGACGAACAAGAACTCGTCCTGGGCGCCGTGGCCGTGGTCGGGAAGCGTGCCGCCCGGCTCGATCACCTGGACGGCGGCCATGTAGTTCTGGGTCGGAAACGTGTCGGGCGAGAGTTTGAGCGTCATGTAGCCGCCGCACGGGGCCGGAAGCCAGCACGATTCGCCGTCGTCCTCGGCCCAGACCCCGAACGGCCCCGGTCGGGGCAAGCGCGGCTGCCGCCGCCGGGCCGCCGCGATCGTGCGGGCGAAGGCGCGGCCCCGCGGTGAAAACGTCGTCGTCTTGGTTGCCATCGGCGCCTCCCTTTGCGTCGGCTGGCTCCGAGACTACGCTTGCGTCCCGCTCGGCTCAACGCGGCGGCGCCGGTTCCTTGGCCCGGCCGGCTTCGCGGTAGGCGATATAGAGCGTGCCGGAAAGAATCAGTGCTCCGCCGGCGACGGCCCAAAGATCGGGGATCTCGGCGAAGATCAAGAATCCCAGGAACGCGGCCCAGATCAGGCGCGTGAACTCGAATGGCATCAGTTGAGTAGTGTCGGCGCCGCGGAGCGCCTGGGTGAGCGCGTATTGGCTCGCCTGCGCCGCGACCGCAACGCCGAACACCAGCGCGTACTGCGCGAGGCTCGGCCACTGCCACACGAACAGCGCCGGCACCAACGAGATCGGGGTCATGAACATGACGGCGTGGGTGATGATGGTCGAGGAGGAGTCGGTGCGGGTCAGCGTCTTGATCACGAGCAGCGTCATCGACCACACCGCCGCCGACCCCAGGGCCAGGAGCGCGCCCAAGCTGAGGCCGCTGAGGCCGGGCCTGATGATGATGAGCGCGCCGACGAAGCCGACGATCAGGCCGACCGCGCGCACCCGGCTCCAGCGTTCGTTCAGGATCAAGATCGCGCCGATCGTCGCGAACAGAGGACCGGCGAAGGTGGTTGAGACGACGACGGTGAGCGGCGCGAGCCCAAGCGCCGAGAAGAACGTCCACATCGAGACCATCTGCAGTGTCGCGCGCGCGATCTGCAGATCGATCCGCCCGGTGCGAAACACCGCCGGGCCGATCCGGACGATGAACGGAATCATGACCGCGAAGCCGAACAGGTTGCGGAAGAACGCGACCTCGAACGGATGCAGGCCGCTTTCGGTCGCCGACCGGACCATGACGTGCATGAACGAAGTGGCGAGGTTGGCGGCGACGATCCACGCGATCGCGGTCAATGCAACGCCGAACCGAGCCGAGCGCCAGCGCACTTACGCTGCCTCGCCGCTGCCGCGCGGTCGGGGATTTACAGCGAACCGCTTGTAATTCAAGGGCTTATACGCTCGTTCCTGGACTCGGGTAGGGGCCGGTGTTAGCATCGCGGCCTCTGTCGTCATCACTCTTTCCGAGAGGGTTCCCGCGTGGCCACGACCTATCCCCGGATGATCTCATCCGATTCCCACATTTTCGAGACCACGGACCTTTGGCGTAAAGCGCTCGGCGACAAGTTCGGCGACGAGATTCCGCACGAAATGTCGGAATACCGGGGAAAGAAGGGGCGCTTCTTTTATACTGGCGCACAAGTGCTGACAATCGGCGGCATCGATGCCGAGCACAGGACGACCGGCCTCCACCTTGCCGGTTATCAGCCGGAGAAGCGGATCGAGTTTCAGCGTCAGGCCAACGTGCTGGCCGAGGTGCTGTACCCGTCCTATGGCCTCATCATCATGCAGAGCAAGCATTTCGCGGCCCTGCGCGCGGCAGCCGAAGTCTACAACGACTGGCTTCGCGATTTCTTCGCCTACGACCGCAAGCGCCTGCTCGGCGTCGCCATGATCCCGATGGGCGACGACGTCGAGTGGGGCATCAAGGAGCTCGATCGCTCGTTGAAGGCCGGCTACTCCGGCATCTGCGTCAACTGCCGCAACCCCGAGGGTACCAAGCCCTATCGCGACAAGATCTACGACAAGTTCTGGGCGCGCTGCGCCGAGGCCGAGATTCCGGTGACGCTGCACTCGATCACCGGCCGCATTCCCGATCCGCTGCACCCGCATAACGAAGAGGAACTCGCCGAGGCGCCGCGCTACGCGCTCGACATCTACAACGAGGTCCAGGGCACGCTCGCGGTCGACTTCATCTTCGGCAAGATTTTCGATCGCCATCCCAGGCTCAAGATCGTGGTGAGCGAGTTCGAGATCTCGTGGCTGCCGAACTTCTCGTTCCGCGTCGACATGATCGCGAGCGGGTTCGCCAAGCGCATCACGCTGCCCAAGCTCGACCTGAAGAAGCCGAGCGACTACCTGAAAGAGCGCACTTGGTACGGCTGGATCGACGACGAGCGCGGCGCCTATGCCGTCAAGGAAGTCGGCGCCGACCGCATCATGTGGGGGTCGGACTTCCCGCACGTGCGCTCGGTCGGGGTCAACGCGCACTCCGCGGTCGGACGCATGCTCAAGGACCTGACGGCGGCGGAGCAGGAGCAGATCGTCGGCAGCGTTTGCGCCGATCTCTACAAGATCAACCCGGCCGAGCTGGCGTGGTCCAAACAGGCCGCCGAGTAACGCCGCCGCGTTCGCACCGCCACCTAAACGTCAACGGGGAAACCGCCGCATGTCGATCCAAGCCGAAGCGCAACCGGCCGTCGCCTTCAAGCCGCGCCGCCTCGGGCACGCCAACCTGTTCGTCGGCGAACTCGAGCGTTCGATGCACTTCTATAACAAGATCGCCGGCTTCGAGCCGGTGTTCCGCGAGCCGCACATTCCGGCCGGATTCCTCTCGAACGGCAACACCCACCACGATTTGGGCCTGATCCAGATCCCGAAGGGCAAGACCGTGGTCGGCCGCGACGGCCACGTCCAGATCCCGCACGGGCGCGGGCTCGAAGCCGGGCTCAACCACTTCGGGTGGGAGATGGAGTGCGAACGCGATCTCGCGCTGGCCTACAAGCGCGCCGCCGCCGCCGGGCTCGAGGTCCATCGCAAGGTCGATCACCAGCTCTCGCACTCGATCTACATGTTCGACCCCGACGGCAACCTGCACGAGTTCTACGCCGACATGCTCGACAACTGGCGTACTGTCTTCAACAGCCAGGAAGGACCGGCTATCACCGGCAACTGGGACCCGGATGCCGGCAACTGGCTGAGCGAAGGCCGCTACCACATCAAGTTCGAGCTGCGCCGCGTCGAGGACGCCCGCGTCCACACCATCCGCTTCACCAGCGCCGTGCTGCTGACCAAGAATTTCGACAAGATGGTGCAGTTCTACGGCGAGACCGCCGGGCTCAAGGTCGTCTACCGTTCGAAGGACGGCACGTATGTGAGCTTCGCCGGTCCGCACGCCAACCACGGCGTCGACATCACGCTCGTCAAGCAGGATCGCGCCGCCAAGCCGACGGTGCACCATTACACCTACGAAGTAGTGAGCGAGAAGGAGATCGACGCCGCCGAGCGGGCGCTCGCCAAGGACGGGATCGCGATCGAAAAGAAAATCGATGGCCCGCTCAAGCGGTCGATCTTCGTCCGCGATCCGGACGGGATGCTGTGCGAGTTCGTGGCGCCGCGTAAGCTCGATTTCGCCGTGATCGAAAAGGCCGACGCTACCGAGCGCGCCTATCTGCTCTAACCGGTCGTAGCTGGACGCGAAGGCGAGGGTTCTACCCCCGCACCTGACGAACGAGCGGACGTCTTCGCCGGGCTTGTCCCGGCGATCTTTCTTGGGAGACGATGAATGCGTTGTAAGTTCGATACCGTCGCCGGAATCAAGACCCGCTACTTGCACGAGGGCAGCGGTCCGACCTTTCTGATGGTGCACGGGGTCGGCGCGTCGGGCGACATGTGGTTCCACAACATCGACTACTGCGCCGAGAAGTTCGCCGTGATCGCCCCCGACATCGTCTGTCATGGCTTCACCGCCGCGGTCGACTTCAAAGGCCGTACGCCGCAGCAGGCCGCGGTCGAGCACCTGAATGCGCTGATGGATCACGTCGGGGCCAAGAAGTACTCGGTAGTCGGCAGCTCCTACGGCGCGCTGCTGGCCTCGCTCATGTACTTCACGCGCCCCGACCGGATCGACAAGTTGATTCTGGTCGGCTCGGGCTCGACCTTTCATCCGCCCGAAGAGCAGATAAAGACGCTCCAGGGCGCGCGCGCCAACGGCTCCAAAGCGATGGAGAACCCGACTTGGGAAGTGTGTCGCCAGCGTCTCGGCAACATCTGTTACGACCCCAAGACCGTGGTCGAGGAGATGCTGCTGCCGCAAATGACCTCGTACGCGATGCCCGACCGACTGCCGGCCTACCTCGCCACCATCGAGGGCATGATCAAGAGCGTCGATTCGAAAGAGTGGCGGGTTTATCACCGTCTCGACCAGATCAAGGCCAATACCCTCATCATCACCGGGCGCGAGGACATCCGCTCGTCGTGGGAGCTGACGGTCGCCGGCCACAAGAAGATGCCGCGCGCCGAGCTCAAGATTTACGAGAAGTGCGGCCATTTGCCGATGTCGGAGCACGCCGACCGCTTCAACCGGGACGTGATGGAATTTCTAAGCCGGTAGTCGTGTTTGGTGGCATGGCCACATTCGGGTAAAATCCGACCACGTTCCGCCCGCGGAGGCGGAGGGTCACACCACTTTCGTCCTGGGAGGTCGAACATGAAGAAGTTGCTGGGGTTGGCATCGGCGCTTGCCGTCTTGACGGCCGGTGCCGCGGACGGACTGGCGCAGTCGAAGGAGCCGGTTCGGCTGCCGTTCATTCAAACGTTCAGCGGCATCGCCGTCGATTTCGGCGAGCGCATGTGGCGCGAGGGCGTATTGCCGGCGCTCAAGATCATCAACGAGCAGCAAGGCGGCATCAACGGCCGGCCGCTCGAGTTCTACAAGGTCGACAACAAATTCCCGGATACGGCGGCGTTCCTCGCCGAATTCCGCCGGCTCTGCGCCGACAACAACATTCCGATCCTCTACGGCATCGGCGCCACCAAGACCACGATTTCGATCTTCGAGGATCTGAAGAAGTGCGGCATGCCCGGCTTCAACCCGTCCTCGGCCGGCTCGTGGCCGTTCCCGGACTTCGGCGGCTGGCTGTTCCGCTATCAGCCGAACCCGGACAAAACCATCCCGACCATGCTGATGGCGGTGAAGGACAAGCTCAATCTCAAGACGATCGCGCTGTCCCACACGCTCGACGATGATTTCGCCGTCAACAACATCAGGATCGCCCGCGCCACGCTCGACAAGGCCGGCGTCAAGGTCGTGTCGGAAGCGTCGTTCAAGACCAAGGAGACCAATTTCGCCTCCCAGGTTGCCAACTACCGCGCCGCCAATCCGGATGCGATGCTGCTCCTGCACCAGCCGTGGGATGCCGGGACGTTCCTGCTGCAGCTCCGCGACCGCGGCGTTCAGGGCCAGGCGTTGGCCGACGCCATCGTCGCCGGCGAGGACTTCTGGAAACTGTCGCAAGGCAAGGCCAAGGGCGCCATCGGCTACGCGACCTACGCGGCCGACGATCCGCGCCCGATCGTCCAGAACTGGCTCAAGCTCTGGCGCGAGACCACCAAGCGCCCGAACGATGCCCCCGACGGCTTCGTCACCGCCTACTTCGAAGGCACTTTCATCTTGGCCGACGTGCTGCGCGCCGCGAAGGACATCAACGACCGCAAGCAGATCCGCGATGCGTTCTTGAAGATCAAGGATCGCGAGTCGGTGAGCGGCAAGATCAGCTGGCCCGAGGTCGGCGACACCGTGCGCTCGGAGGCGGTCCTGGTGCAGGTCAGCGACAACGGCGTCCTCAAGAAGTGGCCGAACTGACGCTCGGCGTTTAACGGTCTGGCCCCCGGACGGCGTCGCCCGGGGGCTTTTTTTTGATGCTGGCCAACGCCGAGCGCTTTGGCTAGTGTCCGGCGCAATCACGGCTCAAGGGGAGGGTTCGATGCGATTAATCGGTACTGTTTTAGCGGCCGGCGCGCTGTTGACGGCGGTCGGGACGGCCTCGGCGCAAGACACGTTCCGGTTGCCGTTCCCCTACGTTTTCAGCGGCCCAGCGATCGAGTTCGGCGAGCGCGTCTGGAACAACGGCGTCCTGCCAGCCGTCGAGCACGTCAACAAGAAGGGCGGTATCAGGGGCAAAAAGCTCGAATTCTACAAAGTCGATACGCGCTTTCCGGAAACCGCGCAGTGGATTGCCGAGTTCCGACGGCTGTGCGAGGACAAGAACGTTCCGGTGGTGATGGGCGTCGGCGCGACCAAGAGCTTTCTCGCCATCTACGAGGACACCAAGCGCTGCGGCGTCACCGTGTTCAACCCGTCCTCGGGAGGCCACTGGCCGCAGCCCGATTTCGCCGGCTGGATGTTCCGCTACCAGCCGATGCCGGACGACGTCCTGCCGATCCTCTACGACAAGTCTAAGAAGGCGTTCAATATCAAGACGGTCTCGCTGTCCTACACGCTCGACGACGAAGCGACCGCCTACAACATGCGCGCCGCCCGCAAGATCCTCGAGGAAAAGGGGATCAAGGTCGTCGGCGAAACGACCTTCAAGACCCGCGAAACCAACTTCGCGGCCCAGGTCGCGGCGCAACGGGCGCTCAATCCGGATGCGATCATCATGATCCATCAGCCGTACGACGCCGGTACCTTCCTGCTGCAGTTGCGCGAGCGCGGCATAAATCAGCAGATCGTGACCGACGTCATCATCGGCGGTGCCGACTATTGGAAGCTCTCGCAGGGCAAGGCCAAAGGCTCGGTCGGCTACGCCGTTTACGCCGCGACGGACGATCGTCCGCTGGTGCAGGATTGGGTCAAGACCTGGCGCGAGCGCACCGGCAAGACCAAGGAAGCGCCCGATGCGTTCGAGACCGCGTACTACGATGCGGTGCTGATTCTGGCGCACGTCCTCAACAACGCGAAGGGCATGGGCCGCGAGGATATCCGCGACGCGTTCGCGGCGGTGCGTGAACTCGAGACCATCTCCGGCAAGATCACGTGGACCAGACCCGGCGACGTCGTCCGCAGCGAACCGATCCTGGTCAAGCTCGGCGACGACGGCCTCCTCGAACGTTGGAATCCATAAGGCGCGCGCGACGCGATCGGGGCGGCTGCGATCCAAGCTTGCAACGGGGTGCCGACCCGATCATGATGCGGACGCGCGAACGGTCCCAGTGATAGAGGATCGACGCGCGGCGTTGGGGAGGGAGTCTTTCAAAACCACTGAGCGAGCGAGATCGCGGCCGGTTTCGCGCCGGTATGATCGTGGCTGCCAGTCGCCGGTATTCGTAGGAACGCATGGCTGAAACGTTGTTGAGTGTCCAAGGACTGACCAAGCGCTTCGGTGGCCTCGTCGCCGTGAGCGGCGTCAGCTTCGACGTCAAGAAGGGGCAGGTATTCTGCCTGATCGGCCCGAACGGTTCGGGCAAGACCACGGCCTTCAACATGATCTCCGGGCTCTTGAAGCCCGACTCGGGCGCCGTGCAGTTCAAGGGCCGCGATCTCGGCGAAATGGGGCCGCACGAAATTGCCGCACTCGGGGTCGGGCGATCGTTTCAGCAGGCGCGCTTGTTCCCGAACATGACGCTGCAGCAGAACTGCGAAGTACCGCAGTACATCGGCAGTAAGACGACGTTTTGGGACGCGCTGTTTTGCCTCCCGGCCGAACGTGCCGAGCGGGCCCGCGTCCGCGCGCGCGCCGAGGTGCTCTTCAAGGAAGTCGGCGGCGGACAGATGTATGAGCGCCGCCACGACTACCCGCATACCTGTTCGCTCGGCGAGCAGCGTATGCTCGAGATGATTCGCATCCTGGCGCTCGATCCCGACCTCATCATGCTCGATGAACCGACCCAGGGCATGAACCCGGTCTGGATCAAGGAGACGCTGGCGCTGATCGAGGAGATCCGCAAACGCGGCAAGACCATCCTGTTCATCGAGCACAAGATGTCGGTGGTGATGCAGATTTCGGAGTGGGTGGTGGTCTTGAACGAAGGCAAGAAGATCTCCGAGGGCACGCCCGATCAGGTGCGTGCCGATCCGGCCGTGATCCAAGCGTACCTGGGCGAGTAGGAGCGCAGCCGTGACCGACGCCCGGCCGATTCTCAAAGTCACCGATCTCGATGTCCGCTACGGCGCCGTGACCGCCGCCTCGGGCGTGTCGCTCGAAGTCCGCAAAGGCGAGATCGTCGCCTTGCTCGGCCCCAACGGCGCCGGCAAGACCAGCGTGCTCAAGGCGATCATGGGCCTGAACAAGCAGGCCAACGGCGTGGTCGAGTATTTCGACGGCACCAAAACCCACCGCATCGACAAGATGGAAACGCACGAGATGGCGAAACTCGGGATCGCCAATATTCCGTCCTCGGAAATCGTGCTGCCGCGCATGAACGTCGAGGAAAATCTCGAAGTCGGCGGCCGATTCCTCTATTCCGACATGAGCTTCGTACGCAAGCGCATGGACGAGCTGTTCATGCGCTTTCCGATCCTGCGCGAGCGGCGCAAACAGGCGGCGGCCACGCTCTCGGGCGGCGAACAGCGCCAGCTCGCGGTCGCGCGCGGCCTGATGTGCGAACCCAAGCTGATGCTGCTCGACGAGCCCTCGCTCGGACTGGCGCCGATCCTGCTGCGCGACCTGTTCGCGACGCTCAAACGTATCCGCGACGAGTTCGGCGTCGAAATGTTGATCGTCGAGCAGAACGTGAACAAGGCGCTCGAAATCGCCGACCGAGCCTATGTCATGCGCATCGGCTCCATCGACTTCCACGGCCCGGCCAAGGAAGTGGCGGCAAGCGAACGCCTCAGAGACGCCTACCTCGGTAGCTGACGGAGACCGCCATGCAGTTCGGCTTTCTGGTCGAACAGGTACTGATCGGGATCGCCACCGGCGCGATCTACGCGATCATCGCGGTCGGCCTCAACTTGATCTTCGGCACCATGAACGTGCTCAACATGGCGCACGGCTCGGCGATCATGATCGGCTCGTTCGGCGTGCTGCTCAGCTACTACGTCGGGGTCGAGAATTTCTGGATCGGCTGCGCGGTCGGCATCGTGCTCGCCTTCCTGACCGGGCTTCTGGTCGAGCGGGTGGCGGTGCGGCCGATGAAGGGTAATTGGTGGAACACCAAGATCGCCACCATCGGCATGGCGTTCGTGCTCGAAAACCTGGTCACCGTCATCACCGAAGGGCGGCCGCAGCTCTATCCGCGCCCGTTCAACCCGGTCTACTACGTCGTCTACGGCGACATCAAAACGCCGGGCGGCACGCTGATCGAAATTTCGAATATCCAGCTCATGCTGATCGCGCTCTCGATCTTGATGGTGGTCGGCATGGTGCTGTTTCTCTACCGCACCGCGACCGGCAAGGCGATCCGGGTGGTGGCGCAGAGCCCCGACATCGCCCGCTGCGTCGGCATCGACGTCAAGCGCACGATCGTGGTCGGTTTCGCGGTGAGCGCGACGCTCGCCGGCATCGCCGGGATCTTGAACGGCGTCACGTTCGGCTCGACCTATTCGTTCATCGGCTTCCAGTTGATCCTGAAGGGCATCGTCGTCTTGATTGTCGCCGGTATCGGCAATATGCGCGGCTGCCTGTGGGTCGGGATGCTGCTCGGCGTCATCGAGTCGCTTTCGGTCGGGTTGGGCGAGTCGACCTACCGCGACTTCATCGCCTACTCGGGCATGGTGTTGGTGCTGGTGTTCCGGCCGTGGGGCTTGTTCGGCGAAGAAGGCCGCGTCCAGCGCGAGGTATAGGCGGTTATGGATCCGATTTCGGCAGATTTTCTCGCGCGCTTCGGCGACATCGATCTCCAGAAGATCTGGCGCGACCTCTACCTCCACTACACGGGGGTCACGTGGGCGTTCCTGTTCGACCTGCTGACCGACTATTCGCTCTATCTGATCAGCGCGCTCGGGCTTTACGTCCTGTTCTTCGCCGGCCAGGTGTCGCTCGGCCATGCCGGCATTGTCGGCGTGTCCGCCTACATCGCCGGCATCGTCAGCGTCAAACTCGGGCTCTCGTTCTACGTCGCGCTGCTGGCCGCCGGGCTCGCCGGCATGCTGACCGGCTTCGTATTCTGGTACTTGGTCGGCTTGCGGTTGACGCTGTTCTATCTGGCGATCGGTACCTTCGCGATTACCGAGGCGTTACAGACGCTGGCGCTCAATTCGGATTACCTGGGTGCCGCGCTCGGATTCCACGGCATTCCGCTCGCGACCAAGTGGTACCACGTGTTCATCATCTTGGGTTTGGTCATGTTCGCGGTGTGGCGGCTCGAGCAGTCGCGCTTCGGTCTCGCCATGCGCGCGATCCGCGACAACCCGACGGTGGCCGGCGCGATGGGGATCAACGTCGCCCGCACCAAGCTCCTGGCGTGGCTGTTCGCCGGGTTCTGCACCGGGCTCGCCGGCTGCCTGCACGCCCACCGCGTCACCATTTTGACGCCGCCCGAGTTCAGCATCCTCATGTCGATCAACTTCGTGCTGGCGCCGCTCCTCGGGGGCCTCCGCACCTTCTGGGGCACGATCATCGGCGGTGCGATCGTGTGGTGGTTGCCCTGGATCACCACTACCGACGATCCGCGCTGGCGCCTGGCGCTCTACGGCGTGATCCTGGTGGCGCTGATGGTGTTCCGGCCGCAGGGGATTTTCCCGGCGACCCCGACCCGGACCACGGGCTTCCGCGGCGATCAGGCGGCGCGCGCGCGCTCGGTCGCTCCTCGACCGGCGGCGTGGTCGATATCAAGAAGTCGTGAAGGCGGCGGCGGGCGGCCGGGAATAACGGCGCCGGGAACGGGGTTTGCCTTCGAACGGCGGACGATTTTTGGCTATGCTTGCGGCGATCCGAACCACGCCGCCGCCGGCTGCCGAGCGAATGGTGGTGGGGGCTGTAGTTAAGTTATCGAAGGGAGGCTAACCGATGAAGAAGTTGTTTGCATTGTTGGCGGCGGCCGTCGCGCTGCCGCTCGCGTTGGGCGCCACCGGCGCCGCGGCGCAGGAGAAAGTGATCCGTATTCCGTTTGCGACCGCGTTCAGCGGCCCGTTCATCCAGTTCGGCGAGCGGCTATGGCGCGGCGGTCTGTATGCGACCGAGGAAATCAATGCCGCCGGCGGCGTCCGCAACGGCATCAAACTCGAGTTCTACAAGATCGACACGCGCTCGCCCGAGACCGCACCGTTCATCGCCGAATTCCGGCGCGCGTGCGAGAACAAAGACGTGCCGATGATTCTCGCCAACACGGCCTCGACCCAGTTGTTCTCGGTCTACGAGTACGCCAAAGAGTGCAACATGGCGATCTTCGCCCCGACCGCGGGCGCGCACTGGGTGTTCCCGGACTACGGCAAGTGGATCTACCGCTTCCTGCCGACTCCGGCGACCGTGCTGCCGGTGCTCTATACCAAGGTCAGGGAGGAGTTTAAGGCCAAGACCGTGGCACTCTCCTACACGCTCGACGACCAGTTCTCGTTCCAGAACTTGAAGGTCGCGCGCGAGGTGCTGGAGAAGCAGGGTTACCAAGTCGTTGCCGACTTGGGAACCAAGCTGAAAGAGACCAACTTCGGGCCGCAGGTCGCCGAAGTTCGCGCCAAGAACCCCGACATCGTCATCGTCAGCCACCAGCCCGACGACGGCGGCAAGTTCGTACTTCAGCTTCGCGAACGCGGCATCAAGACCCAGATCGTCGACGCCGGGTTCACGATCTCGGGCGCCGATTTCTGGAAACTCTCGAACGGCGAAGCCAGGGGCGCGGTCGGGTTCACCACCTACGCGTCCGACGACCCGCGGCCGATCGTGCAGGCGTGGGTGAAGAAATGGCAGGAAAAGACCGGAGCCAAGGACGCGGCACCCGACGCGTTCGAGACCGCGACCTATGACGCGGTCAAAGTCATCGCCGAGGTCTTGAACAAGGCGAAGTCGCTCGAGCGCAAGGACATCGCCGATGCCTTCAATGCGGTCAAGAACTTCGATACGGTTACCGGTACGGTGTCGTGGGGCGGCGCCTTCGGCGAGGCCGAGCGCAACAACCCGACACTGATCACGATCGGCGACAACGGCAAACTGCTGCGCTGGCCGCAGAAGTAACGAACCGTCAAATCTCGACCGGCCGCGGAGCGATCCGCGGCCGGTTTCGTTTTGCGACCCGCGCGCGGCGGCGTTGCGGTTAAGTGGCGGCCGGCGCGCGTCGCAGATCGTCGACGATCGGCCGGATCTTGTTGTCGTCGAGGCCGACGCTGCGGAGCGAGTGTTCGGCAATCCGAATCGCAAGTAACGATGGTCGCGATCAGCGTCGTCTCGTGCGGCATTCACCCCGTGCCCGTTGGCGGTCCTCCTCCTTTGTGCCTTGGGTTCGTGTGTCGCCGCGACGAAAACGGACGGCGCGCCGAACGGCGAGGGCGCCTTTAGTCTAGTTGCGCAGGAAGTCCCTCACCGCGGTGTGGAAGAGTTCTGGGTACTCGAGATAGGGGAGATGCCCGCATTTGTCGAACGTGACGAGCTTGGCCCGCGGCAACCGCTTGCAGGCTTCGACCGCGCGGGCGTAGACGCCGCGTGGGTCCTCGCGGCCCCACACGATCAGGGTGTCGACGTCGAGCTTCTCCAGCCGCTCGAGGATGCGGTATTTACGCGACTTCTCCATGTTCATCATGCCCTCCATCGCCGCCCGCCAATAGGTGGCGTAGTCGGGCCGCGCATAGGCGGTGAGCTGCGAGAGCAGCAGCGTGTCCGGCACCATCTGGATGTCATAGACGGTGTTGCCCATGCGGCGGCGGCATGATTCGAGCGTCGGGTTCAGGATCGCCATCGACGCGTTTTTCAGCGTGCCCTGAAGCGCGGCCGACAACTCGGCCTCGGTGTTGAAGCAGGAGCCAGTGCCGTTCAGGATCACCTTAGGCACGCGCTTCGGCTGCTCGAACCATAAAAGCGCCGCCATCAGCGCGCCGTAGGACGAGCCCGACGGGTAGAACTGCTTCAAGCCGAAAGCGTCGGCGACGCCGAACAGGTGCTTGAGGTGCGAGCCGTGCGGCGGCTCGCCCTTCAAGTCGATCGGATCGGTGAAACCATGGCCGATCAAGTCGGGCGCGACCACGAAAAAATCTTTGGCGAGCGCGTCGATGTTCATTATCCACGACTCGGCGCCGATGCCGAAGCCATGGATCAGAAAGATGGCAGGCTTCTTGGCGTCGCCCTCGTAGAGGATGCGTGTGTTGATGCCGCCGACGTCGATGAATTTCGCCCGCATGAAAGACCCTCCCCGGTCCGGTGACGCAACTACGCCGCGACGGCCGCGAGGCCGCCCGCGAGAAACGCCCGGAGGTCGCGGTTGTAGCGCTCCGGCTGCTCGAGGAACGGCAGGTGGCCGCATTTTTCGAACGTGACGAGTTTGGCCTTGGGCATGCGCTGGACGCCCTTGACCGCGCTCGCGTAAACCCCGCGCGGGTCTTCGCGGCCCCAGACCACCATCGTCTCGACGTCGAGCCGCTCGAGCCGTTCGAGGATGCGGTAGGGCCGCGTCTTATCCATGTCCATCATTGCCGTGACTTGGTTCCGCCACGACTCGACCATCCAGGGCTGGCTGTAGCTGGTGAGCCGCATGAACACCATGGTCTCGGGAGCGCTCGTTGGGTCGTAAACGGTGCCTTGCGAGCGTTTGCGGCATGTTTCGAGGGTCGGGTTCAAGAACGCCTGGGCGCCGTTGGCGTACGTCCCTTTGAGCGAAGCGGCGAGCTCGGCCTCGGTGTTGAAGGTCGAACCCGAACCGTTGATGACGAGCTTCTTGACACGCTGCGGCGCCTGAAAATACATGAGCGCGGCCAAGAGTCCCCCGTAGGAAGAGCCGGACGGAACGAACGCGTCGACGCCCAGCGCGTCCACGACGCCGAAAAGGTGCGCGACCGCTTGGGGATGCGGCGGGCCGCCGGCCAGATCGACCGGCGCCGTGAAACCGTGCCCGATCAAGTCGGGGACGATCACGTGATAGTCGCGCCCCAGCGCATCGATGTTGTTCATCCAGGTCTCGGCGCAACTGCCGAAACCATGGATCAGCAAGAGCGCGTCTTTGTTGTGCTCGCCTTCGAACAGAACGCGAGTCTCGGTGCCGTTGACGGTGAGGAACTTGCATTTCATGGCGGGCAATCGATGGCGAAACAGGGTGCGGCGTAGGGGGACGGGCGAGTACGAGCGAACGAGGCGCACCGCAAAGATGAAAGTTGGTGCGCTGCTACGATAGAGGAGCCGCCCGGGTGTGGGAAGGGTGCGAGCGCGGCGACGTGTTCGGTCATGGTATAGACTGCGGACCTGGCCCGCGCTGCAACCGATGAGAACCGCCATGCGCACGACGCTTGTTGCTGCCTCCGCGGCGCTCGTACTCGCGATGATTCAGCCCGCGATCGCTCACCATGGCTGGGGCAGCTACGACGCCAGCAAAGTACTGGTGTTCGAGTCGAAGATACTCGAAATGAACTAAAGCTTCCGCACGGCGAAGCCTCGATCGAGGTCGAAGCGCCCAACAAGAAGAAGTGGCGCCTAATCCTGGCGCCGCCTTCGCGCATGGAGAACCGCGGGCTCACCCGCGACATGCTCGTGCCGGGCAAGGTCATCAAGGTCGAAGGCTACCCGTCCAAGGTCCACGACGACGAGATGCGGATCGAGCGGGTCACGATCGACGGCCGCGTCATCGAGATGCGCTAACGGACGGAGTCGAGCGATGGAAGTTTCCGCCGCGCCGGCGTGGGCGGCGGCGCTCGAAGCTTCGGGCTTCGGCGACGCGATGCGCGATTCGCTCTACCTCTATCCGCTCGCCAACCTGATCCACATCCTCGGGTTCATCCTGCTGATCGGGCCGATTCTGGTGCTCGATTTACGTCTGCTCGGGGTCGGGCGCGGTATCGCAATTCCGGCGGCCGCGCCGCTCCTCTCGCGTTTGAGCGCGTCGGGCCTCGTCTTGATGCTGTTCTCAGGGTTTTGTCTGTTCACGCCCGATGCCCGCCCGCTCGCTGCCAACGACATGATGTGGCAGAAGTGGTCGTTGATCGCGCTCGGCGTCGCCAACGCGCTCGCGTTTCAGGCGATCTGGACGAAACGGTACGCGACCTGGGACGAGGCGCCGCCGGCGATTGGGCGGGCGCAGGCGGCGGCTTCGATCGCGCTGTGGCTCGCCGTCGCGACGTTCGGACGGCTGCTCGCCTACCTTTAAACGTCAGATCGCGCCGGCCTGGCGAAGCCGCGCGATCCTGGCGGCGTCGTAGCCGAGCGCGCCGAGAATCGCGTGCGTATCGGCGCCTAAAGCCGGCGCGCCTTGGTCGGGAAACGTCTCGCCCGGGCAGCGGAACGGCGTTGTCAGCATCGGGATTTCGCCCTTCGCGGGGTGCCGATAGCGGGTAATGCGGCCTTCGTCGCGCACGAACGGGTTGTCGAGCGCGCTTTTGACGTCGTTGACCGGCGCGGCCGGCACTTCGCCGGCAAAGTCGCGGAGCCATGCGGCCGTGGTTCGGGTCATCAGAACGGCGTCGAGCACGTCGGTCAGCCGCCCGCGGTTGGCGAGCCGCGCCTTGCCGGTCGCGAAGGCGGGGTCGGTCACGAGATCGGGGCGGCCGATCTTGGCGCAGAGCGCGGGCCAGTAGTTCTCCTTGTTCACCATGATGAAGATCCAGCCATCCTGGGTGCGGTAGAGCTGGGACGGCACGATCGAGGGATGGCCCGACCGGGGCACGCGGCCGGTGTTGACGCCGTCGTTCAGGTACCAGGTCGCGAGGTAGCACAAGTTCTGCAGCGCGACGTCGAACAGGCTGACGTCGATGTCGCGGCCGCGGCCCGATGCCTTGGCGCCGACGATCCCGGCGACCAGCGCCAACGCAGCGGTGACCCCGGTCATCAGGTCGACGATCGAGAGCCCGCAGCGGGCCGGCGGCCCGTCGGGCTCGCCGGTGACCGAGAGGTAGCCGGCTTCGGCTTGCATCAGATAGTCGAACCCGGGCCAGTCGCGGCGCGAGCCCTCGCGGCCATAGGCCGAGAGGTGCGCGCAGACGATCCTCGGGTTCACGTCTTTGAGCGCTTCATAGGTGATGCCGAGTTCGGCTGGCTTGTCGCCGCGTAAGTTGTCGAGCACGCCGTCGGCGGTCTTGACCAGGTCGCGGAACACCGCACGCGCCTCGGGTGCGCGGAAGTTGAGCGTGATGCTTTTCTTGTTGCGGTTGAAGCTCTGGAAGAACTCGCTGTCGTCCTTGCCGAAAAAATAAGGACCGACCCGGCGGCCGAAGTCGCCGCCTTCCTGCGCGCTCTCGATCTTGATCAGCTCGGCGCCCAAATCGGCCAAGAGCATGGTTCCGAACGGGCCGGCACCGTACTGCTCGACGGCGATGATGCGTTGTCCCGCGAGGGGCAGCATGATGTTTCTCCCGACGACGCTCCCACCCGAGCTCGGCGCGCCCTCCTCCTGCGCGGCAGACTGCGCGGGAGGGGAGGGCGGGCAGGGGGTTAAACCGGATTCCGTTCGATCAACTGGCGCGCGATGATCAGGCGCTGAATTTCGTTGGTGCCTTCGCCGATCGTCAAGAGCGGGGCGTCGCGGTAATAGCGTTCGAGGTTGAACTCTTTCGAATAGCCGTAGCCGCCGTGGACGCGCATCGCGTCCATGGTGTTGGAGACCGCGGCCTCGGTCGCGTAGAGCTTGGCCATGCCCGCTTCCATGTCGCAGCGCTCGCCGCGGTCGTAGGCGGCCGCGGCCGATTCGGTCAAAAGCCGCGCCGCCTCGACCCGGGTCGCCATGTTGGCTAAGTGAATCTGGATCGCCTGGTGTTCACAAATCGGTTTGCCGAAGGTCTTGCGTACCTGCGAATACGCGATCGATTCATCCAACGCCGCGCGCGCCAACCCGACGCCGCGGGCGGCGACGTTGATACGCCCGAGCTCGAGCCCGGCCAGCGCGTGTTTCAGGCCCGATCCTTCGGTACCGGAGATCAAGCGGTCGGCCGGCACCCGGTAGTCCTCGAAGATGAGCTCGGCCGAGTCGATCCCCTTGTAGCCCAGCTTCTCGAGCTTGCGGCTGACCTTGAAGCCATCGTGCTTCTCGGCGAGGAACAGGCTGATGCCGCGATGACGGGGCTGCGCGTTGGGGTCGGTCTTGACCAGGAGCGCGAAGCACGAGCCGTGGATGCCGTTCGAGATCCAGGTCTTGGTGCCGTTGATGACGTAGGAATCGCCGTCCTTCTTGGCGACGGTGCGGATCGCCTGGAGGTCGGTGCCGCAGTCGGGCTCGGTCAAAGCCAGGCCGCCGCGGACTTCGCCGGCGGCAAACTTGGGAAGAAACTTCGACTTCTGCTGTTCGGTGCCGAAGCGTTGCACTGCCGCGCACATGATCAGGTGCGAGTTGAAGATGCCGGTGAGCGACATCCACACCCGCGAGATGCGTTCGACGATCCGCGAATAGGTGCGGGCCGAAAGCCCGAGCCCGCCGTATTCGGGGGCGATGATAGCCCCGAACAGGCCGAGCTCCTTCATCTTCTCGACCATCTCGATCGGGTAGATGTCGTCTTTCTCGAGCGCATGGACGTGCGGCTTGACGTCGCGTTCGAGGAACCGATCGATGCTTTCGAGGATCAGACCTTCGCTCTCGTCGAGCGCGCCCGGATAGATGTTCTTCTTGGCTTCACTCATCGCTTGACCGACGCCACTCAGACCGAAAGCAACTGCGCGACGTCGCGGGCGCTATTCGCGCGATCGAGACCCAGGATCGTCTCGCGTACCTTGCCGCCGCGAGCGCCGGCGCCGGCGACCTTAATGTTGTTTTCGTACTTGACCGCGATCTCGCCGTTCGAGATCGGTCGCTCAGCGTTACCCCGGTTGATATCCTCGCGCTGGCGCAGCTCGCGGCCATCCTTGAGCTCGACCACGACCTCGCCCGAGTAGTAGCGCGGGAACCCCGACGCCGTATCGACTTCGTAATCGACCCGGTCGGCCAACGCCAAGATATCGGGATCGGCGAGCGACGCGTCGTCGAGTTCTTTGAGCGTGAACTGGCCGCGCAGCAGCGAGGCCGAAACCGTGAACGGGATCGAGAACTCGGCGTCGTACTCGCTCTTGGGCCGGCGCTTGTTGGCGACCGGCTCGGCCACAGTCTTGACAACGCCTTGCGGGATCAAGGCGCGCACGCGCTTGATGTCGGCCAACTTGATCGGGTGCTTCTTGGCAAGCGTCACCGCGGCGTCGATGCAGCCGTGGGTGAAGTGGCAGGCCGGGAACGGCTTGATCGCGACATTCTCGATCTCCCACACCGACTTCAGGTCGGCGGTCGCGAGACCCAGGTCGCACTTGTCGCGCGACTCCTTGTTGTTGAGATAGGCATTGTAGAAGCCGAAGCGCCCTTCGTAGGGACGCGACGCGCCGATGTAGCCGGCCTTGGCGAGTGCGGCCGCGGTGATGCCGGCGGATGCCGCCCAGCCCGGGTGCATGCGCTTGGTCCAGGCGCCGTCCTCGAGGAATTCGAGGCTGCCCGAGGCCATCGAGAGGACGATCCCTTGCGCCATCGCGAACTGCTTCTCGTCGAGCCCCATCAGGCGCCCGGCGACCAGCGCGCAGGCAAAGGCGCCGAACACGCCGGTCGGATGGAACCCGATCTGATGCAGGCCGCCTTTGACCACCATGCCGAGGCGCGCGGCGACTTCGACGCCAAGGACATAAGCGGTCAGCAATTCCTTGCCGCTCGCATTGGCCCGGTGGGCGGCTGCGAGCGCAGCCGGAAACACGCTGGTGGTGGCGTGGATGACGCCGGCCGAATGAGTGTCGTCGAAATCGAGGCCGTGGCAGAGGATGCCGTTGACGAGCGCGGCGTCGCGGACCGAGAGCTTCCGTTTCTGGCCGATCACCGGGCAGTCGCCCTGGTCGCCCAGGATGTCGGCGGCCTGAAGCGCGACGGTCGCGAAATGGTAAGTGCCGGAGGCATGGGCGATCCCGACCGAGTCGAGGATCAGGTGCTTGGCACGCTCGCGCACGCGCTCGGGGATGTCCTCGTAGCGCAGGCTATGGGCGAACGTCGCCAGTTGGTTTGCGATTCCGGTGGCAGGTTGGGTGGCTTTCGCCGCGGTTGCCATGACTTCCTCCCTATGTGTAGGCGCCCTCGCGCGGGCGGTAGTGTAGTCGGGGGCTCGCTTCCGACAAAGCCCGTCAGTAGGCGCTGTCGGGTCGATCTTCGGCGCTATGGCCGCGCTTCGGGATCAGCATCGAGCGTTCGAAGGTCATGAAAACCGTGCCATCCGCTTTCTTGCCGGTGGTACGCACCGTGACAATGCCCTGGGTCGGTCGCGACTGCGATTCGCGTTTCGAGAGCACTTCGCTCTCGGCGTAGATGGTGTCGCCGTTGAAGACCGGCGCGGTGAGGCGGACCTTGTCCCAGCCGAGATTGGCGATCGCCTTTTGGCTGACGTCGGAGACCGACATGCCGGTGACGATCGCGAGCGTCAGGGCAGAGTTGACCAGCGGCTGCTTGAACTCGGTCTTATCGGTGTACGAGCGGTCGAAGTGGAGCGGGTGGGTGTTCATCGTCATCAACGTGAACATGATGTTGTCGTATTCGGTGATGGTGCGGCCTGGTCGGTGCTCGTAGGTGTCGCCGACCTCGAAGTCCTCGAAGTAGCGGCCATAGCTCTCGCGAAAGCGCTTGGGTCCCACCTGCTTAACGGTTCCGACCATGCGTACCCTCCTGGCGAACGTGATTGGCGCGCGGGTTATAGCGGCATTGCGTGCGCGCCTCAAGAATGGGTGCCGCGTTGCGGGACCGCGGCGGCTCCGTTAGAGTCGGCGCTTCTCGCGCCAGGAGGACGAACGATGGCTATCGCTGCCGTGGAATCGCCGGAACCGATCAATTTCCGCCCGCGCCGGTTGGGGCACGTCAACCTGTGGGTCGGCGACGTCAAGAAGAACACCGAGTTCTATAACAAGGTCTTGGGCTTCCACCTCGAGGCGACCGAGCCCGGCATCAAGGGCTCGTTCCTCGGCAACGGCAACACCCATCACGATGTCGGTACGGTCGAGATCACCCGCGGCGAGGATCGCCTCGGTCGCGACGGCCAGGTTCTGATCCCCAAGGACATGTCGGGCCGGACCGGGCTCTTTCACCTCGGCTGGGAGATGGAGAACGAGAAAGTCCTGGTCGACGCGATCTTCCGCCTGAAGAAGACCGATCAGCCGATCGGATTCTTCGCCGATCATCAGATTTCGCACTCGATCTACATCCCCGACCCCGACGGCAATCTGAACGAGTTCTACGCCGACTTCCTGAAGGATTGGCGCTCGATGTTCCAGGGCGAGATGGAACTGATCACCGGCGTCTGGAACCCGGGCGAGAAACCGGCCCATAGCGACGTCCGCTACGATCCCAAGCCCCGGCTCTACGGTGTTGCCGACGCGCCGCTCCATCCCAAGTACATCACCCACGCCGCGTTCACGGTCGCCGATTTCGAGACGTCGTACCGCTTCTACAGCGAGGTCGCCGGCTTGAAGCCGATCCACGTCGATGCCAAGCGCACCTATGCCACCTTCGCGAGCGGTATCGGCCGCTACGATCTCGCGATCTTCGAGGCGCGCAAGGGCGAGAAAGTCGGCTTGCACCACGCCGGGTTCGAGCTGGAAAGCGAGGCCGCGCTCGCGGCGTCCAAGGCGGCGCTCAAGAAGCAGGGCGTCAAGATCGAGAAAGAAGTCGACGACGGCTCGAAGTGGAGCTTTTTCCTGCTCGATCCGGACAAGACCCGCTGGGAGTTTTTCGTCGATCGCAAGCGCGATCACGGCGCCATCGTCAAGGCTGCGGCCGCCGAGCGGGCGTACCTCGCCTAGGTCGGAACCTTCCCGCGGCGCGCAGAACATTGACGGCGTCACCCGCTTCCCGGTAAGACGGACGCGGCGCGCTGCCGCGTTCGGTCGTGCGGTCGCGTTCAGGTATTGGGCGATGTCAGACAGTAAATCGATGGGTGTGATCTCCGCCGACTCCCACGTCATGGAGCCGGTCGACATGTGGGAGAAGCCGCTCTACGCGAAGTTCGGCGACGATACGCCGCGGGTGATCAAGAACTTCATGGGCCGCAGCGGCACCTGGTTCCACACCGGCGGGCAGGTCATGAACTACGGCGGCAGCGATACCAGCTCGCAGCAGATCGGCATGCAAGCTGCCGGCTGGGACCCCAAGGTGCGGGTCGAGTTCCAGAAAAAAGCCGATATCGCGTGCGAGGTCCTGAACGGGACGTTCATGCTGCTGATCATGCGCCACCCGAACTACGCGTGCCTGCGCGCCTGCTGCGAAGTATTCAACACCTGGCTCGGCGCGTTCATCGCCCACGACCGGACCCGTCTGCGCGGGGTCGGCATGTTGGCGATGGACGACCTCGCCTGGTCGCTGAAAGAGGTCGAGCGCTGCAAGAAGCTCGGCTTCGATTGCGTCAACATCCATCTCTACGCGCCGCCCGGCCAGCCGCCTTACCGCAAGGCGCATTGGGATCCGTTTTGGGCCAAGTGCCAAGAGCTCGAAATGCCGGTCCAGCTCCACATCATCACCGGGCGCGTCCCTGACCCGATCCACTTCCATACCCCCGCCGAGCAAGGCGATTCGCCGCGTACCCAGCTCGCGATGATGTACGAGGTGATGGGCGTCCTCGCCAACGACTTCATCTTCGGCGGGATCCTCGACCGCTTCCCCACACTCAAGGTCATCTGCAGCGAGTTCGAAATCTCGTGGATTCCGAACTTCATGTGGCGCCTCGACCATATGCAGGACGCCATGAGCGTGCGGCTGCCGCTCCCCAAGCTCAAGGAAAAGGCCAGCGATTACATGCGCACGCGCGTTTGGCACGGCATGATCGACGACGCCTTCGGCGCCGAGACCATCCCCGAGATCGGGTTTGATCGTATTTTATGGGGGTCCGACTTCCCGCACGTGCGCTCGATCGGGCTCGATGCGCGGCCGCGGCTCAAGAAGATGTTCGCGAGCTTCAGCGAAGCCGATCGTCAGCGCATCGTCGCTGGCAATGCCGCGCACGTTTTCAATATTCATTGACCGCGAAGGCGGCAGCGTAGTTCGAGGGTTAGAAACGTCGCATGAGCGGTAACGGTGCGTTGAAGGTGATCTCGGGCGACTCGCATGTCATGGAGCCCAATGACATGTGGGAAAAGACGATCTTCAAGAAATGGGGCGACCTCACGCCGCGGCCGGTGCCGGAGTACAACGGCAAGGCGGGCAACTTCTTCTATAGCGGTGCCCAAACGCTGATCATGGGCCGCTCGGATGAGTCGGCCAAGAAGATTGGCATGCAGGCGGCGGGATGGGACCCAGCGGTCCGGCTTCAATTCCAGGAGCAGGCTCACGTCGCCGGCGAGATGATGAATGCGACCCGTATGCTCCTGATCATGCAGCACCCGCACCAGGGCGTGCTCAGGGACTGCGCCAGCGTATTCAACGACTGGCTCGCCGACTATTGCGCGCACGATCCCAAGCGGCTGTTCGGCGTCGCGATGATCCCGATGGGCGACGTCGACTGGGCGATCCGCGAGGTCGAACGGGTGGTGAAAAAGGGACTGCGCGTCGCCGACGTGCCGCTGACCGCACCGGCGGACGGCCCGCCCTACCGCGACAAGGTCTACGATAAATTCTGGGCACGCTGCCAGGAGATGCAGCTTCCGGTCCAGCTCCATTCGATTACCGGCCGCATCCCCGACCCGCTCCACTTCCATACGCGCGACGAACAGGAGACGGCACCGGGCGTGCTGCTCGATCTCCTCTACGAGGCGATGGGCGAGGTCGCCAACGAGTTCATCTTCGGCAAGATCCTCGACCGTTTTCCGACCTTGAAGTTCATCCTCTCGGAGTTCGAGATTTCGTGGCTGCCGACCTACATGTGGCGGCTCGACCAGATGCAGGAGAGCTTTGCCGCGCGCCTGCCGTTGCCCAAGCTCGAGCGGCGGGCGAGCGAATACGTCAAGACCCGGTTCTGGCACGGCATGGTCGACGACGGTTTGGCCGACAAGGCGATCCCTCACATCGGCATCGATCGCATCATCTGGGGTTCGGACTTCCCGCACATCCGCTCGATCGGCCTCGATGCCCAGAGCCGCGTCGCCAAGATGTTTGAAAAATTTCCACCCGCCGATCGCGCCAAGCTGGTCGGCGGCAACGCGGTGCAGGCATATAACTTGGCGAACTGAGCGTCCCGGTTACCCGGCCGCGCTACGCGGCGCACGCGATTAAGCCATAGGTTTCGGCCGCTTTGTAGAGGCCGCGACGTTTCCCGCATACGCTCGATTGGCGGCGGCAGCCCCGGCCTCACGGGAAGGTTGTTCACGAACCGCGTCTGTCCCGATCGCGCGAGAATAACCGGTCGTCGCTCGTGGCCCGCCGCAGCCCGCGGTGAAGCGATCTGCACGCGCTCTTAACCATAAGCGCGAGACGTCCTCACGGTGATGTGAGAATCGGTGTGACATTTATCATTCATCACCCGTTCGGGTGATGCTTTGACTGTCGCGTTTGACGCATGGTGCGCGGATACGATGCGCCGAGCCGTTCGCGGTTGCGTCGGAGAGGTGGAATGGTTCGCGAGCAAGTGCCTAACACCGACGCCATCTACGCGCTGGTTGACAAGAATTATGGGGCCGCAACCGACGCGGGTGGATGGGACGACGTACTCGCCGACCTTGCCTCCATGTTCAACGGCGCCGCGGCCAGCCTGATCTCGGCAGAGAAGGCCGACGGCACCCTCATCCATACTGCCGGCTACAACATTTCCGATGCGATGGTGCGGGAATACCGGAGCCGGTTCTTCGTCATCGACCCGCGGGTCGCCTACGCGCTGCCGCGCCATGCCGGATCGTTGATCACCGACCAGCGCGTCATGGCGTCCGCCAAGATGAAGCGGGATCCGTTCTACGCCGAATTCACGCCGCGCTATCGGCTGCGCGAGACGATCGGCTGCGCCACCATCAACAACGAAACCTTGCTCGCTGGGATCGGCGTGCACCGTAGCCTGCGCGGACCCGCGTTCGACGCGGCGAACGAGCAAACGTTCACCGCGATCATCCCCCACCTCCGGCGCGCGATGCAGGTTGCCGGGCGCCAGCAATGGGCGCGTGCCTATAGCGAGGGCCTGAGCCGGGCGCTCGATCATGTTAAGACCGCGGTCGTCATCGTCGACGGCAGCGCCAACGTCGTCGACATGAATGCGGCAGCCGACGCGCTGCTGGCCAAGGCCGATGGCCTTGCCGTCAAGAGCGGCGAAATCAAAGCGTTGCGCCCGGCCGATAACGTGCGGCTGCGCCGGACGATCGCGGGCTCGGCGGGTAACACCGCCGGAAGCGACTTCGATGCGGGGGGCGTTCTCCAGGTCGCCCGCCGCACCGGGCTGCGCAGCTACGCCGTGCTGGTCAGCCCGATTTCGTCGTGGGCGGCGGTTGCGTTCGCGCTGCCGCGGGCCGGCGCGATCGTCATGATCAACGATCCCGAAGCCGAGCCGACGGTGCCGGTCGAGCCGCTGCAACGGCTCTACGGCCTGACCGCGGCCGAAGCGCGCCTCGTCGCCGCGCAGGCGGCCGGCCGGCGCATCGAAGACGCGGCCAAGGCGTTCAAGATCAGCCGCGAGACAGCGCGAACCCAGCTCCGGCAGATTTTCGCCAAGACCGGGACGACCCGGCAGACCGATCTGGTCTCAACGGTGCTCGCGGTCCCGTTCGGGCCCTCGCGCCGGCGCCGCGATTCTTGAACACGATCCTCCGGCCGCTTGCGCCGCTCGTCGCCCTGTTCCAGCTTTGAAGGGGGAGGGGGGAACGGGGTCGAGCGGAACGCGCTAACGCGCGCGCCGCTCCTCGGGCGGGACCACCGCGTTGCCGTACGGGTCGTGTTTAACGATCCGGGGCGCGCGCGAGGGCTCGAGCCAGTCCTTGAACATGTATTCTTCGCGCAGGCCCTGCGGCAGCTCGCAACCGGCCACGATCGCGAGCGCGGCCCCGGCGACCGCGGCGCGTACCCCGCGCAGGATCGCACTAGCTGCGACGGCGACCGACCCCGGCCCCTTGCGCATCGACCTAAATCCGTCCGGCCGCGCTGGCGCTGGTCCGATTCAAGACGACGCGACCGCCGCCGGTGTAGTCGCTCAAGTGATAGTGCAGGTTGCAGCGATCGTCCCAGACCAGCAGGTCGTTGATGCGCCAATTGTGGCGGTAGGTGAACTCGGGGCGCGCCGTGTGTTGAAACAGGAAGCCCAGGATCGCCTTGCTCTCGTCGGCGCTCAACCCGACGATCTCGGAGGTGAACGACGGATTGACGAACAGAGCGGCGCGGCCGGTCTCGGGATGCCGGTAGACGACCGGGTGTTCGGCCCACACATCGTCACCGTCCTTATGGACGAGTGCGCCGGCCCGACGGTGAATGGCGCGGAGTTCGCCCAGCATTCGCTGGATCGGCGCCGACAGCGCCTCGTAAGCCGCCGTCGTGTTGGCGAAGAACATGTCGCCGCCGCGCGGCGCGATTTCGATCGCGTAGGTAAGCGATGCGCCGGACAACTCCTTCTCGTAGGTGTGCGCCGCGTGCCAGCCGCTTCCGTTCCGGATCGAACGTTCCTTCGGAACGTCGTCGGGGACGGGATCGATCCGGAAGTGGAAGATGTCGGGCATCCCCGGTAGCTCGAATTCCGGCAGGTTGTGCGGAAGCAGCGCGCCGAAGCGGCGGCTGAAGGCGAGGTGCTGCTCCGGCGTCAATCGTTGATCGCGGAAGATCAGGACACCGTTGTGATCGAGCCAGACCTGGTGAAGCTCGTTGAACAAATTGTCGCCGACCTCAGCGACGTCGATGCCTGCGATCTCGGCGCCGAGGACCGAGGATAGCCGACGAACGGTGTAGCCCATGGGCGTTCTCCCCGCTCCGGTGGGAGCGCTGCGGCTCGATTATAGGGGCCGACGCGCGTCGGTCATACGCTCCGGTGTCGCGCGATCAGCCGAACCGGTCGAGGGTGAGGCCGTCGAGCGCAATCGCCGGGCGCTTGCCGCCGACCACGTCGGCCAGCACATGGCCCGATCCGCACGCCATCGTCCAGCCGAGCGTGCCGTGGCCGACGTTGATAAACAGGTTGGCGTAGGGGGTCTTGCCGAGAATCGGCGGTCCGTCCGGCGACATCGGGCGGAGCCCGCACCAGAACTCGGCTTTGTCCATCTCCCCGCCCTCGGGGTAGAGCTCCTTGACGATTGCCAGCACCGCTTCGCCACGGACGCGATTGAGGTTCAAGTCGTAGCCGGCGATCTCGGCGGTGCCGGCGGCGCGCAGACGGTTCCCGAGCCGCGTCACCACGACCTTTCGGCTCTCGTCGGTGACGCTCATGGTGGGGGCGCGATTGGCGCCACCGACCGGGACCGTGGTCGAGTAGCCCTTGACTGGATAGACCGGGATGCCGAAGCCGAGCGCGCGGGTGAAGAACGGCGTGTAGCTCCCGAGGCAAAGCGCGTAGGCATCGCCCGTGACCGCACCTTTGTCGGTCACGATTCTGGCGATCCGTCCATCCGCCCGCTCGATCGCCGTTACCGTCGCCTCGTAGCGGAATTCGACCCCGCGCGCGGCGAGATAGGCCGCGAGCGCCTGTGTAAACTTGTGCGCGTCGCCGGTTTCGTCCTCGACCGTATGGACGCCGCCGATGATCGGTGCGCGCGCGGTTTCGAGCGCCGGCTCGAGCTTGAGGATAGCGGCGCGGTCCAAGACCTTCTCGTCGCCGCCGTGGGCGCGAAACCCTTCCGAGCGCTTGGCGGCACGCTCGAACAGTTTGGGTTCGCGGAAGATATGGAGGATTCCCTGCGAGCCGTGGTCGTAACGGATGCCGGTATCCGCGCGAACTCGTTTGGTCTCGTCGCGGCTGTGCGCGGCGAGGCGAAAATTGGTGAGCGTGTTGCGGTGGTAGCGGCCGGGGGTGCAGTTCTGCAGGAAACGAACGCCCCACGCCCACATCTGCGGATCGGCCTTGAGGCGGAAAATGAGGGGCGCGTCCTCCTTGCCGAATGACTTCAGGATGTCGAGCGGGGCGTTCGGGCTCGCCCACGGTGCCGAATGCCCGGACGAAATCTGCCCGCCATTGGCGAAGCTGGTTTCGAGACCAGCGCCCTTTTGGCGGTCGACCACGGTCACATCATGCCCGTCGCGGTGCAGGTAGTAGGCGGTGGCGACACCGATGACGCCGGCGCCAAGGACGATGACTTTCACGAACGTTCCCGTCGAATGAGGCGCCATGCGCCGCCCGGAGTGATAATCGGGTTTGTCGGAAGCGGCAACTCCCGCAATTGCGCCGCGCCGGGGTTGCGGCGACAATGCGCACGCCCTGATCGATCCCCACGATCCGCGAGGCCCCTGTGTCCGACTTAGCCGATCTCTCCGCCGTCGATCTGGTGGCGGCCTACCGAACCGGGCGCGTCTCGCCGGTCGAAGCGACCAAAGCGGCGCTCGCGCGGGCCGCGGCGTGGGAGCCGCGCGTCAACGCGTTTTGCTACCGCGACGACGAAGCGGCATTGGCCGCGGCCAAGGAGTCGGAGGCCCGCTGGCAGCGCAAAGCGCCGCTCGGACTGCTCGACGGCGTTCCGACCACGGTCAAAGACACGATCATGATGAAAGGCGTGCCGTTCCGCCGCGGCTCGCGTACGACCGACCCCAACCAGCGCCCGGCCGAGGACGCGCCGATCGTCGAGCGTATCCGGAAGCACGGTGCCGTCATCCTCGGCAAGACCAATACGCCCGAGATGGGGTGGAAGGGCGTGACCGATTCGGCCCTGTTCGGCATCACCCGCAATCCGTGGAACGTCGGGCTCACGCCGGGCGGATCGTCGGGCGGCGCGGCGGCCGGCGTCGCTGCGGGCATGAGCCAGCTCGCGCTCGGTACCGATGGCGGCGGCTCGATCCGTATCCCGGCGAGCTTCTCGAACGTGGTCGGATTCAAAGCGACCGGCGGTCGCATCCCGGTCTACCCGGTGAGCCCGTTCGGGTCGCTCGCCAATCACTGCCCGATGGCCCGCACCGTCGCCGATGTCGCACTGCTGCTGACCGCGACCCGCGGACCGGATGCGCGCGACTGGGAGTCGCTAGCCGATGCGAGCAGCGACTTCAGCCAAGGTCTCGAGGGTGGCGTGAAAGGTATGCGGATCGCGTTCAGCCCGGCGCTCGGCTACGCCAACGTTGATCCCGACGTCGCCGCGATCGTCGCGGCCGCGGCGGAGCGTCTTTCCGACCTCGGTGCCGATGTCGATGAGACCGATCCCGGCATTCCCGATCCAACCCCGATCTTCTGGACCCATTGGTGCGCGGGCGCTTCGTTCGCGATCAAGAACCTTACACCTGACCAGCAGAAGCTGGTCGAGGAGGGGTTCGTGCGGACCGCCGAGCTCGGCAACGAGCTCTCTTTGTTCGACTTTCAGGTGGCGGCGGTCGGGCGCCAGAGCCTGGCGCAGTTCATGAGCGCTTACCACCAAACCTACGATCTTCTCGTCCTGCCGACGCTCGCGGTGCCGCCATTCCCGGTCGGTCAGTTGTCGCCGGCGGGAAGCGATCCCACCAACTGGTTGGCGTGGACGCCGTTCACCTATGTCTTCAACCTGACCAAGCAACCGGCGATCAGCGTGCCGTGCGGCTTCACCAAGAGCGGTCTGCCGGTCGGACTCCAGATCGTCGGACCGCTCCACGGCGATGCCAAAGTATTGCGCGCGGCGCACGCCTACGAGCAGGCGCACGACTGGTACCGCCGGCGCCCGGTACTGGCATGACCGCGATCCAGGATCTCGGCGATAGTAACGATCTCGCGGTGATCGACCGCCTGGTCGAGATCGCCGGTCGCGCGGTGGTCGACGCCGGCTGTGGCGCCGGCGACTTGGCGCGGGCGTTGGCGGCGCGGGGCGCCGACGTGCTGGCGATCGAACCCGACCCGATCCAAGCCGCCAAGAACGCGGCCGCCGCGCCGGTTACCGGCGTCATCTTCGCCAACGCGCCGGCGCAGGCCATTCCGGCCGCGGCCCGGAGCCAGGACGGGGTTTTTTTCTCGAAGTCGCTGCATCACGTGCCGGCGGCAGCGATGGATGCGGCGCTCGGTGAGGCCCGGCGCGTGGTCAAGCCGGACGGCTTCGTTTGTGTGATCGAGCCCGACATGGCGGGAACGTATTTCGAGTTGCTCAAGCCGTTTCACGACGAGACCGAGGTTCGCACGCTCGCCCGCGCCGCGCTGGCGCGGACCGCCGACCGGTTGTTCGAATCGGCGGAGACCTATGTCTACCGGAGCTACGCCGAGTTCCCGAGCTTCGCGGAGTTCCGCCAGCGTTACGTCGATGCGACTTACCTTTCGGTCGATCCCGCCAAGATCGCACTGACCGAAAAACGATTCGCCGCCGGGCGGACGGGCGGGCGCTATCGGTTCGAACAGCGGATGTGGCTCCGGCTCTATCGCCGCCCGCGTTAACGATGGCTGCTACCGGGTCCGACCGCGCGCTGCTCTCGGTCGCCGAGATGTACCGGGCCGACGTGTACGCCGTCGATCGCGGCGTCGCCGGCGTTACGTTGATGGAGAACGCGGGCCGCGCCCTCGCCGAGGAAATCGTCAAGCGTTGGACCCGCTGCCGAGTCGCGGTGCTGTGCGGTCCGGGCAACAACGGTGGCGACGGGTTCGTCGCCGCGCGTCATCTCGCCGCCGCCGGCTACGCTGTCCGGCTGGCGCTATTAGGACGGCGCGATGCGTTGACCGGCGATGCCGCCACGATGGCGGACCGCTGGGCGGGTGCGGTCGAGCCGCTGACCCCGGCCGTGCTCGACGATGCCGACTTGATCGTCGATGGTCTTTTTGGCGCCGGGCTGGCACGGCCGGTCGCCGGTGCGGCGGCCGATACGCTGGCGGCAGCGATCGCACGTGGGACGCCGATCGTTGCGATCGACGTTCCGTCCGGCGTCCAGGGCGATACCGGTGAGGTGATGGGGGTCGCCGCGCAAGCGGCGCTCACGGTCACGTTCTTTCGCCGCAAGCCCGGTCACGCGCTCTATCCCGGCCGCGACCTCGCCGGCACGGTGGTGACCCGCGACATCGGCATTCCCGCGGCCGCGCTCGATTCGATCCGGCCCACGACCTTCGCCAACGCGCCGGTGCTTTGGCGCGCGGCGTGGCCGCGCCTCGCGGCGGAAAGCCACAAGTACCGGCGCGGCCACGTGGTCGTGACGTCGGGCTCGGCGCATCGGACCGGGGCTGCGCGTCTCGCCGCCTATGCCGCGCTCCGCGTCGGCGCGGGACTCGTCACCATTGCCTGTCCGAACGACGCGCTCGGCGTGGTGGCGGCACAGGTGACGGCGGTCATGTGCGAGCCGGCCGAAGGGGGGGCCGGGTTCAAGGCCGCGATCGCCGATCCGCGACGGAACGCGGTGCTGCTCGGCCCCGGGAACGGCATCACGGCCGGGACCCGCGCCAACGTCCTGACCGCGCTCGCGGCCGGGAAGGCCGTTTGTCTCGATGCCGATGCGCTTTCGGTCTTTGCCGAGAGGCCGGACGACTTATTTGCGGCGATCGCGAGCCCGTGCGTCTTGACGCCGCACGAAGGCGAATTCGCGCGCGTGTTCGGAACCGACCCCGCCGTGGGGGGTAAGCTCGGCCGCGCGCGTGCCGCGGCCAAGCGCGCCGGCGCCGTCGTCCTGCTCAAAGGGCCCGATACCGTGATCGCGGCGCCGGATGGCCGCGCGATCATCAACGAAAACGCACCGGCTACGCTCGCGACGGCAGGCTCGGGCGACGTCCTCGCCGGCCTCGTCGTCGGGCTGTTGGCACAAGGCATGGCGCCGTTCGAAGCGGCGGCGGCAGCCGTCTGGCTCCACGGCGCGGCGGCGCAGGCGTTCGGGCCGGGGCTGATCGCCGAAGACCTGGCGAGCGCGCTGCCGGCGGCGCTGCGCCATTTGTCGAACGAGGTCGGACCGAGCGCAGGCCATGACTGACGAGACGCCTTCGCGGTTCGACCGCGCCTTCGGCCGCTTGCGGCGGGTATGGCAGGGGATCGCCGGCAAGCCGACGACCGAGGACGGCGCGCCGTTTCGCTTCGATGCACGCCGGGTCGCGGCCAAAATCGACGAATGTCTGGCGGCGCGCGGCGGCGAGGTCTCGGCGCGCACTCAGGCGGCCGAACTCGGCGAGACCTACCTCGCCTGGAACGAACGCGACCGCAGCGAGTTCCTGCGGTTGCTCGCCACCCACTACGGTATCGATCGCGACCGGCTCCGCGCCAGCGCCTCGGCGCTGGCGAGCGCGTCCGAGGCCGATGTCGCCGACGCCGAAGCGGCGGTGCGCCGGGCGCTGATTGCGCCACGGGTGCGGCTGTTGACCCAGTTCAACGTGCTGCCGCAGGGCGTAAAATTTCTCGTCGACATGAGAGCCGAGGTGCAGCGTTCGATCAAGCGCGAGCCGGCGCTGGCGCCGCTCGAGCGCGACCTCAAGGACTTGCTGGCGTCGTGGTTCGACGTCGGCTTCCTCGAGCTCCGACGCATCACCTGGACGAGCCCGGCGCACCTGCTCGAAAAGCTGATCGCTTACGAAGCGGTGCATGCGATCGGCTCGTGGACGGATCTCAAGAACCGGCTCGATTTCGATCGGCGCTGCTACGCTTTCTTCCACCCGCGCATGCCGGACGAGCCGATCATCTTCATCGAGGTCGCGCTGGTGCAGGGGCTCGCCGGCTCGATCCATGCACTGCTCGACGAAAACGCGCCGGCCGGCGACGCCGCGCGCGCCGACACCGCGATCTTCTATTCGATTTCGAACGCGCAAAAGGGCCTGGTCGGCCTCGATTTCGGCGGTTTCCTGATCAAGCGCGTGGTCGAGCAACTGAGCCACGACCTGCCGCGGCTTAAGACCTTCGCGACGCTCTCGCCGATCCCCGGCTTTCGCGCCTGGTTGGAAGAGACGATGGGAGCCGGGAGGCCGGTCCTGACCGCGGCCGAAGCCCAAACGATTGCTGGGGCGGCAGGGCAGAGCGACGGCGCGGCGGCGTTTGCGGCGCTGATCGCCGACGAATCATGGGCCGAACACCCGACCCAAGCCGAGGCGTTGCGGGTGCCGATCCTCCGGCTCGGCGCCACCTACCTCACCGAAGCCAAGAGCGGCGGGCGTGCCCGCGACCGCGTTGCCAACTTCCACCTTTCCAACGGCGCGCGGGTCGAGCGCGTGAACTGGATGGCCAATCGCTCGCCCGAGAATCTGAAGCGCGCGTTCGGCCTGATGGTCAACTACGGCTACGACTTGGGCGAGCTCGAGAGCAACCACGAGGGCTACCGGGGCGAGGGCAGGGTGGCGATGAGTCCGGCGGTCAAAGCCTTGCTCAAGGGCCGCTGACCGGCCGCGCGCCGGGGGGTGGTATTCTTGGGCTTGGCGCCCTATCTTCCCGGCCTTTACGACGGGCGCCTCGGGGAGGGGTACCATCATGGCTTCGCCGGCGCAGGCTGCGCAGCGCAAGACTCACGACGTGAGAAGCGCGAGCAACGTCGTTACGCCCGACGAGCTCGAAGTCCTGCGCGAATTGCAGCGCAAGGTGCTGTGGCTTTCGGCGTGGACGATCCACAACGCCAATCACCTGCGCCCGAGCCGTGACGGGCTCAAGGTCGGCGGTCACCAGGCCTCGAGTTCCTCGATGGTCGCGTTGATGACCGCCCTTTATTTCCGCGTCCTCAAGCCCAACGACCGGGTGGCGGTAAAACCGCACGCGAGCCCGGTATACCACGCGATCCAGTACCTGCTGGGCCGGCAGACCCGCGACAAGCTCGAGCGGTTCCGCGGTTTCGGCGGTGCCCAGTCGTATCCGTCGCGGACCAAGGACACCGACGACGTCGATTTCTCGACTGGCTCGGTCGGCTTGGGCGTCGGCATCACGACGTTCGCGTCGCTGGTGCAGGACTATCTGCGCATGAAGCACATGATCCCCGCCGAGCAACCGCCGGGGCGGATGGTGGCGCTGATGGGCGACGCCGAGCTCGACGAGGGCAACGTGTTCGAGGCGCTGCTCGAAGGCTGGAAGCACGACGTCCGCAATCTTTGGTGGGTGATCGACTACAACCGTCAGAGCCTCGATTCGGTGATCAGCGACCGTCTGTTCGCGCGCGTCGACGATATCTTCCGCACCACCGGCTGGAACGTCACCACGCTGAAGTACGGCAAGCGTCTGCAGCAGGCGTTCAAGCGCACCGGCGGCGACGCGTTGCGCAAGTGGATCGACGACTGCCCGAACTCGCTCTATTCGGCGTTGGTGTTCAAAGGCGGCGCGAGCTGGCGCGAACACCTGAAGCGCGATCTTGGCGATACCGTCGGCATCAAGGCGATCCTCGACGAGCATGACGATCCGGCGCTGCACGCGCTGATGACCAATCTCGCCGGCCACGACCTCGAATCGATCCTCGAAGGATTTGCCGCGGTTGCGGACGATCTCCCGCACTGCTTCATCGCCTACACGATCAAGGGCTGGGGGCTGCCGTTCGCCGGCCACAAGGACAACCACGCCGGGCTCATGAACGTCGAGCAGATGGCGGCCTACAAGAAGTCGCAGCAGATCAAGGACGGTGAGGAGTGGGAGCCGTTCGCGGGTCTCTCGCTGCCCGCGGCCAAGCTGCGCGCCTATCTCGACCGCGTCGAATTCGCGAAGGGCGGCATCCGCCGCTACGACGATCCGCCGGTGGCAGTACCGGCGACGCTCGCCTACCAGGCGAGTCCCCAGATGTCGACTCAAGAAGCGTTCGGCCGCATCTTGAACGAACTCGGTAAGGAAGAGTCCGATTTCGCCGCGCGGATCGTCACCACCTCGCCCGACGTCACCGTCTCGACCAATCTGGGCCCGTGGGTCAACCGCCGCGGTATCTTCGATCGCCACAACCGCGAGGACGTGTTCAAAGCCGAGAAGGTCGTTTCGGCACAGCGCTGGCACATGTCGCAGGACGGTCAGCACGTCGAGCTCGGCATCGCCGAGAACAACCTGTTCCTGGCGCTGGCGGCGCTCGGACTGTCGGGGCCGCTGTTCGGGAAGCGATTGCTGCCCATCGGTACGCTTTACGACCCGTTCATCCTGCGCGGGCTCGACGCCTTGAACTACGCGACCTACCAGGACGCGCGGTTCATGCTGGTGGCGACGCCGTCCGGCCTCACGCTTGCGCCCGAAGGCGGCGCACACCAGTCGATCTCGACGCCGCTGGTCGGTATGGGGCAGGACAAGCTCGCCTCGTTCGACCCCGCCTTCGTCGATGAACTCGCGGTCGTCATGCGCTGGGGCTTCGAGCACATGCAGGCCGAAGACGGGGGCTCGGTTTACTTGAGGCTTTCGACCCGTACCCTCGAGCAGCCGGCGCGATCGATGAAGTCCGACCTCGAGGCAGCAATCCTGGCCGGCGCCTATTGGCAGCACCCACCGGCACCCGGTGCCGAACTCGTCATCGCCTATTCGGGCGTAGTGGCGCCCGAGGCGATGGCGGCGCACGCCGCCGTGCTCGAGGACCTTCCGGGTGCCGGGCTCCTGGCGGTGCCGTCGCCCGATCGGCTGTTCCAAGACTGGAGCCATGTCCAAAAGGCGCGAAGCCAGGGCGAGAAGGACGCCCGCGCCCATATCGAGACCCTGCTCGAGGGCCTTACGCCGGCGAGCGCGATCGTCACGGTGATCGACGGTCACCCGGCCACGCTGTCGTGGCTCGGCTCGGTCGGCGGGCACCGCGTGGCGCCGTTGGGGATCGATCATTTCGGTCAGTCGGGTGACATCAACGACCTCTATCGCACCTATCGGATCGACGCCGACGCGATCCTCGATGCGTGCGCGGCGGCCTGCCTTAGACGCTAGCGTTCGGGCCGTGCCGTCATGGGTTTGTTGTCGCCGGGCGCGGAAATTGTGTTATAGAAACGCCGTCTTAAGCGGCCGTTCCCCAGCGCCGCGCAAGCGAATCGCGGGCGTGGTGGAATTGGTAGACACGCAAGACTTAGGATCTTGTGACGCAAGTCGTGGGGGTTCGAGTCCCTTCGCCCGCACCATCCACCGGAGCGCGGCGCGGACCTGCGGTGACGGACGCTTGAACGCTCGTAAGTGACGGATCATGCAGATTACTCAAACCAACGCTGAAGGACTAAAGCGCGAATTCCGCATCACGGTTGCCGCCGCCGACATCGAGACCCGCGTCGCCGAGCGTCTGAAGCACCTCGGACATACGGTCCAGCTACCGGGCTTCCGCCCCGGCAAGGTACCGATGGCGCTGTTGCGCAAGCGGTTCGGCAACTCGGTGATGGGCGAGGTGCTCGAGGACGCGGTCAACGCCGGCTCGCAAAAAGCGATGGTCGACCACAAGCTGACGCCAGCGGTACAGCCCAAGATCGAGGTCACCAAGTTCGCCGAAGGGCAGGACCTCGAATACACGATGGCGATCGAGGTGATGCCCGAGATCGCGCCTGCCGACTTCTCGAAGATCGAGCTCGAGCGGCTGACCGTCGCCGTGAGCGAGCCCGAGATCGAGGAAGCGCTGAAACGCATGGCCGAAGGCCAGAAGTCGTTCCAGCCGGCCGACGCCGGAACCGCGGCCGCCATCGGCCACGCCGTCATGATCTCGTTCGTCGGCTCGGTCGATGGCAAGGAGTTCGAAGGCGGGAAGGGCGAGGATTTCCTGCTCGAACTCGGCTCGAAGCGCTTCATTCCGGGCTTCGAGGAGCAACTGGTCGGCGTCAAGGCGGGCGACGATCTCACCGTCCGAGTGACGTTTCCGGACGACTACGGCGCCAAGGACTTGGCCGGTAAGGCGGCGAGCTTCGCGGTCGCCGTCAAAGAGGTGCGGGTGCCGCAGACGGTCGCGGCCGATGACGAGCTCGCCAAACGCATGGGTCTCGAGAACTTGGCCGCATTGCGCAAGGCGGTGAGCGACCAGATCGCGCGCGACTACACCGACGTGTCGCGGGCGCGCCTGAAACGCTCGCTGCTCGACAAGCTGGCCGAACAACACAATTTCGTCGTGCCGCGGGGCATGGTCGATGCCGAGATCGGCGCCATCCTGCAGCAGTTCCGCGATCTGAAGGAAAAGGGCGGGCTCGATCCCGACGAGAAGGAAAAGACCGAAGATCAAGTGCGCGACGAGTATCGCCCGATCGCCGAGCGCCGCGTGCGCTTGGGCTTGCTCCTTGGAAAAGTCGGGGAGATGAACAATATCACCGTCAACGACAACGAGGTGAGCCGCGCGCTTTCCGAGCAGGCGCGACGCTTCCCCGGGCGCGAACGGCAGGTGATCGAGTTCTACCAGAACAACGCCCAGGCGATGGCGAGCCTGAAGGCGCCGCTCTACGAGGATAAAGTCGTCGACTTCATCCTCGAGTTGGCCAAAGTCACCGAGCGGGCGGTCGCGCGCGACGACCTGCTACGCGACCCCGACGCCGAACCGGCCGCGGACGCCGGCGACGACAAGACCGCGGCGCCAGCCGCCGGCGACAAAAAGCCGGCCAAGCGCGGCGCCAAAAAATCGGCTGCCAAGGGTAAGTAACGAAGCAAGCGACGGAATGCGGATGGAACCGATCATGCAGTTGATCCCGATGGTCGTCGAGCAGACGAATCGCGGCGAGCGTGCCTACGACATCTTCTCGCGGCTCCTGAAGGAGCGGATCGTATTCCTGACCGGACCGGTCAACGATGAAGTCGCAAGCCTCATCACCGCGCAACTCTTGTTCCTCGAAGCCGAGAACCCGAACAAGGACATTTATTTCTATATCAATTCGCCGGGCGGCATCGTGTCCTCGGGTCTCGCTATCTATGACACCATGCAGTACATCCGCCCCGAGGTATCGACGCTCTGCGTCGGCCAAGCCGCGTCGATGGGTTCGCTCTTGCTCTCGGCCGGCGCCAAAGGCAAACGTCATGCGCTGCCCAACGCGCGCATCATGGTTCACCAGCCCTCGGGCGGCTTCCAAGGTCAAGCCGCCGACATCGAGATCCAGGCGAAGGAAATCTTGTCGCTGCGGGCGCGGCTCAATCAAATCTACGTCAAACATACCGGTCAGAAGATCGAAGCGATCGAACGCTCGCTCGATCGCGACTACTTCATGACCGCGGACCAGGCCAAGGATTTCGGCCTGATCGACGAGGTCGTCACCCATCGGCCGATCCCGGATGACGACAAAGGCGGCGCGAAAAAGAGCGCCTGAGCGACCGCCGAGTTTATCTTCGTTTAACCCCTAGTTCCTCTGCACGGTGATTATGACTCTTTGGCTGGGTTTGGGTAAGCGCGCGCCAACTTGGCGCGCGCCCGCTCGGTGGAGAACATCCACCTGATGCGGGCGCCTTGGGCGTTGCGTTGGGGCT
>VGEO01000005.1 GCA_016869275.1 Alphaproteobacteria bacterium | reverse complement strand
TCGATGGCTGCGACGACGCGTCAGGCCGGTAGAGCCGGTAAAAAAGCGGCGACCGCGATTCGCGCCTTCGCGCTCGGCTTCCCCGCCGCGTACGAGGACTTCCCGTGGGGCGAACGCGTCGTCTGCTTCCGCGGCACCGCCTCGGCCCACGACCTCGCGCTCTTCCAATCAAACGGCGCCAAAGGCATGCACCATTGCCCGTTCGAGTTGCCGAACGAGGACGACTTTGCCGCCGCCAGCGCCAAACTCGAGGCGGCTGGGGTCAAGGTCGAGTTCGAAGTCTACAACGCGGCGAAGAAAGCGATGTTCCTCAAAGACCCCTCAGGCACCTATATCGAGATCTACCATCCGCGCAAGCTCGACTTCGCCGCGGCTACCACCGCCGACGCCGACCGCTGGGTGTTCCTGGTCTAGGGGCCGCCGCGCCCGGCGGCGTAGCACGCAACCGCCGCGGAGTCGCGCTCGCCGACGATCGCGGCGGCAAGCGTTTCGCCCAAGAGCGCGCCGAACTTGAAGCCGTGGCCGGAAAAACCGCTCATGACCCAGCCGCGCTTGCCGACCCGCTCGACGATGAAACGCTCTTGGGGCTCGACATCGTAGAAGCAGGTATGTGCCTCGCCGATCGCGAAGCGGCCGAACTCGCGGAGCCGCACGCGGCAGACGGCGAGGATCGCGGCGGTATCGTCCGCAGTCGCGTCGCGGTCGCGGTCGGGATCGCCGGTTAGCGAAAACCGGTGGTCGCCGAGCTTGAGCGGGAAGCCGCGCACCGGCGGAATCAGATAAAAACCGGACGTCAGATCGAGGTCGAGCACGACCGGCATCGCCCGCCACGCCGCCGCGAGGTGCGCGGGCGGGTCGGCATAGACGACCACCTGACGGGACGGCGTGACGCGGGGCCCCATGCTCGGCAGCAAGCGCGCCACCCAAGGGCCGGCCGCGACCACGACCTGATCGGCAACGACGCTCGCGCCGCTCGCGAGCGTCACCTGCCCGCGGTCGGAATCGACTGCGCGTACTGCTTGTCCGCTTTTCACGCCATCGCCGAGCATCCGCACCAGCGCGGCGACGATTCGATCGGCGAGCAGCACGCCGCCGGTGGCGGTTAGGTGCGCGCTGGCGATACCGTTGCCAAGCAAGAGCGGAAACCGAGCGGCAGCTTCGACGCCCGAAAAGCCCCGCAGCGCGACACCCGCAGCCAGCATCGTCTTTTTCGATGTTTCAGCCCACCCGGCCGGATCGCGTGCGATCGCGAGCACGCCGGTCTCGACATAGAGCCGCTCGCCTAGATCGGCCCACAACCGCTCCCAGGCCGCGAACGCCGGATCGATCATCGCCGTGTAGCCGGCTTCAGCGCCATAGGCGTGGCGGATGATGCGGTGGCGGTCGACCGAGCCGCCCAGGGGATTCGGCGCCGGACCCTGTTCAAACACGGTGACGTCGTGGCCGCGCCGGATGAGCGCCCAGGCGGTCGCGAGTCCCATGATTCCGGCGCCGACGATCACGACTTTCATCGGATGACCATCGGGCGACGCCCCCTCAAACGTAGTTGAGCGGCAGGACGGTCGTGTCCTTCAGCCGCTCGAGCGCAAAGCTCGACGAGACGTCGGCGATGTCGACCTTGCTGATCAGGCGCTTATAGACGCCGTCGTAGGAGTTGATGTCGGGGACGACGACCTTGAGCAAATAATCGGTATCGCCGCTCATCCGGAAGAACTCGACCACTTCGGGAATTTGACGCACCGCCGCTTCGAACCGCGACGCCCAATCGATGTTGTGCTGATCGGTGCGGACTGCGACGAAGACCGTGACCCCGACGTTGAGCTTGACCGGGTCCAACAGCGTCACCCGCCGGCGGATTACCCCTTCCGATTCGAGGCGCTGCAGCCGCCGCCAGCACGGGGTCGACGACAACCCGACCCGTTTGGCGATCTCGGTCAACGCCAAGCTAGCATCTTCCTGAATGATCTCAAGAATTTTCCTATCTATCTTGTCCATTGAGGAAAATATTCTACGTTTTGTTGTTTTATCGGAGTCCATTTGCGTACAGTAAGCGTTGAGAAGGAAATTACGCAATTAATTTTCATGCAACCTACCCTATTTCAAGCGTCATGGTTGAGCTCTAGACCTTGGATCCCGAGTTGGTCAATGAGACCTACGGCATGCACTTCACGGCGGAGTTTAAATTTGCCGGCGCCCTCTTCCTTGCCGGCGGCGCTTGTGCGGTTCGTGCAGTGTTTCCGTGGCTCTGCACCCAGACCGCGAACCGTAGGATCGCCCAATTGCACGGTCGGATGGTGACGAACCGAGCCCGACGCTAGTACCCGCAGACGGCCCTTCCCTCCCCCTCTGCGGGCTCTGCGCGGGGCCAGCCCTCCCTGGCCCCGCGCTCTATTTTTGGGCTAGGCTAAGCGCCGCCGTCAACATCCGAGGGAGCGGGGGGACATGCATCCCAACGTTTGGCACGGGCTTACTTGGCCGGCCACTGACTTCAGCCGTGTACCGTACGGGGTCTTCACCGACCGGGCGATCTTCGCGGAGGAGCAGGAGCGGATATTCCGGGGTCCGATCTGGATCAACGTCGCACTCGAAGCCGAACTCCCCAACGCCGGCGACTTCCGAACCTCCTACGTCGGCGAGACGCCGATCGTGGTGACGCGGGCCGACGACGGCTCGGTCCACGCGTTCGTCAACCGGTGCGCCCATCGCGGGACGCTGCTGGTGCGCGGCCAGGGCGGCAATACCAAGGATTTCACCTGCGTCTATCACCACTGGTGCTACGACACGCAGGGCAACCTGATCGGGGTGCCGTTCCGCCGCGGCCTCAGGGGCAAGGGCGGTATGCCGCCTTCATTCGACTTGGCCGACCACGGGCTCGAGACGCTTCGCGTCGCAGCCTATCGCGGCGTCGTCTTCGTCACCTTCCGCGACGATACCGAGCCGTTCGAGGACTATGCCGACACGGTATCGCTCGCCTACCTGGATCGCATGTTCCACAAGCCGATCGAGATCATCGGCTACATGCGCCAGCGCATCCCGGCTAATTGGAAGCTCTACCTCGAGAACCTGAAGGACGCGAACCACGCCGGGCTCTTGCACCAGGTGCCGACCACGTTCGGGCTGTGGCGCAACACCCAAGCCGGCGGCTCGTCGATGGACAAGAAGCGCCGCCACGAGGTCCATTACGGCTACCTCGACACCGACACCGAGGAAGACGCTGCTAACGGCTACGAGGGCTTCACGCCCTATAACGCGACTTTGAAGCTCAACGATGCGTCGATCGTCGACTACACGAACGAGTGGAACGACAACATATCGTCCGAGTTCCTGTCGTTTTTCCCGTCATCGGTGTTCCAGCAGTTCGCGAACACGCTCGCGACCCGCCAGGTGCGGCCGAGAAGCGCCGCCGAGTTCGAGCTGTTCTGGACCGTGTTCGGCTATACCGACGATTCCCCGACGCTCCGCCTGGCGCGGTTGAAGCAGAACAACCTGGCCGGCCCGGGCGGCGTCGTCTCGATGGAAGATGGCGAGGTCGGGCGGCTGGCACAGCAGGGCATCAAGCGCGAGCGCACGTCGCATTCGGTGATCGAGATCGGCGGCAAGGGCCCGATCGAGGATCAGACCACCGTCATCACCGAAGTCGCGGTACGCGGCTTCTGGAAGAACTATTGCGAGCTGATGGGCGCGCCGGTCGCGCGGGCGCCGGAATAGCGCCGGCCTACGCGACGAGCTTCCCGCCCTCGACCGGCCACATCGCGCCAGTCATCCACGCCGCCTTGGACGAGGCGATATAGGCGACCGCGGCGGCGATGTCTCGGGGCTCGCCGACCCGCCCCAGCGGATAGAGCTTGCTCCACTTGGCGATCTCGGCGGCGATGAAGGCATCGTCGTAACCGACGGTCTTGAACATGTCGGTCTTGATGAGGCCCGGGAGCACGGCGTTCGCCCGTACCCCGGCCGGCGCCAACTCAACCGCGAGTGCCCGGGTGTAGGCCTCGATCGCGCCTTTGGCGGCGACGTAGAGCGAGATCGTCGGGTACGGACGGGACGACAAGGCCGACGAGATATTGACGATCGCGCCCTTCGACTTCTTGAGCGCGCCGACGCAGGCGGCGGTCATGGTGATGGTGCCGATCACGTTGACGCCCAAGACATGGTCGATGTCGGCGCGGGTCGTCCGCGCGACCGGCGCCTCGCGGTAGACGCCGGCGTTGTTGACGAGGACGTCGATGCGACCGAAGTCGGCGAGGACCGCGCGCACCGTGCGCCGAACCTGGGCCGCGTCCTGGATGTCGCAGGCATAGGCTCGCCGCACGCACCCGCGCGCGACGCGCCAGCGGATCGGCGCGCGATCGAGGGCGACGATCGCGAACCCGTCAGCGCCCAGGCGCTCGGCGCACGCACGCCCGATCCCGCGCGCGGCGCCGGTGACGATCGCGACGCGGCGTGCGGCGCGCTTCATCGCCGTTCGGCCAGGCCGAGCAGCACGGCGGCGATCACCACCGTCTCGGGACCGTCATTGACCCAGGCGTGGTTGGTCGCCTGCTGGATTACGACATCGAGGGGCTTGAGCGTCACTTCGCCTTCGTCGAACAGCAGCCGCACCGTTCCCTGCAGAACAATCACGTAGTCGATGGTGGGCGTCCGGTGCATGCGCGGGTGGCGCTCGGTGTTGCGGCGGAGGTGCGACGCCCCCATGACCTCGAAGCGCGCCGCGACGTGTTTTTCGAGATCGGCCCGGGTCATCGCCGGGTCCTCGGGCTTGATCTCGCCGATCAGGAAATAGCTCTCGCCCGGCGGCGTCTCCATCTTGACGTCAAGCGCATCCGAGGCAGCCGGCGTCAGCGCCTTCAAGCCGTTCGCGTACCACAGCCGCGTCAGGTTGAGCCCGGCGCCCGACGACGACGGAGCCGGCCGATCTTCGAGCACGACCGACGTCCCGGCCGCGCTAAGGCCGGTGACGACGCGGCGTCCGATCCGAACCATTCCGCTTCCCTCCCGTTACGCCGCGACCTTCGGCCTGACGTCGTCGGCGAAGCGCGCCATACGCTCGAGTGTCGCATCGAGCGTGGCGCACTGCATGTTGATGATGAGGAAGTCGAGCCCGCGTTCGCCGAGCCGCGAAATCTCGTCAGCGATCTCGCGCCGCGTGCCGGCGAGGATCATGCTGTTCTTCGCCCGCGCCTCGACCATGAGCGTGTCCTTCCTGCTGATCGTTGGCTAGCGACCCCACGAGGCGGCCGACAACGCGACGCCTACGCACTGACGGAAAACGAACGCCTGGCGGGGCGAGCCCCGCCGGTCGGAAGTCTAGCAGATCGGCGGCGCTTTGCTTTAATGCCAGAGGCCCAGGATCACGCCGAACAGCGCGAACTTGACGGCGTGGTAACCGGCATCGATCGCCCACAACGTAACGCTGCGACCGGCGAAGAGATGGTTGACACCGTAGCTGGTCGCGACACAACCGACGCCGACGATCAGGCCGGTCCCGACCGCATCGCCGAGCGCGGGGGCCGGCCCCAGGATGCGCGCCAACAAGTAGGCGGCGATCAGCACCAGAACGAACGACAGTCCGAACACGTAGGCCGGATGGCGGCCGGTCTTGGCCGGATCGACCCCGGCTTCGCGCTGCCAACGATCGAGGAACATCGCCGGCGAGTACCACAGCCCGCCCTACGCGAACGCTGACGCTGCCGCCAGCAACACCGCCCAGTAGTTGATCATTGGGACCTCTCCCCCGTAATATCAGCTAACTCAATTAGCTAACTTGAATCTTCGCACCCCTTCCGGAGGAGGAACTGAGACTCTGGGAGGGAGGTAAAGACATCGAGTAGACAATGCGTTTCCTTATCGACACGCACATTTTCCTGTAGCGGCTCGATGGCGACTCTAAACTTCCGGTCACACTACGCAAGCGCATCGGCGAAGTCGCCAATGAAGTTCTCGTCAGCGCTGCCACTGCTTGGGAGCTCACCACGAAGGCACGCATCGGTAAACTGCCGCGCGCGCTGGCCGTCGCCGACGACGTCGAGGGGGCCATTGGTTCGCAAGGGTTCCGCGAACTGCCGGTGACGGTGGCGCACGCCGCGCGCGCCGGAAGTCCACCCGGTCCGCTCCGCGATCCTTCAATCGCCTGATGATCGCGCAGGCGCAAATCGAGGAAACGGCGTTGGTGAGCGCGGACAAGGCTCTCGATGGATACGACGTAAAACGTCTTCGGAAGTAGGCGTCGCCATGCCCTATCGCATCTCGATCGACACCGGCGGTACCTTCACCGACGCAGTGATCGCCGATTCGTCGGGCACCTTCACGATCGGCAAGGCCCTGACGACGCCCGAGCGTATTTTTGCCGGCATGCGCGACGCGATCGTGGCGGCGGCAGGCGAGCGCGACCTCACGCTCGATGAGCTGCTCGACGACACCGGTATCTTGATCTACGGCACCACGCGCGCGACCAACGCGATCGTCGAGGGCAGGGTCGCCAAGACCGCGTTCCTGGTGACGCACGGCTTTCCCAACGTGCTGTTGTTCCGCGAGGGCGGCCGTGCCAACGCGTTCGACTGGACTCAGGACTTCCCCGATCCGTACGTGCCGCTCCACCACACGTTCGAAGTCGTCGAGCGAATCGACGCCGAGGGCGGCATCCACAATCCGCTCGACCGCGCCCAGGCACAGGACGTCCTCGATCAGGTGAAGCGCCGCCAGTTCGAAGCGATCGCGGTCTGTTTCCTGTGGTCGGTCGCCAATCCGGTGCACGAGCTGGCGGTGGGCGCGATGATCGAGGCGACGCTCCCCGACGTGCCGTTCACGCTGTCGCACAAATTGCTGCCGATCGTGCGCGAATACCGGCGCGCGTCGGCGACGGCGATCGATGCCTCGCTCAAACCGTTGATGCGCAATCACCTGCGCGACATGGAGGCCGATCTCCGCGCCGCCGGCTATCGCGGCCGGATTCTGGTCTCGACCTCGGTCGGCGGCTGCATGCACGTGGCCGAGTTGGCCGAGCGGCCGATCCACAGCGTCAAGTCGGGGCCGGCGATGGCGCCGGTCGCCGGCATCACTTACGCCCAGCGCGAGAAAATGGCTGACGACGTCATCGTCTGCGATACCGGCGGCACCACGTTCGACGTCGGCCTCGTGCGCGACGGGATGCTCAAATACACGCGCGAGACCTGGCTCGGGCCGCAGTGGCAGGGGCACATCCTCGGCATCTCGGCGGTCGATGTGCGCTCGATCGGCGCCGGCGGCGGCTCGATCGCCTGGGTCGATCCCGGCGGGCTCCTGCGGGTCGGGCCGCGGAGCGCAGGATCGAATCCCGGTCCGGCCAGTTACGGCCGCGGCGGCACGGCGCCGACGGTGACCGATGCCGCGGTCGTCTTAGGCTACCTCGATCCGGATTTCTTCCTCGGCGGAGCGATGAAACTCGACGTCGACGCGGCGCGGCGTGTGGTCGGAACGATCGCCCGTGCCTATAAAATGTCGGTCGAGCAGGCGGCGGATGCGATCATGAAGCTCGCCAGCGAACTGATGATCAAGGCGATCCAGGACATCACCATCGCGCAAGGGTTCGACCCGCGCGAATCGGCGCTGGTCGCGGGCGGCGGCGCGGCCGGGCTCAACATCGGTCCGATCGCCCGAGAATTGGGTTGCACACGCGTCGTGGTGCCGCGCGCCGCCGCGGCCCTTTCGGCCTGCGGCATGCAGTTCGCCGACATCATGAGCGAGGCGAGCGCGAGCCGCGTCACGCTGTCGGGTGCCTTCGACCGCGACGGCGTCAACAACGCACTCCAGCGGATCGAAGATGAACTACGCCGCTTCGCCTCGACCTTGGGGTCCGCCGGCCGCACGGCCGCAATCGAGTGGAGCGTCGAAGCGCGCTACCGCTTTCAGGTGTGGGAACTCGATGTGGCGCTCCCCATCGACCGGTTCCGGGGCGAGCGCGATGTGGCCAAGCTGGTCCAAGCCTTCCATGCCACGCACGAACGCATTTTCGCGGTGCGCGACCCGGCGAGCCAGGTCGAGTGCTTGAACTGGAAGGGCCGTATTCGAGTTTCGCTTCCCAAGGGCGCGACGCACGCGAAGCGCGCGCCCCCCCGGCCAGCAGGCCGGCCGCACGGCAAACGCCACGCCTATTTCGGAACCGGCCGGCCGATCGCGACGCCCATCTACCGGGGCCCGGACCTCGAGCCCGGCGCTCGCATCAAAGGACCGGCGATCGTCGAAGAGCCGACCACGACGATCGTCGTCTACCCGGGCATGCGCGCGATGCTCTCGGGTGCGGGCAGCTTCATCCTCGAGGTCGTCCGGTGAGCGCGCGCCGGCGGCGCGCGAAGCTCGACCCGGTCACGCTCTCGGTGATCGCCAACCGGGTCGACGCGATCGTGCGCGAGATGTCGAATACGCTCTTGAAGAGTGCGCGCTCGACAGTGATCGCCTCGGCCCGCGATTTCTCGTGCACGGTCGTCACCGGCGAGAACCGGCTGCTTTCGGCGACCGACGGCATTCCGGTTCACGTGTTCGGCTCCGACCTCCAGACCCGATCGATGGTCGAGCTGCACCCCGACCTCGCCGAGGGCGACGCTTATCTTCACAACGATCCCTACCTCGGCAACACCCACGCCGGCGATCAGACCATCCTGGTGCCGGTGTTCTTCGGCGGCCGCCACGTCTTCACCGCCTGCGCCAAGGCGCACCAAGCCGACATCGGCAACTCGATCCCCTCGACCTACCACGCCGCCGCGCGCGACGTGTACGAAGAAGGCGCGTTGGTGTTCCCGTGCACGCGGGTCGAGCGCGGTTACCGGCCGATCGCGGACGTCATTAGGTTCTGCCGCGCGCGCATCCGCGTGCCGGATCAGTGGTACGGTGATTTCCTCGCGACTTTGGGTTCCGCGCGCACGGGCGAGCGCCGATTGAAGGAGCTCGGCGCCAAGTACGGCCTCGCCACCATCCTCGCCTTTGTCGAAGAGTGGCTCGATTACTCCGAGCGGCGCATGGCGCAGGCGATCCGGCGGCTGCCGAGAGCCCGCGTCAGCGCGACCATCGCCCACGATCCGATCCCGCCGCTCGTACCCGACCCGATCCCGATCAAGGTCGTGGTCGAGATCGACCCGGACCAGGCCGCGATCGAGGTCGATCTCCGCAACAATATCGACAATCTTCCGTGCGGCTTGAACCAGTCGGAAGCCTGCGTCAGGAACAACACGCTCATTGGCGTCTTGAATGGGCTCGATCCAGACATCCCGAGGAACGCCGGCTCGTTCCGCCGCATCACTATCCGGATCCGCGAAGGCTCGGTGGTCGGGAAGCCCAAGTTCCCGGCGTCGTGTTCGCTGGCCACCACCAATATCGCCGACCGCCTGATCAACGTGATCCAGTCGGCGTTCGCGGAACTGGGCGAGGGCTACGGCCTCGCCCACGGCGGCACCGGCATGAGCGCGGTGGTGTCAGGCAAGGACTACCGCTATGGCGGCGCGCCCTTCATCAACCAGCTATCGCTCAACGTGAACGGCGGCCCGGGCGGACCACGCGCCGACGGCTGGGTGACCTACGGCATCCCGGCTGGCGGCGGCATGATCTACCGCGAAAGCATCGAGTTGGTCGAAGTGAAGCACCCGATCCTGGTCGACCACCATCGCCTCCGCCCCGCCTCGGCCGGGGCCGGGCGCCGGCGCGGCTCGCCAGGCGGCGAGGTCGTCTACGGGCCGCGGCGCGACCCGATGACGCTCTCGATCGCCTCCGACAGCCAAGTGTTTCCCGCGCAGGGCGTCCGCGGCGGCGGCGCCGGCGCGCCGTCCGCCAACTTCAGGATCGGCGCCAACGGGTTCGAGGAGAAGATGCCGGCGGTTACGGTGTTCGAACTCAAACATGGCGAGCGCGTGCGGTTCGAGAATGCGGCCGGCGGCGGCTACGGCGAGCCCAAGCGCCGCGAGCCCGAACGCGTGCTGGCCGACGTCAGGCGCGGCTGGGAAACGGTCGAGCGCGCGCGCGCGATTTATGGCGTCGTTCTTACCGGATCGGTCGCCGATGAGACGCTCGCCATCGATAGAGCGGCGACCGCGGCGCTGCGAACGGTTTAGTTCTTCAGCGTACATGCGCTAGTCTCTTGCCACCTCACGCGAGACAGTCCATGGCACCGCACAAGGCGAATTGAAAATTGCGCCCGCGGTCTGACCTATGAAGCATTCCTGGGCGAACTCATGGCGCAGGATGCTATCGTCCGAAACCTCGAAGTCATCGGCGAAGCCGTGAAGGGGCCGTCGCCGGCGTTCCGTAAGGCTCACAAAGAATTTGGCTTGCTTGACATCGCTGCCATGCGCGACCGACTGATCCACCACTACGCAGGGGTCAACTGGTCGATTGTTTGGGACGTCATCAAGAACCGGCTCCCTGCGCCGAAGACACACCTCCGCGCCCTCGACCATTGAGGTGCGGAAAGCGCCGATGTGGGAAATTGAACCGGTCGCGGCGTTCATCGCCGGTGCCTTTGTCTTGGCCGGACTGGTCAAGGGCACCGTCGGGCTCGGGCTCCCGACCGTCGCCATCGGCCTGCTCGCGGTCGTGATGCCGCCGGCCGAAGCGGCGGCAATCTTGATCCTACCCTCGCTCGCGACCAATATCTGGCAGATGGCGGCGGGCCCGCATTTGCGGTCGCTCGTTCGCCGGCTGTGGCCGGCGATCATGGGTGTCGCCATCGGCACCCTCGCCGGAACCGGATGGCTCGCCGGTGCCGACCCCCGCTACGCGCGGGCGTTGCTCGGGTTGGCGCTCGTGATCTACGCCGCGAGCGGCCTGTGGTCGCTCCGCTTGACCGTCACGGCGGCAGCCGAGCGCTGGGCGGGACCCGTCGTCGGCACGCTCACCGGCCTCGTCACCGCTGCGACCGGCATTTTCGCCATTCCCGCGGTGCCTTACCTGCAAGCGATCGGGCTCGAGAAAGAGGAGTTGATCCAGGCGCTCGGCCTTTCGTTCACGGTCTCGACCGCGGCGCTGGCCGTCAACCTCGCGCTCTCATCGACGTTTACTTGGTCGCTCGGGCCATCGGTCGCGATCGCGCTGGTGGCCGCGTTCGCCGGCATGGGGCTCGGCCAAGCCCTGCGCACTCGCCTCGAGCCGGCGACGTTCCGGGTCTTGTTTTTCGTCGCGATCGCGATATTGGGCGCGTATCTGATCGTTCGCGCGACGGTATGACGCGTCGGTGGCTCGCTACAGCGGCACGCTCAAATTGGCCGGAATCGACGCGGTATCGGCGATCACGACCTTTTCCTTGAACTTGGGCACGCCGCCCGCGAACACGACTTTGTCCCGGTACTTGCCGGCGGAAAACACGGTGGTGATGCCGTCCAACTGATCGGTCGCGAACACAGCGTAGGCCGCTTCGACCGCGTAGACGCCGCCCGCCTCGCCGACGACGCGCACGTTCGACACCAGATGGCGGTAGTAGCGGACGGAAAACACCGCCGCGTTGCGCAAGATCTTGACCCGGTCGGACACCTGGGCGCGGTTGTGGCAATAGAACAGCCCCAAGCTATAGCCGTCGTCGACGGTCTCGCGCGTCGTGATGTGATAGACGCAGTCGGCGGTGAAAAAATCCGGCCACGCTTCGAGCCGGTCGTCGTCCAGGCACGCGGCATAAGCGCTCTCCAAATCGACGATCGCGTTCCGGATGTCGCGGCTGACCATGCCCCCTCCCCACCCTCCCCCGCTCGCGCGGGAGAGGGAGCGCTTACCTGCGCCTCCGTGCGCGCCGGGGCGACCGCGCCGGCCGGTAGCCCATGAGTTCGGCGTAGTAGCGCCAGAAACCGCGCACCACCGTCTCCGAGAGGCGGGCGTGGCCGTCCTCGCGCGCGATCGGCCCGCGCCCGCCCATTTCCAGAACGGTGTGTTCGGAGCCGCGCCGGCGGATGCCGCGCATCTCGAGGATCGAGGCCTCGCCATCCTCCATGTTGTTGTAGCCGGCCGGGCCCACCATGTTGGCCTGCTGGAAGCGGCGCCGGCGGAGGTCGGCGGATTCGTCCTGATAGCCGAAATAGGTCCAGTAGAGCTCGAACTCGGTCGCGCTCTTGGGCCGGATCTGCTCGGTCTCGAGCACGTTCCCGACTTGCGCGAACAACGCCGACGGAAACACCGCGCACGTGCGCACCGACTGGCCGTCGCCGACCTCGTCCTGCCAGCCGAATACCGCGAGGTCGTCGAGCTTCAAGCGTTGGTCGAAGCTCTTGGCAAAGCTCACGTCGCGGTAGCCTTGACGCACGATTTCGGCACTGTCGCTCTCGGCATCGACCCAGGCCGCGGCGTGGCGGCCGCGCTTGTCGGGAATGCGCGAGCCGCCCTGGGTCGCGCGGTGGAGGCCGAAAGTCGCCGCCAGTTCGTGCAGGAGCCCGCCGTGATAGCCGTCGCCATAGTTCTCGTAATACTGTTTCCAGTTGGCGTGAAAGCGCTGGCGGCGGTGGCCGATCACCTCGATCGGGCGCGCGAACAGACGATCGAGAAAGTCCAGGATCGGCTTGTCCAAGTAAGCGCGCAGGGGCTCGGGCTTGGGCGCGAAGCTCCCGAAGACGACACCGCGGTAGCTTTCGACCTCGAGTTTCCGGAGCCCGTGGTCGCGCTTGTCGAAATCCTTGGGCATACCGCTCATACCCTCGATTCCGCGGAGAAACGGGACGCCCACCAGATTGCCACGCAAGTCGTAGGCCCAGCGGTGGTAGACGCAGGTGTGGGACCCAGCGTTCCCTTTCCGATAGCGCACAACCATCGTGCCCTTGTGGGCGCAGGAATTGACGAAAGCGTGGAGGCTCCCGTCCTCGGCGCGGTCGACCACGACCGGCTGGTCGCCGGCGTAGGTCGTGATGTAGTCGCCAGGGTTCGGGATTTGCGCTTCGAGCCCGAGGAACAACCACACCGGTCCCTGCCAAATGCGCGTCTGCTCGCGCTCGTAAACGCCTTCGTCGAGAAATACCGCGTACGGGACGCGGCTCATGTCGGCGAACGGGAATCGAGGCTCGGTCGCGTGGCGCATGGGCGTCTCCACTGGCCCCCAGGGTATCAAGGCGGTCCCCACCTGCGATAGACTGCTCGCGTCACCGCACTCGGGAGGGAGGCTATGACCGCACTCAAGGCGCCGCGCCGGCAGGCGCTCAAATTCGGCCCCGACGCACTCAACTCGGCAACGCTGCCGCCGCACTATTATTTCGACCCGGCGATCTTCGCCGCCGAGCGCGAGAAAATCTTCTTGAAGACTTGGCAGTACGCGGGCCTGCGCGAGGATGTGCCCAAGCCCGGCGACTATTTCACCGCCGAGATTCAAGATCAAAAAATCTTCGTAACGCGCGGCAAGGACGGGCGTTTGCGCGCATTCCACAACGTATGCATGCACCGCGGCCACATCCTAGTCGAGGGCAAGGGCTCGAAAGCGATCTTCACCTGTCCGTTCCACGCCTGGTCCTACGATGCGACCGGCGCGCTCAAAGCGGCGGGCAACGCCGAGAACGTACACGGTTTCCGGCACGAGGACTTTTCGCTCGCGGAGGTCCGGGTCGAGGAGTTCGGGCCGATGGTGTTCGTCAATCTCTCCGACACAGGCCCGGCGCTCGCCGACATGGCGGGCGGTCTGCTCACGAGCTTCAAGAAAGCGATCCCGCGCTTCGACGACTTGCAGTTCGTTCGCACCGACCGCTGGGAAATCGCCGCCAACTGGAAGTTCCAGCCCGACGGGCTTGAGTGCTACCACTGCCCCGTGATCCACCCGCAGCTGATGGGCACGGACGAGGGCTACGTCCAGACGAGCTGGATTTCGGAAGAGGACACCTACTGGCAGGTCCACATCATCAAAGGCAACTACGATCTGATGGACCACCACAAGGAGAAGTTGCTCTACGACATGGGCAACCAGGAAATCCGCGACGTCTATGTCTGGTACCTGTGGCCCAACCTGATCTTCGTCACCCACCAGGGTCCGCCCAACCTGAAGATCCTGCATTCGCAGTCATTGGGCCCCGAGCGCTCGCGCCGCGACATCATCAATCTCTGCTTGAACAACCCGCCGACCGCGACCGACCTCGGGCACATGGACAATTACGCCTACGGCGTATTCCCGCAGGACAAGGAGGCGATGGAAAAGCAGCAGTTGGGCGTCAAGTGCCGCGGCTACCAGGGCGGCCGGCTGATGGTCGACGCCGAACACTCGTGGCGGAGCGAGCATGGCACCCACCACTTCGATAATCTGGTGTGGGTGGCGCTTAACGGCGCCCGGTACGGGTGACCCAAATACTGCATCGGGCGGTCGCTTATCGGCCCAAACCGCCACCCGCGCCGTAGGTCATGCCCCGGGTCGTCGAGCCCGACTTCGCAATCGTCGCCGACACTGCCGACGAGATCGCCGAGATTCCGATCTGGCATGAAGGCGAGCAAGCGCTCTATTGGATCGACATGCTGAAGCCGGCATTTTATCGCTGGGACTTCCGCACCAAAACCACGCAAACCTTCACGACCCCGGAACTGCCTTCGGCGTTCGCGCTCCGCGCTGGCGGTGGCGTCCTGCTCGCGACCCGCACAAGCATTGGCGCCTTCGACCCGGCGAGCAGCCGGTTCGAGCCGTGGGTGCAACCCGAACCGGGACCGGCGATCAACTTCTTGAACGATGCGCGCTGCGACCGGCGCGGGCGCCTTTGGATCGGGTCTGGCTCGAAAAGCATGAAGGAGCCGACCGGGATGTTGCACCGCGTGACCGGCGACCGCGCCGTCGAGACGCTCGAGCGCGGCGTGTGCCTCTCGAACGCGCTGGCGTGGAGCCCGGACGATCGCACCATGTATTACGGCGATTCGACCCGCGGCACGATCTGGGCGTACGACTTCGATCTCGCCGACGGGGCCATCCGAAACAAGCGCGTGTTCGCCACGGTGCCGGCCGCGCGCGGGATTCCGGACGGGTCGGTCTGCGACGCGGAAGGCTACGTTTGGAGCTGCGAGTTCGACGTGTCGGAACGGATCGAAAAAACCGCGGGCTACATCGTCCGCTACGACCCGCAGGGACGGATCGAGCGCATGGTCGAAGTACCGACCTGCCGCCCGACCGCAATCACCTTCGGCGGCCCGCGGCTCGACGTCCTCTATTGCGTTTCCTCGCGCTACCACATGACCGCGGCCGAGCACGCGCACCAACCGGCCTCGGGCGCGGTGCTTGCGCTCGACGTCGGCGTCAAAGGGCTGCCCGAGCCGCGCTTCGACGGCTAGTCAGGCGCGCTTTCGAATCGCAAAGCTGAAGACGCCGGCGGCTTCGCCGCGATCGCTGAAGCGATGCCCGCCGGCTTCGCACAAGGCGGCGAGATCGCGGCCGGCCGCCGGGTCGGTCGCGAGCACGGTGAGTGTCGCGCCCGGCACAAGCATGGCTAGCGCTTTCTTGGCTTCGATCACCGGGAACGGGCAGGTCATGCCCTTCAAGTCGAGCGTGCGATCCACGAGGTTCAGTCCTCTCTCTAAAGTCGGCGACCGGCGCCGCCGTTCTTTAAGCCAGGTCGAGGGTGAAAAAAAGACATGGATGCATGACGCGGTGCGGCGTTAACGTCCGCCGGCATGAACGCCATCTCGACCGCCATCCACGTCGCGACGCTCGGTTTCGTCTTGGGCGGCGCGTTCGGCTGGATCGCCCAGCGCACGCACTTCTGCGCCATGGGCGGCATTGCCGATCTCGTGCTGATGGGCGATGGCCGGCGCTTGCGCGCCTGGTTCCTGGCGAGCGCGGTCGCGATCCTCGCGACCCAGGCGCTGGTCGTGGCGGGCGTCCTCGATCTTGGCACCGCGACCTACCTGACGCCGCGTCTCGGGTGGCTAGGGGCGATCCTCGGCGGACTGTTGTTCGGCTTCGGCATGACCTTGGCCGGCGGCTGCGGTAACAAGACGCTGGTCCGGATCGGAGGCGGCTCGATCAAGGCGATGGTGGTAGCGCTGGTGCTCGGCATCACCGCCTACATGACGCTCCGCGGCCTCCTCGGCGTCGTTCGCGTCGCCGCGATCGAGCCGGCCGCGATCGATCTCGAGCCGTGGGGGGTCGCGAGCCAGAGCGTCTCCGACCTGATCGCTCGCGCCGGCATCGCACCGTCCGCGGCGCGCCCCATCGTCGTCCTTGTCCTCGCCGGGGCGCTGCTCTGGTGGTGCCTCAAAGACCAGCGCTTCCGCCAGAGCCGGCGCGACGTCGGCGCAGGGGTCGCGCTCGGGCTCTTGATTCCGGCGGGCTGGTTCGCGACCGGCGTCGTCGGCCAGGACGAGTTCGAACCGACCGCGCTCGCTTCGTTCACCTTCGTTGCGCCGATCGGCGAGGCGATCCAGTACCTGATGGTGTTTTCCGGCGCGTCGATCAACTTCGGGATCGCCGCGGTCGGCGGTGTGATCGCCGGCTCGGCGCTCGGTCACGCAACCGCCCGCAGCTTTCGGCTCGAAACCTTCGCCACCGTTGCCGACGCGCTCCGCCACCTGACGGGCGCGGCGATGATGGGGTTTGGCGGCGTGCTCGCGCTGGGTTGCACCATCGGCCAGGGCCTGTCGGGTCTTTCGACCCTGGCGGTCGGATCGCTGCTCGCCTGGGGCGCCATCATCCTGGGCGGCGTGCTCGGCGTGCGCTATTTAGAACAGGGCTCCCTCGGCGGAGCGCTCAAAGCCCTGTTCGCCCGCGCGTGAGGTCGTACCGATGACGAGAATCCGCGTAACGCGCCGCGCCGTCTTGACCGGAATGACCGGTCTTGCGGCGCTGGCGGCGTTTCCGGTCAGCGCTTCGCCCGACGCGGCCCTCCAGCAACTCAAAGACTGGACGAAGGCCAGCGCCGCCAAGCCGGGGCGGGTCAAGCTCGTGCTGCCCGAGGTCGCCGACAACGGCAACGCGGTCCCGCTCGAGGTCGCGGTCGAAAGCCCGATGAGCGAGGCCGACTATGTCCGGAGCATCCACATCGTCGCCGACGGCAACCCGCACCCGGCGGTCGCTTCGTTCCACTTGACGCCGGCCAACGGCCGCGCCCACGTGACGACGCGGTTCCGGCTCGCCAAGAGCCAGCGCGTGACCGCGTGGGCGGTGATGAACGACGGCTCGGTGTGGGGTACCCGCGCCGCCGTCACCGTCACGATCGGCGGCTGCGGCGCGGGCTAAAGGAGCGTCATGGCCGAACCGACGATTCGCGTTCGCGTCGTCTCGCCCGCCAAGCGCGGCGAGGTGATCGAAGTGCGCACGCTCATCCATCACGAGATGGAGTCGGGGCACCGCCGCGGCGACGACGGCCGGATGGCGCCGCGTAAGATCTTGAACAAATTCACCTGCACCATGAACGGGCGCACGCTGTTCGCCGCCGACTGGCATCCCGCGATCGCGGCCAACCCCTATCTCGTCTTCCATCTGCGCGCGACCGAATCGGGCACGCTCAAGTTCGAGTGGACCGACGACGACGGCACCCGCCATACCGGCGAAGCCAAGCTCTTGGTCGTCTAACCCGGTGGGTAGTCGAACCACAGACAAGGTCTGCGAAATCGAATCACACGTCGCCCGCGCGAATTGAGCGGGCCTTGAACCTTGGCGCGCGCTCACCCACAATCCTGCCAACACGGTGCGCCACACCGTTTCGGTAGAGGGAGGTCCCCATGAAGTGTTTGCGACCGGCCGCGCTTGCGGCCGTCGTTCTGGCCGCAGTTGCGTTGCCGGCGGCGGCGCAGAACGCGAATCCGCAGCTCCTCGCCTTCACCTGCCAGGGCTGCCACGGCACCGCTGGCAAGAGCCCGGGCTCGATCCCGGCGCTCCAGGGCAAAACCGCCGAGCAAATCTTGGCGTTGCTCAAGGATTTCCGTGACGGTGGCCGCGCGGCGACGGTGATGGGACGGATTGCCAAGGGCTACACCGACGCCGAGATCGAAGCGATCGCCAAAGAAGTCGCGTCGTGGAAGTAGGCAGCAGGAGAGCACCATGACCAAGATCACCCGCCGTACCTTCACGACCTATGCCGGCGCTGCCGCCGCCGCGCTCGCCATGCCCGCGATCGGGCGCGCCCAAGCTCCCAAAGCCCGCGTCGTCGTGATCGGCGGCGGCTTCGGCGGCGCGACCGCCGCCAAGTACGTACGCCAGATCGACCGTCAGATCGACGTGACGCTGGTCGAGCCGTCGGCGTCGTTCACCACTTGCCCGTTTTCGAACTATGTGCTCGCCGGCTTCAAGACGATGGCCGACATCACGCACAGCTACGCCACGCTCACCGCCAGCCACGGCGTCAAGCACGTGCAGACCAGCGCCCAGGCGATCGACGCCGCTCAGAAGAGCGTGCGGTTGGCGAACGGCGAGACGCTCCGCTACGACAAGCTGATCGTCTCGCCCGGGATCGATCTACGCTGGGGCGCTATCAAAGGCTACGACGAGGCCGCGGCCGAAAAAATCCCGCACGCGTGGCGGGCCGGACCGCAAACGACGCTCTTGCGCCAGCAGCTCGAGGCAATGCCGGACGGCGGGACCGTCGTCATGGCGGCGCCGGCCAATCCGTTCCGTTGTCCGCCCGGGCCCTACGAGCGCGCCTCGATGATCGCCTACTACCTCAAGGCCAATAAGCCGCGTTCGAAGATCCTGATCCTGGACGCCAAGGACGCGTTCTCGAAGCAGGGCCTGTTCCAGGACGGCTGGAAGGCGCTCTACGGCGATATGATCACGTGGGTGCCGCTCAAGGACGACGGCAAGGTGGTCGAGATCGACGTCAACGCCAAGGAAGTGACGACAGAGTTCGGCAAGAAGCACAAGGGCGACGTCATAAACCTGATCCCGCCGCAATGGGCCGGCGCGATCGCACGCGCGAGCGGCCTCGCCAATGAAGCCGGCTGGTGCCCGGTCAATCAGACCACGTTCGAGTCGACGCTGCACCGCGACGTCCACGTCGTCGGCGATGCCTCGATTGCCGGCGCGATGCCGAAGTCGGGGTTCGCGGCCAACAGCCAAGGCAAGGTCGCGGCAATGGCGGTCGTCAACGCCGTCAACAACCGGCCGATGGCGGCGCCGACCTACGTCAACACCTGCTACAGCCTGGTGTCGCGCGAGTACGGCATCTCGGTGGCCGACGTCTACCGTGTCACCGACCAAGGCATCGTCGCGGTGCAGGGTGCGGGCGGCGTCAGCCCGCGCGAAGCGCCGCCGGCGTTCCGGTTCCAGGAATCGGTCTATGCCGAGGGCTGGTACGCCTCGATGACCCAGGAAATTTGGGGCAGCTAGCGACCGGCGCATGTGGCCGGCCCGCCTGACAAAGCTTTTGAGGATCGACTATCCGATCCTGGCTTCGCCAATGGCGGGGGCCTCGACGCCGGCGCTGGCGGCCGCGGTCTCGAACGCCGGCGGCTTGGGTGCGCTCGGCACCGCGCGCCATTCGGTCGATGAGTTCAACCAAGCGGTCGACGACGTGCGACGGCACAGCAACCGCTCGTTCAACGTCAATTTCTTCTGCCACCGCGAGCCCAAACCCGACCCGACCCGCGAGCGGCGGCTGCGCGAATTGCTCGACCCCTACTACGACGAGCTCGGGATTTCGCAGCCCGATGCGATCACAGCAGCGGCGCCGTTCGGGCCGGCGATGCTCGCGGCCGTGGTCGCCGCCCATCCGGCGGTCGTGAGCTTCCACTTCGGGTTGCCCAGCGCCGGCGCGATCGCGAAATTGAAGGAAGCCGGCATCATCGTGATCGGGAGCGCGACCACCGTCGCCGAGGCCGAGGCGCTCGAAAAGGGCGGCGTCGATGCGATCGTCGCGCAAGGGGTCGAAGCCGGCGGCCATCGCGGCACGTTCCTGGGTTCGCCCACCGAGAACGGCCGGATCGGCACCATGGCGTTGGTGCCGCAGGTGGTCGACGCCGTCCGCGTGCCGGTGATTGCCGCTGGCGGCATCGCCGATGGCCGCGGCGTCGCCGCCGCCTTGGCGCTCGGCGCCGTCGGCGCGCAGATCGGCACTGCCTTCATCCCGACGCCCGAATCGGGCGCGCACGCGATCGTCAAGGCGAGCGTGATGGCGGCGCGCGACGACGCGACGCGCGTGACGAACGCGTTCACCGGCCGTCCGGCGCGCGCGATCGGCAACCGCTTCCTCGCCGAGATGGCGGCGCTCGAAGCGGGTTTGCCGGACTTCCCGCTCCCGCTCGCGCTCACCCAGCCGCTCGGCGCGGCAGCGATCCAGCGCGGCTCGACCGATTTCTCAACGATGTATGCCGGCCAGGCGGCGGCGCTGGCGCGCGGACTCCCGGCGGCCGAATTATTCGCACGCTTGATCGAGGAGACCGAGGCGGTATGGGCCGGGTTGTCGCGCGCCGGGCGTCGGGCGCGACCGCAGGCGCGAAAACCGGCACGACGGCGCGCGCGAAAGTCGGCGAAGAAGCCGCGCGTCAAGGCCCGGTCGCGGCGAACGCCCCGGCGCCGCTGACGCGATGCCGGGCGACTGGATCGAGGACTCGAGCTGGCCCGACGTCGCCGAGCGGATTGCCAGCGGCTGGCCGGTCCTGGTCCCGGTCGGCGCCGCCGCCAAGGAGCACGGGCTGCATCTCCCGATGAACACCGACTGGTTGATCGCGCGCGCCCTAGCGGGACGCGTGGCGGCAGCGCTCCCAGTTCTGGTCGCGCCGGTGGTCGGCCACGGCCACTACCCGGCGTTCGTCCGCTACCCGGGCAGCCAGTCGCTGCAGGCTGCGACCATGATCGCGCTGATGGTGGATCTCCTCGATCGCTTCATCGCGCAAGGCGCGACGCGACTGGCGATCCTGAATACCGGTGTCTCGACCGAGGCGCCGATCGCGCTCGCCGCGCGGGCGATCTGGGAAAAACACGGCGTCCGCGTCGGGAGCGCGTATTTGCGCGAACTCGGGTCGGCGGCGGCGTCGCTCATCAAGAACCCGGGCGGCGGCCACGGCGATGAGCGCGAGACCTCGCTCATGCTCGCGATCGCGCCCGAGCGCGTCCGCCTCGACCGTATCGCCGCCACCCCGCCCGCCCACCCGCCGGCTTCGATCTTTCGCGTGCCGATCGAACTCGCGCCCGCGACCGACCCCGAGGGCTATCTCGGCGATCCGCGCTAGGCGAGCGCCGCGACCGGCCAGGCGTTGCTCGACGCGATCACGCGCGAACTGATCGAGGGGTTGCGGACGCTGTTTCCGGGCGCGTTCTAAGCGATCACCCGGATCGGCCGGCCGTCGAAATAGGCGCGCATCGCCTCGACCATGCCGCGGTAGAAGACCCGGTAGCCTTCGTCGGCGACATAGCCCAGGTGCGGCGAGAGCAGGACGTTTGGCAGCGTGCGCAGCACGTGCGCGGCCGGCAGCGGCTCGATGTCGAACACATCGAGCGCGGCGCCGGCGATTCGGCGCTCGCGGAGCGCGGCGATGAGCGCCGCTTCCTCGACGATCGGCCCGCGCGAGGTGTTGACCAGATAAGCCTCGCGTTTCATCAGGCCCAACTCGCGCGCGCCGATCGTGCCGCGCGAGCGCTCGGAGAGGACGACGTGGAGCGTGACGACGTCAGCGGTCTTGAGCAACGCGTCCTTGTCGACCAGCGTCGCCCCGCACGCTTGCGCCCGCTCGGCCGTCAAGTTCGGGCTCCACGCGATCACGGTCATGCCGAACGCGTGCCCGAGCTTGGCGATCTCGGCGCCGATCCGGCCCAAGCCGACCACGCCGAGCGTGCGGCCGTGGAGCTGGATCCCGATCGTTCGCTGCCAGTGCCCCTCGCGCATGGCGCGGTCTTCGGCGGCGATGTGGCGCACCAGGGCCATGATCGACGCCCACGCGAACTCGACCGTCGCCCACGCCGTGCCCTCGGTGCCGCAGACGAGAATGCCGCGCTCTTGTGCCGCGGCGAGATCGATCGCGGCGTTACGCATGCCGGTGGTGACGATCAGCTTCAGGTCGGGCAGCCGCTCGATCAGATGGCGCGGGAACGGGGTCCGCTCGCGCATGACGCCGACCGCCGCGAAACCGCGCAGCCGCTCGACCAGCGCATCGATATCGGCCACGTGATCGTCGAACGGAACGATCGTATGGTCGGCGAGCGGCGACCAGTCGGCGATCGCAAGCGCGATCCGCTGATAGTCGTCGAGCAAAGCGATGCGAGCCACGGGCGGAACCTCCAGCGTCGACAACAAGCCGAAAGCGCGCTTACGTTAGGCGGAAAGCGCGCTTAGGTTGAAATCATGACCGCGTCGCCGCCGCAACCGAATTCGCCGCCGGCCATCGAGTCAGCGGCGACCCGCGCCGCGCTCGCCGACATCCTCGCCGCCGCGGGCGAGAACCTCGCGACCGATGGTCTCACGATAGCAGGCGACGACCCGATCCTGCCGTCGCGGTTCCGGATCGGCACCGCCGGCGCCGCCGCGATCGGCGCGGTCGGTTTGACCGTCAACGCGCTCTGGCAGGCGCGCGGCGGCCGGCGCCAACGGATCGGCCTCGACGTCGCAGCAATCCGCGCCGCCTACCGGAGCGAGCGCCACATTCAGGCGATCGGCGGCGCGCCGTTCCGGATCTGGGACCCGGTCTCGGGCTTCTATCGCACCGCCGACGATCGTTTCATCCAACTCCACTTGAACCAGCCGCGGCTCAAGGCCGGCGCGCTCGCGTTGCTCGGCGCCGCCGAGGATCGCGCCGCGGTCGCGCGCGCGGTCGCGACGTGGCCCGGGCAAGCGCTCGAGGACGCCTTCGCCGCCGCCGGCTTGACCGCCGGTCTCGTCCGCACGCCCGACGAATGGCGCGCGCATCCCCAAGGTCAAGCGGCCGGCGGCGGGCCCCTGGTCGAGATCGTCAAATTGGGCGATGCACCGGCCAAGCCGCTCGCCGCCGCGGACCGTCCGCTCGCCGGCCTCCGCGTGCTCGACCTCACGCACTTGATCGCCGGCCCGCTCTGCAGCCGGACGCTGGCCGAGCACGGCGCGACCGTGCTCAGGCTTTCGGCGCCGCACCTCTTCAACCACTATGGCATGGCGGCCGACATGGGGCACGGCAAGGCCGCCGCCCACCTCGACCTCCGCGAGCCGGCAGGGCGCGCGCGGCTGCTCGCGCTGGTGCGCGAGGCCGATGTCGTCGTCCAGGGATTTCGGCCAGGTGCGATGGCGCGCCACGGCATCACGCCCGAGGCGATGACGGCGGTGAACCCGAGCCTCGTCTTCACGACGCTCTCGGCCTATGGCCCGACCGGCCCATGGCGCGAGCGGCCGGGGTTCGACAGCCTCGTGCAGTCGGTGAGCGGAATCGCCCACGACGTTGCGCGCGACTTCGGCCTCGCCGAGCCCAAGCACCTGCCCGCCCAGGCGATCGATTTTACCGCCGGCTATTTGGGCGCGTTCGCAACCTTGGTCGCGCTCCGGCGCCGGGCGCGGGCGGGTGGAAGCTATCTCGTCCGCTATTCGCTCGCCCGCACCGGCGTGTGGTTGCAATCGTTGGGCCGTTTGGCCGACCCGGCCGCGCTCGCGCTCGCGGAGCCGACCACCGCCGACCTCGCGCCCTATATGACGGAGACCGCGACCGGCTATGGCCGGCTCCGATACGTGACGCCGGTGCTGCAAATGTCGGAAACGCCGCCCCGATGGGCGCGGCCGACCGCGCCGTTCGGCGCTGACCCGCCGGCTTGGCCGGCGTAGCAGCCGGTGAAGCGACGGATCGGCCGATCGCATCCCGTGTATGGGTTATTCGACCGTCGTTGACACAGAACGAGGTAATCATGTCGTACCGCCCCACTCTTTTCGCCGCGACCGTTGCGCTCGTCGCTCTGCTCGGCGCGACTGCGGCCGTGGCGCAGCCAGCGCCGGCGCCGGCTCAAGCCGGGCCCGAGCATCGCTTCGGCCGCCTGATCGCCTTGCTCGATACCGATGGCGACGGCAAGATCAGCGCCGAGGAGATCGCCGCCGAGCAAAAACGCCTGTTCACCGCCGCCGACGTCAACGCCGACGGTAAGCTTTCGCCCGATGAGTTCCGCCGCCGCGGCGCCTGGTTCCAGGCCTTGAGCGTGGTCACGCTGTTCGACCTGCTCGACACCAACGGCGATTCTGCGGTGACGCTCGACGAAATCCAGAACCCGTCGAAGCGCTGGTTCAAGCGCTACGACACCAACAACAACGGCAAGCTCGACGACGACGAGCTCGCCCAGCATGGACGCGGCGTCGGGGATTCGCCGTGGCGCCACGGCCGGCGCTAGAGCCGCATACGCCGCCGGGGCTCGGCGCCGCGAGCGCCGAGCCGACCGACGACGGTCTGATCGCTCGCGCCGGACGGGGCGACCGCGCGGCGTGGAACGCGTTGGTTGCGCGCCATCTGCCCGACCTGGTCGCGCTCGGCTGGTACGTACTCGCCGATCGCGGCGAAGCCGAGGACGTGGCGCAGGAGGCGTTCTTGCGCCTGGTGCGCAAAGTCGACACTTGGGAGCCGGGCGGCGCGCAACTCAAGACCTGGCTGCACCGGGTCGCGGTCAACCTCTGCATCGACCGCAAGCGGATAAAACGCGCGGCGCGCGAGCCGCTCGATTCGGATGCCGCGATGAGCGTGGCGGCGCCCGACGCGCTCGAAGCGTTCGATCGCCGGCGGGCGGTCGCGCGCGCGCTGCGAGCAATCCCCGAGCGTCAGCGCGCAGCGGTGGTGCTGGTCTATTACCAAGGCTTCTCGAACAAGGAGGCCGCCCACATGCTGGACGTCGGGCTCGAAGCCCTCGAATCGCTCCTCTCGCGCGCCCGCCGCGCGCTGAAGGAGCGCTTGAAGCACGTGATCGACGACATCGGAGTAGCGCCATGACCGACACCCGGATTGCCGAGCTCGCGCGTTTGCGTGCGGTGGTCGCCGCCTACGGCGCCGACTCCGAGCGCTGGCCCGCCGCAGAGCGCGACACCTTGCGGGCGCTGCTCGCGGCCTCGCCCGATGCTCGGGCGATCGTCGGCGATGAGCGTTCGCTCGACCGTGCCCTCGCCCTGCTCGATCCGCCCGCTCCGTCCGAAGCGTTGACCGCGCGCCTCACGCGGTGGCCGCTTCCCCGGGCGGCCGATGCACCCCGCCGCGGCGCCGGCATCCGGTCTGTGATGCCGGTTACCGCGGCGGCAGCGGCCGCGGCGGCGGTAGCGATCGGCTGGCTGGCGTGGACCGCGCCGCCCGATGACGGTCCGGCTCCGACCCCGACCGCACCCGCCGGCGTCGTCGCCACGGTCGAGTCGGCCGACCAGATCGACATCGCGATCGTCAACACGGCCATGGCGCCGATCGGCGTCGCCGCTGCCCAGCCCGGCGATTTTGCCGAGGGCGACGAACCGGGCAAACCGTTCGATCTTGCCGAGGTGCTGCCGGTCGAATAGGACGGTCCCGGAGGGAGCGCGCGATGCCGCCCGGAAAACGTCCGCTCGCCGTCGTCACCGGCGCCAACCGCGGGTTGGGGCGCGAAGTCTGCCGCCAGCTCGCCGCCGCCGGCTACGAAGTGATCCTCACCGGCCGCGACCCGGCCCAAGGCGCCGCCGCAGCCGCCGAGCTGGCCCAGCAGGGCTTGGCCGTTCTGTTCCGCCCGCTCGATGTAACCGACGATGCCAGCGTCGCAGGTCTCGCGGACGATCTTGCCCGCACCGGCGCCACCGTCGATGTGCTGGTCAACAACGCCGCGATCGCGCTCAAAGGCTTCAATGCGGACGTCGCGCGGCGCACCATCGACACCAACTTCTATGGTGCCGCCCGCGTTACCGACGCGCTGCTGCCGCGCAGCGCCGCCGGCGCGCGGGTCGTCATGGTGTCGAGCGGCTTGGGTCAACTGACCGCGGTCGCGCCGGCGCTCCGCCGTCAGTTCGCTGACGCCAAGCTTACGACCGCCGGCCTCTTCGCCCTGGTCGAAAAATTCGTGGCCGACGTCGGACAGGGCCGTCATGGCCTCGAAGGTTGGCCAAGCTCGGCCTACAACGTCTCCAAGGTCGCCCTCAACGCGCTCACCCGCCTGTTGGTGCCGACGCTCAAGAAACGCGGCCTCCTGGTGAACGCCGTATGCCCGGGCTGGGTGCGGACCGACATGGGCGGGAGCGGCGCCAGCCGGAGCGTCGAAGAAGGCGCGCGCAGCATCGTGTGGGCAGCGACGCTCGCGGCCGACGGGCCGACCGGTGGCTTCTTCCGCGACGGCAGCAGGCTTGCGTGGTAGGAAGCGCGGCATGGACCCGGCGTTCTTGACCGCCGTCGACGCGGCGCGCGCGATCGCCGCCGGCACGCTCACGAGCGAGGCGCTGGTCGCGGCCTGCCTAGACCGCATCGCCAAGCGCGACCCCACCGTGCGCGCGTTCGCCCACGTCGACCGAGAGCACGCGCTGGACGAGGCGCGGCGGCGCGACGCCGGGCCGCGCAAGGGATCGCTCCACGGCGTTCCGATCGCGATCAAGGACGTGATCAACACCAAGGACCTACCGACCCAGCACAACTCGTTCGTCTACGCCAATCACCGGCCAGGCGAGGACGCGGCCGCCGTCGCTGCGCTCCGGAGCGCGGGTGCGGTGGTGATCGGCAAGACCGATACGGTCGAGTTCGCCTCGGTCGGGCGCAAGGCCCGGACCCGCAACCCGCGCGGCCTCGCCCACACCCCAGGCGGTTCGTCCTCGGGCTCGGCGGCCGCGGTCGCCGATTTCATGGTGCCGCTCGCGCTCGGCACCCAGACCGGCGGCTCGACCATCCGGCCGGCGTCGTTCTGCGGCGTCGCGGCAATGAAGCCGTCGTACGGAATCGTCAACTGGAACGGTGCCAAGCACTATTCGCCGAGCTTCGACACCATCGGCTGGTTCGGCCGCGCGCTAGCCGATCTCGCCCTGATCGCCGAGGGTTACGCGCTCCTCGACCGCCCGCTCGCGCCGCCGCCGCTTGCGAGCCTGGCGATCGGCTTCTGCCGTACGCCGCATTGGCACGAAGCCGAGCCTGCCTGCCAGGCCGCGATCGAGCGCGCGGCGGAACTTCTTCGCCAGGCCGGCGCGCGCGTCGAAGAGGTCGCGCTCCCGCCCCTGTTCGACGATCTCACCGCCGCCCAGGACACCGTCATGCACGGCGAGGGCCGGTTCTCGTTCCTGCCGGAGTACCGCGACGCGTTCGCGCTCCTCCATCAGGAGACCAAAGACGAGGTCGAAAACAAGAAGGGCGTCACGCTCGACCAATGGCGCGACGCTTACATGCTGATCGAACGCTGCCGGGTGGCGCTCGATCCGCTGCTCGCACGCTACGACGCGTGGCTGACGCCAGCGGTGCCGGGCGAGGCGCCGGAAGGACTCGAATCGACCGGGCTCGCGACCTTCAACCGGATGTGGACCGCGCTCCACGTCCCCTGCATCACGCTCCCTGGCTTCGCCGGCGCACGCGGGCTGCCGATCGGCATTCAGTTGGTGGGGCGCCGGCTAGCGGATGCCAAGCTCCTCGCGGTCGCGGCGGCGGTCGAAGCGGTACTGCCGCGACGTCCCTAGACGCTCACCCCCACCCTAACCCGCCCCCCTCGAGGGGGCGGGGATGGTTTCGAGTGTAGGGATCTCCGCCGCGCTCTCGAGCTCGTCAATCCGTTGTAGGCGCTCGAACAGCGTCCGCGCGGCGCGCTCGTCGAGCTTAGCCGCCGTGCACATGCGAAACTTCTGCCACAGCTCGTCGGCGGTCAGCGGATTCTGGCCGTGGCCGCGATGGCGGCGCACTTCGGGACTGGTGACGGCGCGGCCGTCGATCATCTCGACCCGCACCGTGTCGAAGCGGGCACCGTTCGGAAATTCAGGATCGTCGTCGGCGCTGAGTTCAATCGCGACCTTGCCGATCAGCGCCTGCACGTCGCGCCGCTGCACGACGGCGTCGGAGAGCTCGGCCAGGCCGACATTGCCGTAGAGGAGCCCGAGCGCGACGATCGCCTCCAAGCTGAACTTGGCCTGGAGCCCAGTGGTCGGCCGGTGGTAGGGCATCACCTCGGCGTGGCGCGGGCTCACGCGCGGCACCACGCGCGCGATCGCGGCCAGGTCCGGCTTTACCGTCGTGTGGAGTTGGATCGCGGCATCGGCACAGCGCTGCGAAGCGCCGACCGTCGGGTAGCGCTTGACGTTCAGGCCGGCTTTTTCGACGTACCAGACCTTGCCCATATCGGCGATCGGCGTTTCGAGATCGACGCGCCCGCCGGGCGAGACCGCGAACAGGAGCCCGTTCTTGGCCTCGATCGCGTGCGCGCTGGCATCGACCCCGGCCTTGGCGAGCCGCACCGCGACGATCCCGGCTTGGGCCGAGCGGCCGCCGTGGTAGGGCTTGGTCATGGTGCCGAAATTCGCCATCACGCCGCCGCCGTGCGAGGCGGCGATGCCGAGCGCGTTCCGTGCGGTCGTCGCATCCAGCTTGTGCAGCACCGCAATCGCCGCGGCGACGCCGACGGGCCCGAACGTCCCGGTCGGGTGCCAGCCCTTGGCATAATGGTGATCGGGCTCGCGTCCCATCAGCTTGGCCCACACCTCGTAGCCGGCGAGATAAGCGAGCGCCATGTCGCGCCCCGAGGCGCCCACGGTCTCGGATTCGGCCACGATCGCCGGCACCAACACCGCACTCGGGTGGCAACTGAACGCCCAGTCGTCGAAATCGAGCGCATGCGCGGCGCCCGATCCGACCATCGCCGCGTTGGCGGCGGGTGCTTTCGCGGCACTTAAAAGAACCCGGGCCTCGGGCGTGCCGCCGTCGGCCGCCACCACGCGTGCGAGCGCGCCGGTCACCGGCTCGTCCAGCCCGGCGACCATGACACCAATGCAGTCGGTGAAGCCGATTCGGACCGCCGCCCAGCCCTCGGGCGGGACCGACAAGGTTCGAATATTCGTAAGGAAGTCGACGAAGGATTGGGTGACGTCGGCGGTCATGGTGCGTTCAAGGGAGCGTGATCGGATCGACCCTAGGCGATCGCAGCGGCTTGGTCCATGGCGGCTCCTCGGGTTATACTCCGCCAATAATTCTCGAAACTCGGGGAGGTTCGCCTATGACGTTCACGTTCACCCGCCGTGCCGCGCTCGCCGCCGGCGCCCTGCTCGTCACAACCGCGCTGGGCGGCCCAGCCGCGATCGCGCCAGCCGCCGCGCAGAGCGATCCGGCGACGCTCACTGTCATCACCCGTTTGACCGACACCAGCTTCGACCCGGCGTTTCACTTCGCCGAGTACGATGCGATGGACATCATCAACCTCTACGAGCCGTTGGTTTACCCGCAGAAGGGGGCGGCGCCGATCGGGGCGCTGGCCGAGTCGTGGGAGTCGCCCGACGCCAAAGTCTGGACCTTCAAGTTGCGCCGGAACGTCAAGTTCCACGACGGCAAGCCGTTGACGGCCAAGGATGTCGTCTACTCGATGGACCGGATGCTGACGATTAATAAGGGCTACGCTTACCTGTGGGTCGGCATTCTCAAGGCCGGCGGTACCGCCGCGGTCGACGACCACACGGTACGCTTCACGCTGGAGAAGCCGTTCGGCCCGTTCGTCGACACGCTGGTTCAATTCTTCGTTCTCAACAGCGAGCTGGTCAAAGCCAACACCGCCAAGGAAGGCCCCTACGCCGCCAACGGCGACTACGGCACCGCGTTCCTGAAAAAAGCCGACGCCGGCTCGGGTCCTTATGCGCTGGCCGAAGTCGTTCCCGACTCGCGCCGCGCCTACAAGAAGTTCGACGGCTACTGGGGCGGCTGGAAGGACAAGCAGTTCAACCGGGTCGTCGTGCAAATCGTCGGCGAAGCGGCGACCGCGCGCGAGCTGATCGCCAAGGGCGACGTCGACTTCGTCGATCAGTGGCAGCCGGTCGACTTCTATAAGAACGTCGCCAGGGAAACCAAGGTCACGGTGCCCGAGACGCCGGATATGAAGCTTTACTTCATCCAAATGAACACCCAGAAGCCGCCGCTCGACGACGTCAACTTCCGGCGCGCGATCGCACACGCATTCGACTACAAGACCGCGGTCGAGCAGATCATGGGCGGCGCCGTCCTGGGCCAGGGCCCGATCCCGTCGAGCATGCCCGGGTTCGATCCCTCGACCCCCAAGGCCGCTACCGACCTCGCCAAGGCCAAGGAGTTCCTGGCCAAGTCGAAGTACAAACCCGACCAGTACGTGCTCGAATACAACTTCATCAAGGCCGGCGTGCACGAGCCGATGAGCCTGTTGTTCCAGGCCAACATGGCCCAGCTCGGCATCAAGGTCGAAATCAAGACCGAGCAGTGGCCGGTTCTATCGAAGAACGCGGCCAAGCCTGACACCGCGCCGCACTTCTTCCCGGTCTACAACACCGCCAAGTACCCCTCGCCCGATGCCTACACCCACGCCATGTACCATCCGCAGAGCCATGGCGGCTGGCAGGCGGCAAGTCATTACTCGAACCCGACCGTCACCAAGATGATCGACGACGCACGCGCGACCGCCGATGCAACCAAGCGCAACAAGTTGTTCGCCGACGCCGCCAAGATCGTGGTCGACGAAGCGCCAGCGTTGTGGGTCGCCTACCCCTACCACCGCGTTGCCGTCAACAAGCGGGTCAAGAACTACCAGCACATCGGGGTGATGGCGTTCGACTTGCGCGCCTACAACCTGCGGTACGAGTAATTACCTCAAGGCGATCCCCTCCCCCTCACAGAGGGGGAGGGTAGGGAGGGGGTCGCATTCGACTAGTGCGATACGCGGCTCCCCACCCTAACCCCCCTGCTTCGCAGGGGAGGAGCGGATAGCTAAGGGACGCGTCCCATGCGCTTCGTCGTCCGCCGCTTCATCGAACTCGTCATCGTCCTGGTCGGGCTCTCGCTCCTGATCTTCGTGATCTCGCGGGTCTTGCCGGGCGATCCGATCCGCTATGCGCTCGGGCCCAACGCCACGCCCGAGCAGATCGCGCAGATGCGGGCCGAGATGGGGCTCGACGACGCGCTCGGCGTCCAGTATCTGCGCCTGATCGAAGGCGCGTTTTCCGGCAATTTCGGCCGCTCGACCATCCCGCCCTTCGGAAGCGTCGGTGCCGACATCGCCACCTACTTGCCGGCGAGCATCGAGCTCGCGATCTTCGCGATGGCACTCGCGATCCTGCTCGGCGTGCCCTTGGGCGTGACGGCGGCGCTCTACCGCGACCGTTGGCAGGATCAGGCGAGCCGGGTGCTCGCCTTTTCGGGGGTCGCGGTCCCGGTGTTTTGGCTCGCGCTGATGATCCAGCTGGTGATCGCGTTCCGCCTGGGCTGGCTGCCGTCGCTCGGCCGGATCGGGCGCAACGTCCAGCCGCCGCCCGACGTCACCGGCTTTTACCTGATCGACTCGCTGATCGCGCTCGATCTCGGCCTCTTCTTCCACTGTTTGACGTTCCTCTTGTTGCCGGCGCTGGCGCTCGCCGCCTCGCCGATGGCGATGATCATGCGGCTGGTACGTGCCTCGATGCTCGAGGAGATGGGCAAGGACTACGTCCTGACCGCGCGTGCGAACGGCATGCCGGCCGTGCTCGTCGTCTACAAATACATGCTCCGCAACGCGTTCTCGGCGACGCTCACCATTGTCGGTCTGCTGGTCGGCTATTTCGTCGGCTCGGCCTTCATCGTCGAGACCGTATTCTCCTGGCCGGGCCTCGGGCGCTACGGCGTGCGCGCGCTCCAGTTCAAGGACTTCAACGCCATCGTCGCCGTGACCTTGATCGTCGGCATCGCCTATGCCCTCGCCAACACCGTGGTGACCGTGCTGTACGGCTGGCTCGACCCGCGGCTTCGCTTGAGCGCGCGCAAATGACGGTGGATGAACGCTTCCCGGCACCGGCGGCGGCGCCCGCTGAGGAAGAGCCGCGCTCGGTCGCCGCGAGCTATGCGACCCGATTCGGGGCGGCGCTCCGCAAGAGCCCGCTCACGGTGGTCGGTTTCGCGATCTGCCTGGGCTTCGTCGTGCTCGCCGCGTTCGCGCCATGGATCGCGCCCTACCCTGAGGACGCCGGCGCGGTGGTCAAGTTCCAGCAGCGCCTGCAGCCGCCCTCGGCCGCGCATTGGTTCGGCACCGATCTGGTCGGCCGCGACGTGCTGTCCCGGATCATCATGGGCGCGCGCATCTCGCTCGTGACCTCGGTCGCGGTGATCGTGCTGGCGGTGTTGATCGGCGTGCCGCTGGGCGTAATCGCTGCCTATCGCGGCGGCTGGCCCGGCGCCTCAATCATGCGCGTCAACGAAGTGTTCCTCGCGATCCCGTCGTTGGTGTTCGTGCTGGTGGTGAGCTCGTTGATGCGGCCGAGCCTGCCGGTCACGATCTTCGCGATCGCACTCGCGTGGTGGACGTGGTACGCGCGGCTCGCCTACGGCGAAGTGCTCTCGATCAAGCAGGAGCAATTCGTCGATGCCGCCCGCACCTCGGGCGCGTCGGAAATGCGGATCGCGTTCGGCGAGATTCTTCCGAACCTGACCTCGGTGCTGACGGTCAAGATCACGCTAGACCTGGGTTACGTCATCCTGCTCGGTGCCTCGCTCGGGTTCCTGGGCCTGGGGCCACAGCCGCCGGTCCCGGAATGGGGCACGATGGTGGCCGAAGGCCGCGAGCAGCTCCCCGACGCGTGGTGGCTCACGACCTTTCCCGGCCTCGCCGTGTTCGCAGCGGTGGTCGGCTTCAACCTGTTCGGCGACGGCCTGAATGACATCCTCGGCGGCCGCGACTGACCCGCTCCTCGACATCCGCGGCTTGACGATCGGCTTCACCGACGTCGACCGCACCGAGGTCACGCTCTTGCGCGGGGTCGACATCCAAGTCCGACGCGGTGAGATCGTGGCGCTGGTGGGCGAGTCGGGCTGCGGCAAGACCCTCACCACGCGCGCGGTCCTGGGCCTGCTGCAGAGCCCGCCGCTAGAGGTCACGGCCGGGACCATCCGCTTCGATGGCGTCGACCTGCTCGGGCTCGGCGCCGACGCCATCCACGCGCTCCGCGGCCGCGCCATGACGCTGGTACCGCAGCATCCGCTCTCCTCGCTCAATCCGGTGTTCACGGTGGGCGAGCAGTTCTTCGACCTGCTCTCGTTTCAAGGCCGCGCCAGCATCGGGCCGCTCGGCTACCTGCGCCCGCGCCTCGATCGCACCGCTCGCGACCGCAACCGCGCCGCGACGATCGCCGCGCTCAAGAGCGTGAGCCTGCCCGACCCCGAGGGCGTGATCGATCGCTACCCGTCCGAGCTCTCGGGCGGCATGTGCCAGCGCGTCCTGATCGCGATGGCGCTCTTGTCGACGCCCAAGCTCATCATCGCCGACGAGCCGGGCACCGCGCTCGACGTCACCATCGAGGCCCAGATCAACCGGCTGCTGCTCGCCAAGGTCCGCGAACAAAGGACCGCGATGCTCTACATCACCCACGACTTGGGCATCGCGCGCGAACTCTCGGACCGGGTATTCGTCATGTACGCGGGGCGCGTGGTCGAGACGGGCGCGACCGCCCAGGTCTTCGCGCGCCCGCGCCATCCCTATACGCGCGGGCTGATCGATTCGGTGCCGCGGCTGTCGGCGGCGCCGATCAAGGGCATCCGCGGCGTGCTGCCCGATCCGAAAACGCTGGGCGAAGGCTGTGCGTTCCGCTTTCGCTGCGACTTCGCGGTGCCGGCATGCAGCGCCGCGACACCACCGCTCGCCGCGGTCGCGCCGGCGCAAGCCGCCGCCTGCCCGCGCTCGGCCGAGATCGCGCTATGACGGTGCTCCGCCTCGATCGCGTCAGCAAGGTGTTCGGCATCGTGCAACGCTGGCTGGGGCGCCGGCCCGGCGCCGAGGTTCGCGCCGTGAGCGAGGTTTCGCTCGCGCTCGACAAGGGCGAGCGGCTAGGACTGGTGGGCGAGTCGGGCTCGGGCAAGACCACGACCGCGCGCCTGATCGTCGGCCTCACCCGCGCCAGTGCCGGACGGATCGAGATCGGCGGGCGCGACGTCACCGCGCTCGCGCCCGCAGACGAGCGCCATATCCGCCGCACCGTGCAGATGGTGTTCCAGGACCCGCTCTCCTCGCTCAATCCCAAGAAGTCGGTCGAGCAGATCGTGATGCTGCCCTTGATCGCGCAGAAGATCGGCTCCGCGCGCGAGCGGCTCGACCGCGTCAAGGAGCTGCTGGACCAAGTCGGGCTGCCGCAGCGCTATCGCCACACTCGGCCCGACCGCCTGTCCGGCGGCCAGCGCCAACGGGTCGGGATCGCCCGCGCGCTCGCGATCAATCCCGACCTCCTGGTGTTGGACGAGCCGACCGCGTCGCTCGACGTCTCGGTGCAGGCCCGCGTCTTGGGTCTGCTCGGCGAACTTCAGAAGAAGCTCGGCATCGCGCAGATCATGGTCTCGCACAATCTGGGCGTCATCCGCCACGTCGCCGACCGGGTCGCGGTCATGTATCTCGGACGCATCGTCGAAGAAGGGTCGACGGCGCAGATTTTCGGCAGCCCTGCCCACCCCTACACGCAGGCGCTGTTTTCGGCGATCCCGGTGATCGATCCGGCCGAGCGCGCGCAGCTGCCCGAGCGCCCCGAACTCAAGGGCGAAGTCACCAGCGCCGCCTACATTCCGAGCGGCTGCGCCTTCCACCCGCGCTGCCCGCGCGCGCGACCCGACTGCTCGAGCGTGCGGCCTGAGCCGACAGCGATCGCCGCCGGCCATACGGTAAGCTGCCACTTGTACCCCCTCCCTACCCTCCCCCTGCTTCGCAGGGGGAGGAGCGAGCCGGACGGGGTGTCGCGCGCCGAGCACGACCAAACAGTAGGGAAGAAATGATCATCGAGCGCGGTTATGTCGAAACGCCGTGGGGCCAGGTTCACTATCGCTCGGCCGGCGCGCACGGCCCGTGGCTCGCGTTGTTCCATGAATCGCCGCTCTCCTCGCGCGAGTTCGAGCGCGCGCTGCCGCTCTTGGGCCGCCATTTTCGCGCGATCGCCTTCGATACGCCGGGTTACGGCGAATCGGACGCGCCGGCCGAGCGGATTTCGCTCCACGAATACGCGCGCCGCCTCATGGCCGCCCTGGCCGTGCTCGAGATCGGCCGCTTCGCCGCGGCCGGCGTTCACACTGGCGCTGCCATCGCCGCCGAGATCGCGGCCGCGGCGCCCTCGCAGGTCAGCCACCTCGCGTTCTCGGGCCTGCCGCTGCTCGACGCCGAGCAGCGGCGCGCCTTCGCCGCCCGGCTCGCGCTTCCTGCCTTCGACCGCGGCGGCGCGCATCTCGTCCAGGCGTGGCAAGGACGGCTCAAGAGTTGGGGCGAGGACGCGCCCGACGATCTGCTGCAGTGGGGAACGCTCGATCTCTTGAAGGCCTACCCGCGCTCGCTGTGGGCGCTCGAGGCCGTGTTCGCGCACGACTTGGGTCCCGCGGTCGCCCAGATCCGGTGTCCGACCCTGTTCGTCAACGCCGAGGGCGACAGCCTGGCCGCGATCGACAATCGGGCTGCTGCTCACGTTCCCGGCGCCCGCCTCGAGATCGCCGGCGGCATCCGCGGCCAGTTGGCGTGGCGCGCGCCCGAGTTCTACGCCGACGCGCTGGTCCGGTTCATCCCGTCGCCGGTTTGAACGCGGCTTGGCGATCCCTGGCGGCCGGCGGGTGGCTGCTCACGCTGCCGTCGCCGAGCGGACGAAGCTCACGATCGCGCCGCCGGCGTCATCGGGGTGAACCCACAACCGCTTGCGTCCCTTGCCGTGGGCACGAACGCCCTGTTCCTTGAGACAGGCGGCGGTCTCGGCGAGGCTCGGGACGCTCACCGTGAACCCCGCGAGCCACGGCATGTAAGGCGGCTCGACGCCAGGATAGAGCGTCTTCAGTTGCGCGCGGTCGACGACGCGGAGCTTGCCGATCGCGAGATCGAACCAATAGCCGACCTTCCCCTGCCGTGCCGGAACGCCGAAAATCTGCATGTAGCGTTTGATGACGGCGCGCGGCCGCGCCACGCACATCGTGATGTGGGTCAGGTCGCGGGCGCCGTTCGCATGCGTCGCGAGCTCGGGCCGCACCACGAGTTCGCGCGTCAGGTGTTCGACGTAGCAGAACAGGCCCTCGCCGGCGACTTCGTCGGGGAGCTTGAACCAGCGGAACTGGGCGGTCCCGCTCGCGCCCGGGTAGCGAACGTCGCGCGCGGCACCGGCCGGCGCCGGCACCTCGATTCCGTTGCGATGCAGCTCGGCGGCGCTGGCTTCGGCCAAATCGGTCGTCAACGCGACGATATGGAGCCCGGCGTAGCGCGCGATCAGCGGCGCCAAATGGTGACGAGCCGAGGTCTTGGTCATCGCCGTCAACTCGATATAGCCATTGCCGAGAATGACGTGGTGGTTGACCTGGTCCATCGGTTCGAAGCCGCCACCGGCCGCCGGCTTCAGAAGCGCGCAGCGCGGCGCCACGTTGAAGCCGAGGTGCCGAAACGCCCGTTCGAGACCGTCCAGCTTGCGACCGACGATGCCGATGTGATCGATCCCGGTCGAACTCGCACGGCGCTTCATCCCTGTTGTCTCCGTCGTTCGGTTGCCCGCGCGGCGGGGCGTTTCTTAACGCGGAGCCGCGCGGTCGCGGCCGCATCGACCGCCGCCGCGGCCCCCGTGAGTGCGACGCCGTAGTCGCGGCGGGCGGCGGCGGCCGAGACCAGTCCCTCGCGCACGTCCTCGGCGACCGCCTCCGGATCGCGCGCGAACGGGTCGCCGTAACCGGCCGCCGACACCGTCACGATCTCGATCGTGTCGCCTTTCTCGATGCGTAAATCCGAGACTTTGGCGGGAAGCTTTTGCGCGCGCTTGGTGCCGGGGTTGCGGGTGATGCGTCCGGGCGTGCCATCGGCGCCGCCAAACAGCCCACGCGGCGGATCGACCGAACGGTGATCGCCGGTCGAGTTGACCGCGGCATTGCTCAAGAATCGCCAGCGCTTGACGCTGCCGATACCGCCGCGCCAGCGGCCGGCCGCTGGCGCTTCGTCGCGAAGCTCGTAGCGCTCGCACCGGATCGGCACCCGAAGCTCGCTTTCCTCGATCGGCGTATTGCGCGTGTTGGCCATCAGATTGTCGATGGCGTCGATCCCGTCCTTGCCGAAGCGACCGCCGTAGGAGCCTTCGTTGACCTCGATCACCACCCAATAGGCCCGGGCCGCCGCGCCGAAGCCGCTATAGACCATGGCGCTGACGTTGGCCGAGTTGCCGGCGGTGACGCGCTCGGGCAACGCTTGCGCGAACGCCTGCAGCACCTGGTCGGGAATGCGGTTGATCTGGACGAAGCGCGCCTCGCAGCCGCGCGGGAAGCGCGGATTGTAGATGGTGCCTTCGGGCGCGATCACGTGGATCGGGCGGAAGATGCCGTCGTTCTGCGGCACCGGATCGGGTGTGGTCGCTTCGTCCAGGAACAGCGTGCGGATGGCGAAGTTGGCGGTCGGCAGGACGCTGCCTTCGAACGGCACGTTGAACCCGGTCTCGACCTCGGCATTCGAGCCGGTCAGGTCGATCGTGACGTCACTGCCGTCGACCGTGACGCTGGTCGCGATCTTGAGCGGAACGTTCCAGTTCTTGCCGTCATCCTCGAGCCAGCCGTCGGGCGCGCGGTAGCGGCCCGACCGAACCCGCGCGATCTCTTGGCGCAGCCGGGTCTCGGCGTAGTCCATCCACATCTCGGCCGCGCTCATCACCACGTCGAGGCCGTAGCGCTCGAGCAGCGCGCCGTACTTTTCTTCGCCGAACCGGCAGCACGCAATCAAGGCCTCGAGGTCGCCGGCGTTGGCATCGGGCGTGCGCACGTTATCCATGATGTGCGCCCACAACGGATCGTTGCGCTTGCCGGCGTCGTAGATCTTGGCCGCGTCGATGATGTTGCCCTCGGCGTAGAGATCGGGGACGTCGACCGAGAAGCCGGGATGCGCGGCGCCGATGTCGAGGATGTGGCCGGTGCAGCCGGCGAACCCGACATGCTCACCCTTGTGAAAGATCGGGATCAACACGCCATAGTCGGGGCTGTGCGAGGCGCCGTGATAGGGGTGGTTGTGGAGGATGACGTCGCCCGGCCGGTAGGTGCCGGCGAGCTTGCGATCGACGCCGCGGACGTAGGCGGGAAGCGAGCCGCAATGCATCGGGGTCGAATCGCTCTCGCAAATCTGACGCCCGGCGGTGTCGAGGATGCCGGCACCGATGTCCTGGCTCTCGCGCATGATGTTGGAATAGGCCATGCGGATCAGAAGCTCGGCCATCTGGCCGGCGACGGCGCGGAACGCACCGCCCAAGACCTGCAGCGTCACCGGGTCGACGTTGACCTTGGTGAAGCGGCGGGTCGCGGCGATTTGGGCGAGCGAGGCGCCGGAGCGGGCGGTAGCGGTGGGACGGGCCATTGGCGTTACGCCTCTAAGGATACACGATCAGGTTTCCGATCGGATCGACTTCGGCCCGCGACCCGGGCGGCAGCACGGTGGTGGCGTCGAGCTGTTCGATCACCGCCGGACCGGCGACGACATCACCGACGGTCAGGCCGCGCCGATCGTAATAGGAGGCGCTCGCCCGCTCGTAGCCGGTCGCCGTCGCGAACAACGCTTCGCCGGTCGCCACGAGCGCGGTCGCCGCCCCCGCTTCGCTCGCCGCGGAGCGCGGCACGAACGCGCGCGCGCGTGCCGCGCGGCCGACCGTACCGACGTTCACGATCTGGACGCTCTTGTCGGCGAAGCGGCGCCGATAGGTGCGCTCGTGCAGCCGGTGGAAGCGCTCGACCACGGTCGCGACCCATGCTGGGTCGATGGCGCCGGCCGGGGCGTCGACCGTGAGCTCGTAGCCCTGGCCGACGTACCGGCAATTGGCGCGGCGGTCGAGCGCGATCCGGTCCGCGGCGAAGCCGTCGGCCTCGAGCCGGGCGCGGGCTTGGGCTTCGAGCGCGGCATAGGCGCGAGCGATCCGTGTCGGGCGCGGGTCGTCGAGCGTCTCCCAGAGCGTCGCCTGATAGGTGTAGCGAACGTCGCTGCAGAGGAGCCCCATCGCCGCGCCGACGCCGGGGTGCGGCGGCACGATGATCTTGGGGATCGCGAGCTCGCGCGCGATCGGCACCGTGAACACCGGCCCGGCGCCGCCCAGCGCGACGAGCGTGAAGTCGCGCGGATCGAAGCCCTTGCGGATCGAGTTGAGTGCGATGGCATCGACCATGTTGTGGACGACGATCCGCAAGATCCCGAGCGCGGCTTCTTCGACCCCCAGTCCCAACCGCTGCGCGACTGTATCCGCGATCGCCTGCCGTCCGCGCTCGCGATCGATCGCGAGTCCTTTGTGGCGGAAGCCCTCGGCGCGCAGCCAGCGGGCCGTCACCAGCGCATCGGTGACCGTCGGCTCGGTGCCGCCGCGGCCGTAGCAGGCGGGCCCGGGGACCGCGCCGGCGCTGCGCGGGCCGACGCGGAACATGCCGCCGGCGTCGACATAGGCGATCGAGCCGCCGCCGGCGCCGATGGTGTCGATGTCGGCCATCGGCAGCATGGCGTCGTAGTCGCGAATGCGGGTGTCGAGCAGGTGCTTCTCGCGGAGCTCGCCGTTCGGTGCGACGCCGATGTCGGCCGAGGTGCCGCCGACGTCGAGGGTAATCACGCTCGGGCTCGCCGCCGAATCGCCCGACGCGATCCCAGAAATCAACCCGGCCGCCGGCCCCGACAGCAGGAGCGCGGCCGGCAACGCCTTGGCGCCGTCGGCGGTGACGACGCCGCCCGCAGATGTCATCAGGCGCAGCTCGGATCGGATCCCGATCGTGCCGAGCGCCTCGGCGAAACGGTCGATATAGCGCGCTGTCTTGGGGCCGACGTAAGCGTTGAGGCACGTGGTCGCAAAGCGCTCGTATTCGCGATAGAGCGGCACCACTTCGTGGCTGATCGAAACGAACGCGTCGTTGAACTCTTTCTTGAGCAGTGTCTTCACCCGCTTCTCGTGGCGCGGGTTCAAGAACGAAAACAGAAAGCAGACCGCGACCGCCTCGACCCCGGCCGCTTTCAGCTTTCGGATCGCGGTGATCGCCTCTTTTTCGTTGAGCGCGACCGCGACCTCGCCCTTGGGCGCGACCACGCGCTCGGTCACCGGCAGCCGGTATCGGCGTTTCACGATCGGGTAGCTCTGCCACGGCACGTCCTGGTAGTTCGAGAAATTGAGCGGCCGTTTCTTGCGCCCGATGTAGAGGATGTCGCGAAACCCCTTGGTCGTGATCAGGCCGACGCTCGCGCCCGAACGCTCGATCAGGATGTTGGTGGCGACGGTGGTGCCGTGGAAAACGTGGTCGATATTGGCCGGGTCGGTCGCCGCCAGGCGGCACAGGTCGGCGATGCCGGCGACGGCCGCCTCGGCCGGATCGTGTGGGGTCGAGGGGAGCTTGTGGACCCAGATCGCGTCGCTGGTATCGTCCCAAAGGACGAGGTCCGTGAACGTTCCGCCGATATCGACGCCGATGTGTTTCAACTGCCGCCCCCGCGGTTGCGTTTGTACCCGCGGGCGCGGCTCGGCGCCACACCCCTCGAACGACGAAACCCCCGCGCGGGCCGACCCACACGGGGGTTGCGCGAGCGTTGAGCGGTTAGTTGCGCGCGATCCGGGCGAAAGCGATCGCACCCGAGGCCGCGAGCCGGCTCGCGGTCGCGACGATCGCGGCCTGGGCGACATCGACGTCGCGCAAGCGGACCGGTCCCAAACTATCGATCGCGCTGCGCAAAATCTGCGCCGCACGCGGCGTCATGCCGAGGGCGACGCGATCGCGAAGGCTGTCCGACGCGCCCTTGAGCGCGAGTGCCAGCATGGCGCGGTCGACCGCCCCGATCAGGGTGCGGACGCTGGGATCGTCGAGCTTCGAGAGGTCGTTGAAGGTGATCATGGCGGTCGCGGATTTGGGCCGCAGGGTCGCGGTTTCCGGCGCCGCCGTCGGGGCGACCGGCGCCATGGTTCCGCGCCGGCGCTTGGGCAACCCGCGCTCGAGTTCGGCTTTGAGCGCCTTTTCGACCGAAGCGATCACCACCGGCTTGACCTCGCCCATCGTCAGCATGCGGCTCATGACGTCGGCGCTGACCTCGGTCGGCAAGAGCTGGATCAGGCGCGCCGAGCGCGAGCGCGGCAGCTGCGAGAGCACGACGGCGATCGTCTGCGGATACTCGCTTTCGAGATACGCAGCCAAGCGTTCGTCTTCGATCCCTGCCAGCAATTGCGGCAGCGCGGCTCCCGGCGCGGGCGCCGGCTCGTCTTGGCCGGCCAACGGCGAGCGGCTCACGAACTCGCCCAGGACATTTTCGACGGCGGCCGACTTCATCACGCCGATCTTTGCCATCGCGGCGGAAATTTCCTGGATTTCGGTTTCCTTCATGCGCGCGAGCAGGTTGACGGACTGCCCGTTGTTGAGCGCCAGCATGACCACGGCCGCCTTTTCGGCGCCGCTCATGGTCGGAGACGTCGATTTGTTCAGCATTCCCCTCGTTACCCCTCAAAGCTCGGAGAAAAAGACCTTCGGCACGCCCCGGTTATCGCCCCGCATTCGGAAAGTTTCGGTTAACGCGGCAGAATTTGCCCCTTACCGGTGGCCGACTTAGGGCTATTCGCCGGACTTGTCGGGGCCCGACCCGAAGCCCTAGGATGGCCGATCCCATTGCTCAGGAGTTGCCCGATGGCCGTCGCCGAAAAGATCGAGGATCGCAAGGCCCTTCCCTACGACGTTTTCATCAAAGAATTGGAAGACATCGTCGATGCGCCTGAGCGCAACCGCATCTACCATCCCTTTGTTCTGGCAGTCGAAAACGGCACCGCCACGCTCGACCAGTTCGCCGGCTGGATCCACCAATTCGCGTCCTGGGCCGACCCTTGCAACAAGTATCTGGGCGAGATGTGGGCGAACTGCCCCGACGACGACATCCGCGAAGGCATCCTCGAAAACATGCGCGAGGAAGAGCACGGCTACCAGTCGGGGATCGCCGGCCACGTCGAATTGATCAACCGCACCCTCGATGCGATCGGCTGGGACAAGAAGCGCCGCGCCAACGATCCCAAGCGCTACGAGTCGTGGGCGCTGCATCACTGGTTCGAGTGCATCATGACCCGGCGGCCGTTCGTCGAGGCGATCTGCGCCACCTCGTTCACCGCCGAGCGCATGAACCAAAAAGTGTTCGCCAAGATCGAGAAGGGCCTGCGCAAGCACTACAAGTTGAGCGAAACGGCGCTGCAGTCGGTCGCCGTGCACGCGTCCGACGTCGAAGAAGAGCACGCGAGCCTGGGGCCGATGGCGATCCAGCGCTACGGCGTCTCGGCCTACGATCAGGAGCGCATCCGCTTCTCGGTCAAGCACACCGCCGAGATGTACTATCAGCAGTACAACGTCTGGCAATATTACTGAGCCGAGACGACCGCAAGAAAACGGAGCACGGCGATGGCCAAGAAAGCGGCGAAGAAGAAAGCCCCCAGTAAGAAAAGCGCGAAACGGACCGCGCCGGCGCGCAATGCCCCAACGATCGTCCGCGCGGTCGGTGCCGTCAGCACCGAGGAACTGACCCAGGAACTCGACGCGATCATCCACCAGAAGGCGCGCGACCGTACCAAGCACCCGTTCGTGCAGGCGGTCCTGGCCGGCAAGGCGACCAATAACCAAATCGCCGGCTGGCTGCATCAATTCGCGCTGTGGGCCGACCCCTCGAACAAGCTGTTCGGGGTGATGTGGGCGCGCTGCCCGGACGATGACCTGCGCCAGGGCATCCTCGAAAACATGCTCGAAGAAGAGTATGGCGAGTTCTCGAAGACCGCGGGCCACATGCGGCTGATCGACAAGACGCTCGTGGAACTGGGCTGGAGCAAGAAGAAACAGGAAGCCGACGAGATCAAGCCCGAGTCGTGCCTGCAGAAGCACTGGATCGAGGTCGTGATCAGGAACCGCCCGATCGTCGAGTCGCTGGCGGCGACCTCGTTCACCGCCGAGCGCATGAACCCGTTCGTGTTCGCGCTTCTGGAGAAGGGCCTGCGCAAACACTACCGGCTGACCGAGGACGGCCTGCGTTCGGTCTCGGTGCACGCCTCGCATGTCGAGGAAGAGCACGGTTCCTTGGGGCCGATCGCGATGCGCCGCTACGCCACCACCAAGCAGGCGCAGGACGGGGTCCGCTTCGCGGTGACGCACACCGCCGACGTCTATTACAACCAGTACAACGTCTGGAATTATTACTGAGTCCCGCGTCCGCGCCGGCCGCAGCGCAGGAACGATAGGCAAGGAGATCCCGATGGGCGTCGTCGAAGTCAAAGCCAAGGCCGTTTCCAACGATCAGCTGGTAGCCGAGCTCGAGAAAGCGCTGTTCGACAAGGTGCGCGACCGCACCCGTCATCCGTTCGTGATGGCGGTCAAGAGCGGCAAGGCGACCAAGGACCAGATCGCCGGTTGGCTCCATCAGTTCGCATCGTGGGCCGACCCGACCAACAAGCTGTTCGGCGTGCTGTGGTCGAAGTGCCCCGACGACGACCTCCGCCAGGGCATCCTCGAGAACATGCTCGAGGAGGAGTACGGCGAAAGCTCGAAAACCGCCGGCCACATGCGCCTGATCGACACCACACTCGGGGAGCTGGGCTGGACCAAGAAGCGCCGCGCCAAGGAAGGCCTGAAGATGGAGTCGTGGCTCCTGAAACACTGGTTCGAGGTGGTGATGCGCAACCGGCCGTTCGTCGAGGGCCTGTCGGCGCTCTCGTTCGCGGCCGAGCGCATCAACCCGTTGGTGTTCGGCGAATTGGAGAAGGGCTTGCGCAAGCACTACGACCTCTCCGAGGCGGCGATGCAGTCATTCGCGGTCCACGCCTCGGACGTCGAGGAAGAGCACGGCTCGCTCGCGCCGACCGCGATGGCGCGCTACGCGACCACCGCCCAGGCCCAGGAAGCGGTGCGCCGCGCCGTCATCCACACCGGCGACTGCTACTACAACCAGTACAACTGCTGGCAGTACTACTGAGCCGACGACTGCCCCGCCGCGAACGCCCTCACCCCCACCCTCACGCTCACCCGCCCCCTCCAGGGGGCGGGGCGCGCAGCGCCGGGTGGGGGTACCACGCCCCGCCGCCAGGATCGACGTGAGGCATCTTTCGTTTCACGCGTGCGAAATACCGCCATGCCGCTAACGCCATCGGACGACATCGATCTGATCGACGTTACGACGCCGTTCCAAGGACACTTCCGGGTCGATCGCTACCGCTTCCGCTACCGGCTCTATAACGGCGGCTGGAGCCGCCCGACCACGCGCGAAGTGTTCGAGCGCGGCCACGCCGTCGGCGTCCTGCTCTACGATCCGGCGCTCGACCGCATCGTGATGATCGAGCAGGTGCGGCTGCCGGCACTGGTCGGTGGCGGCCCGGTGCGACTCCTCGAGATCGCCGCCGGCATCATCGACCCGGGCGAGTCCGAAGAAGCGGTCGCCCACCGCGAGGTCAAGGAAGAGACCGGACTCGACCTAACCGCGCTTGAACCGATCTGCCGGTTCCTGGCGAGCCCGGGCGGGACCAGCGAAAGCGTCTCGCTGTTCGCGGGCCGGGTCGATGCGCGCGGCGCCGGCGGCGTGTTCGGCGCCGATCACGACGAGGACATCAAGGTGATCCCGCTCGCCTACGCCGAGGCGATGGCGGCGCTGGCTGCCGGCCGCATCGTCGCCGCTTCGGCGATCATCGCGCTGCAGTGGCTCACGCTCAACCGCGAGCGGATGCTCGCCAAATGGGGGTGAGCCGCATTGCGCGGGTCGGGGTCGCCCGATAGATTTTCATTCCTCGCCTCTTCCTCCCGCATTGTGGATTTTGCGTGGACGTTCGTCAGGATTTCATTGGCCTCATCGGCAACACGCCGCTCGTGAAGCTGAAGCGCGTGTCGGAGGCGACCGGCTGCGACATCTACGGCAAGTGCGAGTTCTTGAACCCCGGGAGCTCGGTCAAGGACCGCGCTGCGCTCTACATCGTCCGCGACGCTGAGCGGCGCGGGCTCCTGAGACCGGGAGGCGTCATCGTCGAAGGCACCGCCGGCAATACCGGGATCGGCCTGGCGCTGGTCGGGAACGCGCTCGGCTACCGCACCGTGATCGTGATCCCCGAGACGCAAAGCGCCGAAAAGATCACGATGCTCAAGATCTGCGGCGCCGACGTACGCATGGTGCCGGCGGTGCCGTACTCGAACCCCGACAACTACGTGCGGCTCTCGGGCCGCGTCGCCGCGGAGCTGGCCGCCAAGGAGCCGAACGGCGCGATCTGGGCCAACCAGTTCGACAATGTCGCCAACCGCCAGGCCCACATCGAGGGCACCGGGCCCGAGATCTGGCGCCAGCTCGACGGCAAGATCGACGGCTTCGTCTCGGCGGTCGGCACCGGCGGAACGCTCGCCGGCGTCGGCATCGCGCTGAAGGAGCGCAACAAGAACGTCCAGATCGCGCTCGCCGACCCGCACGGTGCCGCGCTCTATAGCTATTACACGAGCGGCGAGCTCAAAGCCGAGGGCAGCTCGATCACCGAGGGCATCGGCCAGGGCCGCGTGACGAAGAACCTCGAAGGCGCGCCGGTCGACCGCGCCTATCGGATTTCCGACGCCGAAGCGCTGCCCTACATCTTCGATCTCCTCCAGTACGAGGGCCTGTGCATGGGGACCTCGACCGCGATCAACATGGCAGGCGCGGTGCGGCTCGCGCGCGAGCTCGGACCCGGCAAGACCATCGTCACGCTGCTCTGCGATTTCGGCACACGCTATCAGAGCAAACTTTTCAACCCCGCGTTCTTGCGCGAAAAGAGCCTGCCGGTCCCGGCTTGGCTCGAAGGCTGACGATGTCGGACGCGACGCACTTCGTGTTCCGCGACGATCCCTACGCCCAGAGCTGCGAAGCGACGGTGGCGCGCGCCGATGAGCGCGGGATCGTGATCGACCGCACCGTCTTCTACCCGACCGGCGGCGGCCAGCCCGGCGACAGCGGCGCGCTGGTCCATGCCGGCGGCACCATCGCGATCGTCGAAGCGCGCAAGGGCGAGACGCCGGATAGCGTCCTTCATGTTCCGGCGCCGGGCGCCGCGCTTCCCGCCCCTGGCACCACAGTCACCGCGACCCTCGATTGGGAGCGGCGCCACCGTCACATGCGGGTTCACACCTGTTTGCATCTGCTCTCGGCGGTGCTGCCCTATGCCGTGACCGGCGGGCAGGTGTCGGACGGCAAGGGCCGGCTCGATTTCGACATACCGGAAGCGACGCTCGACAAGGAAAAGATCGCGGCCGATCTGAACCGGCTCATCCGCGAGAACCACGCGGTCGGGGCCGAATGGATCACCGATGTCGAGCTCGCCGCCAATCCGGAGATGGTGAAGACGATGTCGGTCAAGCCGCCGGCCGGCTCGGGCCGGGTGCGGCTGATCCGCGTGGCCGGCTGCGACCTCCAGGCCTGCGGCGGCACCCACGTCCGCGCCACTGGCGAGATCGGCGCGGTGCTAGTGACCAAGATCGAGAAGAAAGGCCGGCTCAACCGCCGCGTCGCCATCCAACTTGCTTAGGGCATGTCGCATGAAATCACCCACTCACGCGCTGGTCACGACCGCCTGGCTCGGCGAGCGCCTCGCCGACCCGACGATCCGCATCCTCGACGGCTCCTGGTACCTGCCGCAGGAGAATCGCGACGCCAAGGCCGAGTTCGCCGCCGCGCGCATTCCCGGCGCGCGCTTCTTCGATATCGACGCCATCGCCGACAAGACAACGACGCTCCCGCACATGCTGCCCGACGCCTCGTCCTTCGCGGCGTGCGTCACCGCGCTCGGCATCAATAACAGCCACACCGTCGTCTGCTACGACGGCCACGGGCTCTTCAGCGCCGCGCGGCTATGGTGGGAGTTCTGCACCTTCGGCCACGATAAGGTGGTCGTTCTCGATGGCGGCTTCCGCAAGTGGCGAGCCGAGAACCGACCGGTCGAGAGCGTGCCGTTCGCCGCGCCCGCGCCGGCGGCGCCGCCGTTCGTCGCGACCTTCGACCGCCGCTGGGTGCGCTCGCTCGAAGATATCCGCTCGAACCTCGCCTCGCGCCGCGAGCAGTTCGTCGATGCCCGAGCCACCGCCCGCTTCAAGGCCGAAATGCCGGAGCCCCGGCCCGGCATCCGCGCCGGCCACGTGCCCGGCGCTTGTAATCTCCCGTACGCGCAGTTGGTCGACCCCGCGACCGGCACGCTGATCCCGCCGGCGGCGATCGAGCGCGCGTTCAAGGCGGCCGGTGTCGATCTGACGCGCCCGATCGTGACGAGCTGCGGTTCGGGGATCGTCGCCACCGTCCTCACCCTCGGCCTCCATCTCCTCGGCCACCGCGACAATGCGGTCTATGACGGCTCGTGGACCGAGTGGGGCGGGCGCACCGATACGCCGATCGAGACGTGAGCCGCGGTGCCGGCGACCGCACCGCCATGACGATCGACCCCGGGACGCCGCCCGAGCCCGCCAATAGCGCCCGGCTCGAATGCACGATCACGTTCCTCGAAATGACGGCGCGGCCGGTGCTGCCGCCGCTCCACCCGCCGGCGCTCAAGATGGCGCTGTTACGAGCCGAGCGGCCGACGGTGTCGTTCTATCGGTATCTCTACGATGCGGTCGGCCGGCCATGGCTGTGGACCGACTGCAAGCGGCTCCGCGATTCCGAATTGCGTGCAATCGTGCAGGACCCGAGCGTCGACATCTTCGTGCTCTACGTCCAGGGCGTCCCGGCCGGCTACGCCGAGATCGACCGCCGCAAGGCGCCGGACTTCAACCTCGCTTATTTCGGCTTGGTGCCGGAGTTCATCGGCCGCGGCCTCGGCGGTTATTTCTTGAATTGGACCGTCCGCTACGCCTGGGAGCAAAAGCCCGAGCCGGCGCGCTTCACCGTCAATACCAACACTTTCGACCATCCGCGCGCGCTGCCGCTTTACCAGCGCATGGGCTTCGTCCCTTACGCGCGCCGGGCCGTCTGGGTCGACCCCGACCCCGATCCGCATCCCCCGCCCGAGCCAGAAGCCGTCGACCCCCGAGGAACGCCATGAAAGAGGACACCAAAATCGTCACCGCCGGCCGCCACCCGGAACGCTTCCACGGCGCCGTCAACCCGCCGATATACCGCGCCTCGACCATCCTGTTCGAGACCGTAGCCGACCTCGATGCGCGCAAGCCCAAGCGTGATTCGATGTTCTACGGCCGCCACGGCACGCCGACCACGTTCGCGCTCGAGGAGGCGCTCTGCGTCCTCGAAGGCGGGACCGAATGCGCGCTCTACCCATCGGGCTTGGCGGCCTGCAATGGCGCTTTGCTCGCCTTTCTCGAGGCCGGAAATCACCTCTTGGTCGCCGACTGCGTCTATGGCCCGACCCGGCGCTTTTGCGACCACGTGCTCAAGCGCTACGGCGTCGAGACCACTTATTTCGACCCGCTGATCGGCGCCGGCATCGAGGCGCTGTTCCGTCCTACCACGCGCGTCGTCTTCCTCGAGTCGCCGGGGTCGCTCACCTTCGAGGTCCAGGACGTCCCGGCGATCGCCGCGGTCGCGCAAAAGCGCGGGGCGACCGTGATCCTCGACAATACCTGGGCGACGCCGCTCTTCTTTAAGGCGCTCGACCGCGGCGTCGACGTTTCGGTCCACGCCGCGACCAAGTACATCGTCGGTCACTCCGATGCGATGCTGGGCGTTGCGACCGCGAACGCCACCGCCGCCCAGACCTTGAAGAAGGGCGCGACCGAGGTCGGCTTTTGCGCCGGGCCCGACGACATCTATCTTGCGCAGCGCGGCCTGCGGACGCTCGGCGTCCGGCTTCGCCATCAGGAAGCGGCCGCGCTCGACTTGGCCGGCTGGCTCGCGCGCCGCCCGGAAGTCGCCCGCGTCCTCCACCCGGCGCTCGAAGGCGATCCCGGGCATGCGCTGTGGCGGCGCGACTTCACCGGCGCCTCGGGTCTCTTTGGCCTCGTCCTCGAGCCGGCGAGCGCGGCCGCTGTCGCCGCCATGCTGGACGGGCTCGAACTCTACGGCATGGGTGCGTCGTGGGGCGGCTTCGAAAGCCTGATCATGCCGACCCACCCCGAACGTTTCCGCACCGCCACCCAATGGCGGGCCGAGGGGCCGAGCCTCCGCATCAACGTCGGCCTCGAAGATATCGAGGACTTGAAAGCGGATCTCGACGCCGGCTTCACGCGCTTACGCGCGGCGGCCTGAGCGCACGCGCGTCGGCTTGAACGGCGGCGACCGCGACGAAGATCGCCATCGTCGCGACCACGATCGTCGGCCCGGCCGGCAGGTCCCACGCGACCGCGCCCGCCATGCCGGCGACGACGGCGGCGACGCCGAGCGCGCCGGCGGCGATCGCCATCGTCTCGGGCGTCGCCGCGATTCGCCGCGCCGCGGCGGCCGGGACGATCAGGAGCGAGACGATCATCAGGATGCCGACTACTTTCATCGCCACCGCGATGACGACCGCAAGCAGCACCACCAGGACCGGGCGCAGCCACGCGACCGGCACGCCCTCGACCCGGGCAATGTCGGTCTCGACCGTCATCGCGATCAAGGGCCGCCACAATCCGACGACCGTGGCGAGACAAAGCGCGCCGCCGCCCCAGATCCAACCGAGATCGCGTGTCGAAACGGCCAAGACGTCGCCGAACAGGTACGAGGTCACGTCGATGCGCACGGTCTCGAACAGCGCGATGACGATGACGCCGGCCGCCAGTGCGCCGTTGGCAAGGATGCCGAGCAGCGTATCGGTCGCCAGGCCGGGCAGGCGCTCGAGGACAACGATCAGCCCGGCGATCGCCACCGCGACCACGATTACGCCGATCGAAACGTCGGCCTCGAACGCGAGCGCGAGCGCGACACCCAAAAGGCCGGCGTGGGCCATGGTCTCGCCGAAATAAGCGAGCCGGTGCCAGACCACGAAACAGCCGAGCGGCCCGGCGGCGAGCGCCGCGCCGACGCCAGCCGCCAATGCGCGGGCGAGAAAGTCATCCATGGCGCGGGCGCTCGCCGTCAGCGCCGTGCGTATGGTCGTCGTCATGGCTGTGGCTGTGGTCGTGGTTATGGCCGTGCACGACGTTGCCGTGCGCGTCGTGGCGGTGGTCGTGGTGATGGCTGTAGACGGCGAGGCCCTCGACCCAGGCCGAGCCGAACAGCGCGATGTACTCGGGATGCCGGGTCACGGCGTCGGGCTGCCCGGCACAGCAGACGTGACGGTTCAGGCACAGCACCCGCGTCGAGGCCGCCATAACCAAGTGCATGTCGTGCGACGCCATGAGGACGCCGAGGTCGCGCTCGCGCGCAAGTGCGGCGATGACGTCGTAAAGCTCGGGCTGACCGGCGACGTCGACCCCGGCGACCGGTTCGTCGAGCACCAGGAGTTCGGGCTCGCGCAGAAGCGCCCGGGCCAGGAGTACGCGCCGGAGCTCGCCGCCGGAAAGGGTCGCGAGCTGGGCGCTGGCCAACCCCGCCGCCCCGACCCGCACCAGTGCCTCCCGGCGCGCCGCCGCGGCGGCAGGCGCCGAAAGCGTGAGGAATCGATCGACCGTGAGCGGCAGCACCGGATCCGGCGCGAAGCGCTGCGGCACATAGCCGATGCGGAGTCCGGACCTGGCCGCGACGCGGCCGGCAGCGAGCGGCGTGAGCCCGAGTGCCGCCTTGATCAAGGTGGTCTTGCCGCCGCCGTTGGGCCCGACCACGGTCACGATCTCGCGGCGGTGGACCGCGAGGTCGACGCGATCGATCAACGTCGCCTCGCCGATGCGGACTGTCGCCGCTTCGAGCCGCAACAGTTCGGCGCCGAGCGACCCCGGGGTCGGCCGATCAAGCATGGGCGGTACTCGTTTGGCAGCGCCGGCACACGCCCAACACCTCGACGCTCTGGCGCGTCACGTTGAACCCGGCCCCGTCTGCTTGATCGGCGATCGCACGGTGGACTGCGCTCGCGTCCATTTCGGCGGTGCTGCCGCAGCGCTGGCAGATCAGGTATTGCGCCTGATGCGGGCGGTCGGCCTGGCCGCAGCCGATATAGGCGTTGAGGGCCTCGATGCGATGGATGAGTCCTTCCTCGGCGAGGAACGCGAGCGCGCGGTATACGGTGGGCGGCGCCGCGCGGTAGCCGTCGGCGCGCAGGCGATCGAGCAGCGCATAGGCGCCGACTGGTACGTGCGAGTCCCAGACGTGCTCGAGCACGCATTGACGGAGCGCGGTCAGGCGCGCGCCGCGCTTGGCGCACAGCGTCGCTGCCTTGGTGAGCGCATCGGCGACGCAGCGCGCGTGGTCGTGGCTGTCGTGAGCGAGCGCGCCGATATGGCGCGAAGCAGGAGAAGCGGACATCCTCGAACCTCGGATACGGGGTGCGACCGGCCGGACGTTACATTATAACGTCCGACCGTGCGACCCTTAGCGACGGTTCAAGGAGCCCAGCCATGCCGCCGACCCGCGGATCGACCGCCAACCCTACGGCGCTAACGCCGATCCCCGCACCGTCCGCCCTCATTGAATCGGTGCTGGCCCAGATCGCCTTCGACGCTCACGGCCTCGTGCCGGCGGTCGCGCAGCAGCACGACAGCGGCGAGGTCTTGATGGTGGCGTGGATGGACCGCGCCGCGGTTGCCGAAACCTTGAAGACCGGTGAGGGTTGCTACTGGTCGCGCTCGCGCCAGAAACTCTGGCGCAAAGGCGAGACCTCGGGCCACACGCAGCGCGTGCTCGAGTTCTGCCTCGACTGCGACGGCGACACCGTGCTGCTCAAAGTGGCGCAGACCGGAGTCGCTTGCCACACCGGCCGGCGCCATTGCTTCTTTCGCTCTTTGCGCGCGGACGGCTTCGCCGAGACCGCCGCGGTCGAGGTCGATCCGGCCACGATCTATCGCCGCTAGTCCATGCGAAGCCATCGTGCCCCGCAGGCGAGGATTGTTCGGTTTCTTGTGTCCTCCCAGTGCCTGCGTACCGCGGGCACACGATCAACGCACGTTCGGCGGCCGTTAACGAGTATTGCCTCCGCCGCGAGGGAGCGACCTTCACCAACGCTTGGAAACGCCCCCGTCCGATCGATTTAGACGGCATATCTCTTGCGTTTATCGTACCGTTCGGAACAACGTGGACGTAATCGGAGCGGGTCGAATCATGAGCGCGTCGCCAACAGTCAGACCCCAAGAACTAGTCCGCAGCGATCGTGTTCACCGGCGTGTGTATCTCGATCCGGAGATCTTCGCTCGCGAGATGGAGGAGATTTTCGGGCACGCGTGGGTATTTGTCGGCCACGATAGCCAGATTCCCAATGCCGGCGACTTCATCACGACGTCAATCGGCGCCCAACCGGTGGTGATGGCGCAGCACGGCGATGGAAAGGTTCATGTGCTCTTCAATCGCTGCGGCCACCGCGGCGCTCTCGTGGTCGCGGAGGCGAGCGGTCGCGTAAAACAGTTCCGGTGCGGTTACCATGGCTGGTCATTCCACACGGACGGTAGCCTTGCTGGCATCCCGCTCGCCGACGGCTACGGCTCAGCGATCGATCTCGACGACCCATCGTTCGGCATGATCGAGGTACCGCGCACGGCGACTTATCATGGGTTCGTGTTCGCCAGTCTTGCCGCCGACGGGCCGTCGCTTCGTGAGTACCTGGGCGAGGCAACCATCGGCATCGACGATCTCATCGATCGTGCACCCGATGGCGAGATTGAGCTCGTGGGTGGGGTCCACAAGTATTACTACCGCGGCAACTGGAAGCTCCAGACCGAGAACGTCTGCGATCAATATCATCCGCCGTTCGGGCATGCCTCTTCGCTTGCGTCCGACGGACGTCAGTTCAACCGGCGCGCCGGCGACGACCATGGGCGCCCCGTGTTCTTTGGCGATGCCGGCATGATTGATGTCTACGTTGCGGGCGTGTGGAGTTACCCCTCCGGACATAGTTCCGTGGGCTCCATGCGATTCGCAGCCGAACCTGACGGACCGGTATTCCGCAAGTACCGTGCGAAGCTCGTTGCCCGCCACGGAGAAATGCGCACGCGGGAGATACTCGCACCCAAGCACCACAACATGTTCTTGTACCCGAACCTCGTCGTCCAACAGGTATCCCAGCACCTCCGCGTGATCCGCCCTGTGGCAGTGGATCTGACCGAAGTCAGCGTCTATGCGGTCAAGCTCAAGGGCGCGCCGGACGAGATGCACACCGAGGTCATCCGCTATCTCAATATTACGCACGCCGCCGCTTCGCTCATCCAGACCGACGATCTCGAGACCTTCGAGCGTTGTCAGCGCGGGCTTGCCACGCAAGGGACGGACTGGGTGCTGTTCGCGCGGGGCGCCGAAGAGGACCGCGTTGCGCGGTCCGGCACGATCACGGGGCCCGTCGCGAGCGAAGCGCCGATGCGGGGGCAGTTCAAAACGTGGCTCTCGTACATGACCGACTTGGCTTGATCGAGCCACGAAGTTACGCCCGCGTCATCGATCCGACGCGCGGCATCCACAGGTTCCGGCCTATTATCTGGTCACACTCGAAGCGAGCGCCGATCTGCCCGAGGTCGCGGGACTGGCTGTTTGCCGAAGCGCCGCAAGCGCGATGACGCTCGCTAACGTCCGCGCTGCGGATGGATGGCGTCCATCGATTGCAGCTTTTGGCGCACACCCTGGCGGCGCAGCAGCTTGCGCTGGGCGCCGGCGGGAAAATCGGTTAGCAGAATGACGTTTTGATCGATCAGGACGTTGATCAAGTCCTCGACGATGCGGATCAAGTCCTCGTCGCTGCTGGCCAGCAGCGCCCGCAGCGCCGCCTCCGAATCGGACTCGGTCGCGAACGCGACGACTTCCGGGTCGTCCGGGGCGATCGGCTCGGTCCCCGGCTGCGGCTCGGCGTAAACGGCGAGAATCTGCCGATTCGCGTCGCGTATGACATGGCGCATTCCGCGTCTCCCTTGGCCTGCCGACCGAGGCGGCCCACCGTCCCATTTAGAATCGACCCCCTAGCGCCACCAGACGGGGATCGCCGGCGTTCCGGTGGACGACACCGGCATCGCTCCGTTATATTCGGCCGTAACTAACGCTAACTGCTTATCCAATAGGGAAAAAGTGAGCCGAGCCTGGATCGGGCTGGCGGTCGCGGCGCTCGCGGCGGTGCCGGTCGTGGCGGCAGCCGATACGGTCGTGCTGTTCGCCGCCGCCAGCACCGGCCCGGCGTTGGCCGAGATCGAGACCCAGTTCGCCGCTACTGGGCCCGGCCGCCTGCGTATCAGTATCGGCGCGAGCTCGACCCTCGCCCACCAGATCGAGCGCGGCGCCCCGGCCGATGCGTTCCTGTCGGCGAGCCCGGCCTGGATGGATCGGCTCGAGCGCACCGGCCGCATCGTGCCCGGCTCGCGCACGGACCTGCTCGGCAACCGGCTGGTGCTGGTCGCGCCGCGGGCGCATCCAATCGCGCTCGCCATCGCGCCGGCGATGCCGCTCCGCGCCGCGCTTGGGCCGGGCCGGCTGGCGCTCGCCGATCCCGACCACGTCCCGGCCGGCCTCTACGCCCGCCACGCGTTGACCGCGCTCGGGGCTTGGCCGGCGGTCGCGGACCGTCTTGCGATCGCCGAAGACGTCCGCCGCGCGCTCGGCTTCGTCGTCGCCGGCGAAGCCCAACTCGGCGTCGTCTATGCGTCGGACGCCGCCGGCGAAGCGCGGGTCCGCATCGTCGGCGCCTTTCCGCCCGACACTCATCCGCCGATCGTTTACCCATTCGCCTTGGTGGCCGGCCGTTCGTCGGCAATGCTCAGCCGGTTCGACGCGTTCCTACGCTCGCCCGCCGCGCTCGCCGTATTCGCCCGCCACGGCTTCACCACACCGCCGCCGCGTTCATAGGGGCCCAATCATTCTTTCACCGCTCGAGTCCGAAGCCTTGACCCTGTCGCTCCAGGTGGCGGCCTGGAGCGTCGCGGGCAGCCTGCCGTTCGCGGTCGCGATCGGCTGGTTGCTGGCGCGCCACGATTTCCCCGGCAAGGCCTTGCTCGATGGCATCGTTCACTTGCCGCTGGTGCTGCCGCCGGTCGCGGTCGGGTATCTCTTGCTGCTCCTGTTCGGCCGACAGGGCTTGATCGGCGTGCCGCTCCACGACGCGTTCGGCATCACGCTCGCTTTCACCTGGCAGGGCGCGGCGATCGCCGCCGCGGTGATGGCGTTCCCGCTGTTCGTGCGGGCGCTTAGGCTATCGTTCGAGGCGATCGACCGTCGGATCGAGGTCGCGGCGCGCACATTGGGCGCGGGCCCGCTCGATACGTTCGCGAGCGTCACGCTCCCGCTGGCGGCGCCGGGTCTGCTCGCCGGGATCGTGCTCGCGTTCGCGCGCGCGCTCGGCGAATTCGGCGCCACCATCGCCTTTGCCGCCTCGATCCCCGGCGAGACGCGCACGCTCCCGCTCGCGCTTTACGCCGTTATGCAGTCGCCCGATAACGAAGAGGCGGCGGTCCGGCTGATGGCGCTGTCGTTCGCGATCGCGGTCGCCGCGCTGCTCGCCGCCGAAGGGCTGTCGCGCCGGATCGCGCGCTGGCTCGGGACCTGACCGATGCCGGCCGCGATCAGCGTTCGCCTTCGCCACGAGGTTCCGGGCTTCGTCCTCGACGTCGGCTTCGAAGCCGCGCAGGGGATCACCGTGCTGTTCGGTCGCTCCGGGGCCGGCAAGACGATGGTGGTGGACGCGCTCGCCGGGTTGGTACGTCCTAGCGCCGGCCGCATCGCGCTCGGGGGCCGCGTCTTGTTCGACCGCGACGCCGGCATCGACCTCGCACCCGAGCGCCGCCGCATCGGCTACGTGTTCCAGGATAGCCGCCTGTTCCCCCACCTCTCGGTCGCCAACAACCTGCGCTACGGCTGGCGGCGGCTGGCGCCGGCCGAGCGGCGGATCGGCTTCGACCGGGTGGTCGCGCTATTGGGCATCGAGGCGCTGCTGGGCCGTCGGCCGCATCGGCTCTCGGGCGGCGAGCGTCAACGGGTGGCGATCGGCCGCGCCCTCCTCGCGAACCCCGAACTTCTGCTGATGGACGAGCCGCTCGCGAGCCTCGACCGGCCGCGGCGGGATGAGATCCTGCCCTTTATCGAGCAGCTCGGCCATGACGCCGGCGTACCGATCATCTACGTCACCCACGCGGTCGATGAGCTGGTACGCCTGGCGACGACCGTGGTCGTGCTCGAGCGCGGCACCGTCGTCGCCGCCGGCCCGCTCGAGGCGACGATGTTGCGCCCCGATCTCGCGCCCTATATCGGCGGCGCCGAGGCCGGTGCAGTCGTCGCGGTCACGGTCGCCCGGCACGATCCGGCCTACGCCCTCACCCACCTCGCCTTCGCCGGCGGCGAACTCGTGGTACCGCGCTTGGACCTGCCCGAAGGCGCGCGCCTGCGCGTCCGCATCCACGCCCGCGATGTCGCACTCGCCCGAGTCGAGCCCGCAGCGATCAGCACCCTCAACGTGCTGTGCGGGAAGGTGACCGCGATCGCCCCGGCGGAGGGTCCGCAGGTCGACGTCCTGATCGACGTCGGCATCCTGCTCTGGGCCCGCATCACCCGCAAGTCGGCGGTCGCGCTCGAATTGGCCGCCGGGACCCCGATCCATGCCCTCGTCAAGTCGGTCGCGGTCGATGCCGGACTGCAGGCGCGCTGAGCTACGGCGCGCCGCGGCGCTCGCCGCCAAGGAAGAGGGCGAAAAAGACGCCAGGGCGACGCTCCCAATCGACGTTCAGCCTGCCACGACGTAACCCCCGCCAGGAGCAGGCATGACCGCGCCGGCCACCGCTGCCCGAGCGGGACCGGCGCCTTTTTTCGGCGCCATCGTCCGGCGCCTGGGTAGCCAGCCGTCGTCGTTTGGGGAACAATGCCGGCGTGCGGCAGCCGCCTGCCGCAACGGAGACGACGCGATGAACGATGCCAGCGGCGCGCCGCGCCCGCGCAGCCTGAAGCAGCCCTACGGGCAATATTATCGACGCCGCACCCCGGCGCCCGACCGCACGCTGGCGGAGGCCGGGCCGGGTACGGCCGGCGGCGAGTATCTGCGCCGGTTCTGGCAGCCGATCGCGCTTTCGGCCGAGCTCAAGGACCTCCCGGTCAAGGTCACGGCGATGGGCGAGGAGGTCGTTCTCTTCCGCGACCGCTCGGGACGGGTCGGCTGCCTCGAGCCGCACTGCAGCCACCGCGGCACCTCGCTCGAGTTCGGCGCCATCGAGGAGCGCGGCTTGCGGTGCTGCTATCACGGCTGGCTGTTCGACGTCGACGGCACCGTCTTGGAAACACCGAACGACCCCGCGAGCACGCTCAAAGACCGGATCTGTCACGGCGCCTATCCGGTGCACGAGGAAAAAGGGCTGGTGTTCGTCTACATGGGGCCGCCCGACGCCAAGCCCGAGTTCCCGACCTACGACGTCGCCGCCGACCCGGCGCAGGACCTGGTCCCGTACGCCATCACCACGCCCTGCAACTGGATCCAGGTATTCGAGAACATCATGGACCCGGTCCACGGCGTCTTTTTGCACACGCGGATCGCCGGCGCCCAATTCTCGGAATCGTTCGGCGATCTGCCGCTGCTCGAGTTCCGCGAGTCCGACTTGGGCATGTACTACATCACGCCGCGCCGCGTCGGCGACAAGGTTTGGGTCAGGATGAACGACGTCGTCATGCCCAACATCCTCCGCGCCGGCTTCGTGTGGGAAGACGGGTACCGCGAAAAGCACTTCACCCGCGGCAGTCTGCTGCGTTGGTGCGTGCCGATCGACGACGAGAGCTGCTTGGCGATCGGTTGGCGCCTGTTCAATCCCGAGACGGACCCGACCGGCAAAGGCGACAAACGCGCGGTCGGCAAGGAATCGGTCGACTTCATCGGCCAGACCGGCGAGCGACCCTACGCCGAGCGCCAGCGCATCCCCGGCGACTACGACGCCCAGGTCTCGCAGCGCCCGATCGCGATCCACGCGCTCGAGCACCTGCAAGGCTCGGACAAGGGAATCGCGATGATGCGGCGCCTGATCCGCGAGGGTCAGGAAGCGGTCGTGGCCGGGCGCGAACCCAAGGCGGTGCGCGGCTCGGTCGGCCGGATTATTTCGACCTACTGCACCGATACGGTCGTCCGGGTGCCGAAGCGCGACGGCGTCGACGACGAGCAGACGCTGTGGCGGATCGGCCACGGCGTCGCCGACATCGTCACCGATCCGGCGAACGGGCAAGGTGTCGCGCGCCACGCGCGCGTGGTCGCGCGGGTCAAGGCGCTCGCCGAGGAATAGCGAGCGGGAAGGGTTCGAGAAGCGTGCGTTAAAGCCCGAGCAGGCGGACGCTGCGGACGTCGGGGAACTGCTCGATCCGGGCGCGCAGGTGTTCCGCCGCGCCGGGCTCCAGACCGCCGACTTCGACTTCGATTCGAAGTTCGCCCGGCGCGAGTTCGCTCATCCGGCTCGATACCCGGACCGGCACCAGGCTCCGGATCGCGAACACTTCGAGCACCTTGGAGAGGATCGAGGGCTGGGCGAAGGCCTTGACCGAATAGCGGTAACGCCCGGGCGCCGCGTCGGGCGCCGGTTCGGCGGTCGTCTTGTCGGGGGTGGTGGCTAGGTTAGTCGAGTGCTTCAACATGGGCCGCAGGCTCCAAGGGTGCGTCGTACGAACGTCCGGACCGATCCCGGTCTCCCAGAGAGACCGGGCCGGTAATGAGTCGTACGACGACGACCAAGGGTTCGCGGCTCACGCGCATGATCCGGACGTTTACGAGCAGGCGGCGCGGTTGTCCACCGCTTTCGAGCGCCCCTCACCTCTTTCGCAACGTCCGAATAATTAGTGCTTTATGCCTAATACTTTATTACCGGGCGGGCCGGGCGGCGGCCGCGAGGGCGGCGACCCGATCCTTGAGGTCGCGCTTGAGGCCGGCGGCAAACAAGAGCTCGGCCGCGATGAACATCGGCCCGATCAGGGCTTGAAACAGGTTGTCGACCAGGGCCGGCCGGCGTCCCTCGATGGCGTGGCCCCAGAACTGGAACACCCAGCCACCGACAAAAAAGACCGCGAACGCGCTCCAGGCATCGCCCGGCCGCGCCCCGATCCAGGCCTCGGCAACGACCAAGCCCGGCACCAGGAACAGCGCCATCGCGAGTCCGATCGCCCGGTCGAGCGCGACCCACAGCACGAACGCCGCCGCCGTGACCACGATGCCCCACGACAGCGCAACCCCGGCCAACTCGATCCGCGCCGGTGCCAGCACCAGCATGATCGAGAACACGATGGCTGGAATGCCGATGAAGTGGGTGAGACGATTGCGGGCGTTGGTGTGATAGGTCGCGTAGGTCGCCATCTGGCGCTCGAAAAACCCGGCGTCGCCGGTACGGTCGGTCACGGACATCGAGCCCTCCTATCGGTCGTGGACCGCCGAATCTTGCGCCGTGGCGAGGCCGCTGACAACGGCCGCGGCCGGCGGCTTTGTGGACCGCCGCCGGGGCCGATGCTAACCTCGGCCCGCCTCGAATAACGAACAAGACCGGCCAGCGCGTCGGCACAGCCATCGGGAGGGTTTGAAGTGGCGGCAGAGTACACGCTCGTTTCGGGCGATTCGCATATCCTCGAAAAGCACGATCTTTGGATCAACGCCCTCGGCAACAAGTACGGCGACGAGATCCCGCACCCGGTCGCCGAGTTCCGCGGCGAAAAAGGCCGGTTCTATTACACCGGGCGGCAGATCGTGCGCCTGGGCGACGCCGACAAGGAACACCGCGACAAGGGCCTCTCGGCGGCCGGGTTCGAACCCGAGGCGCGGCTGAAATTTCAAAAAGAAGCCAAAGTCTCGGCCGAGGTGCTTTACCCGACCTTCATGCTGGTGGTGATGCAGTCCAAGCACTACCGCGCGCTCGCCGCTTGCGCCGAGGTCTACAACGACTGGATGCGCGAATTTTTCTCGCACGACAAGAAGCGCTTGATCGGCATCGCCTCGATCCCGACCGTCGATCCGCAGTGGGCGATCAAGGAGCTCGACCGTTCGGCCAAGGACGGCTTCAAGGGCGTTACCATCAACGTACGCCCGCCGATGGGGATTCCACCCTATCGCGATCCGATCTGGGATCCGTTCTTCGCCCGCTGCGTCGAGATCGACATGCCGCTCACGCTGCACACGCTGACCGGATGGGTCCCCGACTTCTTCCACCCGCAGTCCAAGGACGAAGCCGGCGAAGCGCCGCGGATGGCGATCGATACCTTCGAGGAGATCAAGGGCACGCTCGCTGCCGACTTCATCTTCGGCAAGGTCCTCGACCGCCACCCCAAGCTCAAGCTCGTCATCAGCGAGTTCGAGTTCTCGTGGTTGCCGCACTTCAACTGGCGCATCGACTCGCTGGCGACCGCGTTCGCGAGCCGCGTGTCGCTGCCCAAGCTCGAACTCGCCAAACCCTCCGACTATGTCCGCCGCAACGCCTGGTTCGGCTGGGTCGACGACCCGTTCGGCGAGCACGGCATGGAAGCGGTGAGCGCCGATCGCTTGATGTGGGGCTCCGATTTCCCGCACGTCCGCTCGATGGCGTTGAACGCCCAGAGCGACGTCGCGCAGCTCCTGAACAAACTACCGCGGTCGGATCAGGAGAAAATCGTCCATACCAACGCCGCCGCGCTCTACCTCAACTAAACGTCACCTGGGAGACGTCACGATGAAGCTCACGTTGTCGGCCGCCGTCGCCGCGGCCGCGTTCCTGGTCGCGGCCGACGCCGCAGCCCAGTCGAAGGAGCCGATCCGGCTCCCCTACGCTTCGGCCTTCAGCGGCCCGTTCGTCGATTTCGGCGAGCGCATGTGGAAAGAAGGCGCGCTGCCGGCGCTCAAGATCATCAACGATCAGGGCGGCATCAACGGTCGGCCACTCGAATTCTACAAGATGGATACTCGCTTCCCCGACACCTCGCAGTTCCTCGCCGATTTCCGCCGCGTCTGCGACGATAAGGGAACGCCGATGATCTTCGGCATCGGCGCCACCAAGGCGACGATCGCGGTCTATGAAGACCTCAAGCGCTGCGGCCTGCCGATCCTGAACCCGAGCTCGGCCGGCGCCTGGGGTCCGCCTGACTTCGGCGGCTGGATCTTCCGCTACCAGCCTGACGCGGCGCAGGTGGTGCCGCTCCTGGTCAAGAAGGCGCACGGCAAGTTCGGCTTCAAGAACGTCGCGCTCTCGCACACCAACGACGACGACGCGACCGTCACCAACATCCGGATCGTGCGCAAGACGCTCGACGAGATCGGGGTCAAGGTATCATCCGACCAGTCGTTCAAGAACAAGGAAACCAACTTCGCCTCGCAGGTCGCGGCGCACCGCCAGAGCAACCCGGACGCAGTCTGGATGTCGCACCAGCCGGGTGACGCTGGAACTTTCCTGCTGCAGCTCCGCGAGCGTGGCCTCAACGTCCAGGCGATGACCGACGGTATCATCGGCTCGGTCGACTTCTGGAAGCTCTCGCAGGGCAAAGCGGCCGGGGCCGTTGGGTACGCGCTCTACGCCGCCGACGATCCGCGCCCGGTGGTGCAGAACTGGATCAAGCAGTGGCGGCAGATGACCAACCAGTCGGACAAAGTGCCCGACGTGTTCGTGACCGCGACCTACGACGCGGTCATTATCCTGGGTCAGGTATTGCGTTCGGTAAAGGACATCAACAACCGCCAGGAGATTCGCGACGCGTTCACCAAGCTGCGCGACCTCGACACCATCAGCGGGAAAGTGAGCTGGCCTAAGGACGGCGATGCCGTGCGCTCCGAGCCGATCTTTGTCCAACTCGATCCGAACGGCATCCTGAAGAAGTGGAACTAACCGAAACCGGTCGAGTGGGGTCGCACGCCGCGATCGGGCCCGACCAAAACCATCGAGGGGAGGTACTTAGATGAAGAAGCTACTCGTGGTCGCGGCGGCCGTCGCCGTCGCCATTACCGCCGGCCCAGCGCTGGCGCAGTCCAAGGAGCCGATCCGGCTCCCCTACGCGGCCGGGTTCAGCGGCCCGTTCGTCGACTTCGGCAACCGCGGCTGGAACGAAGGCGCGATGCCGGCGCTCAAAGTCATCAACGAGCAAGGCGGCATCAACGGCCGGCCGCTCGAGTTCTACAAGATCGATACGCGCTTCCCCGACACCGCCCAGTTTTTGGCCGACTACCGGCGCATTTGCGACGACAAGGCGATCCCGATGATCTTCGGCATCGGCGCTACCAAGACGGTGATGTCGGTCTACGAAGACTTGAAGCGCTGCGCGTTCCCGATCCTGGCCCCGACCTCGGCCGGCGCGTGGGGGCCGCCCGATTTCGGCGGCTGGATCTTCCGCTACCAGCCCGACGCGGCGCAAGTGATCCCGATCCTGCTCAAAAAATCGCAGGACAAGTTCAAGTTCGCGACCATGGCGATCTCGCATACGCTCGATGACGACGCGACCCTGACCAACATCCGGATCGTCAGGAAGACGCTCGACGACCTGAAGGTCAAGATCGTTTCCGACCAGTCGTTCAAGAACAAGGAAATCAATTTTGCGTCGCAAGTCGCGAACCATCGCCAAGCCAGCCCCGATGCGGTCTGGCTCTCGCATCAGCCGGGCGATGCCGGCACGTTCCTGGCGCAGCTCCGCGATCGCGGCGTCACCGCCCAGGTCGTGCTCGACTCGATCATCGGCAGCGTCGACTACTTCAAGCTCAGCCAGGGCAAGGCGGAAGGGAGCGTCGGCTACGCGCTCTACGCCGCCGATGACCAGCGTCCGGTCGTGCAGAACTACATCAAGCTGTGGCGCGAAGTGACTGGGCAGAAAGACAAGGCGCCCGACGCCTTCGTGGTCGCGACTTACGACGCCGTTAATATCTTGGCGCAAGTGCTGCGCAGCGTGAAAGACCTGAACAACCGTCAGGAGATCCGCGACGCCTTCATCAAGGCCGGCGAGATCGAGACCGTGAGCGGCAAGGTGAAGTGGATGAAGGACGGCGACGTGATCCGCGCCGAGCCGATCTTCGTCACGCTCGATGCCAACGGCCTGCTCCGCAAGTGGAACTGACGGCCTAAGCGCGCGCGGCCGGCTTCGATCGCGAGGCCGGCCGCTTTTTCTTTGGGAGCCGGCCGATGTCGGAACAGAACAAGGCGTTGATGCGCCGTTTCCTGCGCGAGGTGCTCGAAGGCGGCAATCTCGCGCTGATCGACGAGCTTTACGCACCCGATTTCGTCAACCACGGCGCGCCGCCGGGCGCCGCCGCGACCCGCGAAGGCCTGCGCGGCGTCATCACCAAGATCCGCGCCGCCATCCCCGACGCCAAGATCCGGATCGATCACCTGGTCGCCGAGGGCGACATGGTCGTCTTGAACGGCGCGCTCAGCGGGACCCACAAGGGCTCGCTCTACGGCGAAACGCCGACCGGGAAGCAGGTCGAATCGCGCTCGCTCAGCATGCATCAGGTGCGCGGCGGCCAATTCGTCGCGCGCTGGCACTTCTCGAACCACGCCGAGTTCATGAAGCAGTTGGGCGCGGCGAAATAGCCTCGGGAGAGGGCGCTTAGGGTGTGCCCGTGTCCCACCAGCAAACCAAATGCGATTGCCCTGCCCTGCATGCAGGGGAGGATGCGAGCAGAGCGAGCGGGAGGGAGTTCTTAGTTCTTTCGCCCCCTTTTTCGATGTCCTGCAGGCGATCGAGAATGTCGCGCTTGAGGACTGGCGCGATGGTGCCGGCCGGCTCGCGTTCGATCAACAGGTCGGCGGCCGCCACACCGCGTTCGAACACCGCCTTGGCGCTGGCGCGGTCGCCGGCTTTGTCGAACAAGTCGCCGAGCGTCCACCCAGGCGCGACCACAAGATCACGACCACGATGTCGGTCTCGTGCGGCGGTGTGATCAGGTCCTGAAAGTGTTGAGTCGCGAGTAGCGGCTCGCGCTCCCACAACAGCGGCTCGACCACGAGATGACCGCCGAACTCGCGTCCCAGCCGTTCGATCACGCGCGCTGCGATCAAGCGCTCAGGGCGGACATCGGAAGGCGACGAAATGAAGATGCGGACGCGACGGCGCTCAGCCATAGCGGACGAAAGCCGTACTCATGGCGGCGGAGAGAAAGCAACTAATCGGGCGGCGTCGATGGTGGCGCCGCAGTCGCACCCCAAGCTACACACGGTTGTATTGGGCGCTCCCCTTTACCAACTGCGGTAAAGCGCAAAACGCGTGCATAGCGGTGGCAGACTAGGATAAAACTCCATACATATGTGGAATAACTCGGATAACCCGAGAGTGAAGACAAGATGACGACCTACAAGTGGCGGTCAAGTCAGATCCTTGCCGGATAAACGGGATTGGGATGCGGTGATGTTAGGGCGGACTGCTGACGCGGTTAGCCCGGCATGGTCTCGGTCGAGTTCGTCGCAGATTGCCTTCAACCGACGCTGCTCGAACTCGGTCACCCTGATCCCGCGCCAGCGTTCGGCGGCGCGGATCAAGGCTGCATACATGAGTTTCAAGACCGCGCGCGCGCCGAAGGCGTGCGGGATCACCTCGGTGCACCGCCGTGCTCGGGCTTGCCTTCCTGCGCTGGGACGAACTGATCGGGAGCGTCGTCCCTGACGCCTCGCTGCTCGTGACGTCGCTCGTTCAAGGGCTGGCGACCGGCATCCTCGTCGCTAACGTTGTCCTCGCGTTCGCACGACCCGAAGGAGAGCTGCTGCACGACATGGTGACGGGCACCCGCGTCGCCTGGCTCGATGCCGCCGTGGCGCCCGAGGCGGTCGGCGGGCGTTGGCGCTGGGCCTATGCCATCGCCGGGATCGCGACCGGTGCGGCCGCCGTGGTCGGATGGACCGCGGCGTCGGCGGCGGGCGGGATCAAGGGCCTGACCGCGGCCAGCGAACGCGCGGTACCGCAACGGATCGAGGATGCGATCGCCAAGGGCGCCGGCGTCCGTTCCGAAGTGTCGCTCAACACGCGAACCGGCCCGCTCGCGTCCGATCCCTCGAAGATCGTGCGCGCGCTCGACATTACCATCTGGATCCCGTGGTCGGCCTACGACGAACCGACCATCGCCAAGGTGACCGAGATCATCAAAGCCAACGTCAACGTGACGCCGGGCTATTTCGTGACCGGAGAACTCCGCGTCGCCTCTTCGATCGGCACCCGCCGCTACGTCGAACTCGCTTCGCGCGACAGCAAGACCTACAAGCTCAACATGCCGCAGTGAGCGGCTCGGCGATCACCGGAACACGCCGCCGCCATCGACCGGAAGCGTCTGGCCGGTCACGAACCCGGCGCCGTCGGAGACCAGGAACAGCACGACTCCGACAAGATCTTCGGGCGTCTCGGTGCGCTTGATCGCTTGGCCGGCCTTGGTGATGCGATAGGACTCCTCGTTCGTGGTCTTGCGCGGCAGTTCGGTCCGTGTGAGACCCGGCATAACCGCGTTGACCGTGATGCCGAATTCGCCCAGTTCGCGCGCCATGCCGCGGGTCATGCCGACCAGGGCCGCCTTCGATGTCACGTAGTGGAGATAGTTGGCCCGGCCGGTCTGCACGACGGTCGATGAAATGTGAACGATCCGGCCCCATTGGCGGGCGCGCATGTGCGGCACCACTGCCTTGGAGCACAGATAGGCGCCGGTGACGTTGGTTCGCATCGCCTTGTCCCAGTCGGCATCGGCCATTTCGTAGAACGGCTTCATGTCGATGTCGGCAAAGAACGCGGCATTGTTGACGAGGCCGTCGATCCGCCCGAACGCGCGCGCGGTGCGCTCGACCATCGCCTGCACCGACTGGGCGTCGGTGATGTCGGTCGGGATGGCGAGCGCCCGTCCGCCGGCGGCCGCGATCTCGGCCTCGACGCTCCTGGCGTTGTCGGCGTTCACCTCGGCGATCACGGCGACCGCGCCGTTCCGCGCAAAGCCGTGGGCATAGGCGCGACCGATGCCGCGGCCGGCACCGGTGACGATCACGACGCGATCTTCGAGGCTGGCGAAACTATCGGTCATCGGGTTCTCCACACAGGCGAGGGTACACCCTAGCGCGGCGCCATACGCTTGACGAACCGCGAAGCGCCCCGTTAGCTCCGGACGCGACAGCGCATTCGCGCCGGACGCGACCGCGCGTCAGTCTTGGGCGCGCCAGGAAAGCCGATGCCGGAATCCGTGCACTTTCATAGCGAGGGCCTGCGCCTTGCCGCCGACCTTTATCTCCCGGCCAGTACCCGACACAGCAAGAGCGGGCGACGCCATCCGGCGATCGTGCTGTGCCACGGCTTCGGCGGCTTGCGGAAATTCTGGTTTCCCGAGTTCGCCGCATTTTTCACGGCCGCGGGCTACGCCGTGTTCGCCTTCGACCACCGCGGCACCGGCGATTCGGAAGGTCCCAGACTCCGGCTGATTCCGATCGAGCAGGTCGCCGACATCCAAGCCGCGGTCACGTTTCTCGAGACCCGGCCCGACATCGATGCGGCGCGGATCGCACTCTACGGCATCTCCTATGGCGGCGCCAACGCCGCCTATGCGGCAGCGATCGACCCGCGCATCGCGGCGATGGCCTGCGTCGTCGGTTATGGCGATGGCGAGCGCTGGCTGCGCTCGCTCCGGCGCGAGTACGAGTGGATCGACTTCCAAAAGCGCTTGGCCGAGGACCGCCGCCGCCGCGCCCTCACCGGCGCCTCCGAATTGGTCGATACCTCCGAGGTGCTGATCCGCGACCCCGAGGCGCTCGAGCACGAGGCCGAAGCGCGAGTACGGCACCCCGACCGCGTAACCCAGGTGACGCTCGATACCGCCGAGGGCATCATCGCGTTCAAACCCGAAGCGATCGTCGCCCGGATCGCGCCGCGCGCGAGCCTCTTCATCGGCGTCGAAGAAGACCGGCTGGTGCCGACCCGCGAAACCCTTGCGCTCTACGAGAATGCGCACGAACCCAAGGCGCTCCACTTGTTTCCGGCGATCGGCCACCACGCGGTCTACTACGGCGACAACCTGCCCAAGCTCCTCGGTCTCGGGCTCGACTGGTTCGACCGCTACCTGAAGTAGCGGAATGGCACCCCTCGGCGGGCCGCGCGAGTCCGGCTAGAATGGCGGCAACGACAATCACGACCCGGCCGATCGCGCCGTCGTCATTGACCAAAGGGAGTTCCTCATGTCGATCGCCACGTTGATCCCGCGTCTCGCTACGCTTGCCCTCGCCGCCGGCATCGCCGCAATCCTGCCGCTCGCCGCTGGCGCCCAGGAAATCAAGATTTCGCACCAATGGAAGGAAGGGACCGACGCACGCGACCGCGCCACCCGCGTGTTCGTGAGCGAGGTCAATAAGCGCGACCCCAACGTCAAGTTCCGCATCTATCCGTCGAGCTCGCTCAACATCAAACCCGTCGCCCAACTCGATGCGATGCAGGCCGGAACGCTCGAGATGGCGGTCTATCCGCTGTCGTACGCGGTCGGCAAGATTCCAGAATTCTCGATCACGATCATGCCGGGTACCGTGACTTCGCTCGAGCACGCCAAGCGCATGAAGGGCACCAAGTTCTTCCAGCGGCTCCAGGATGTCGCGGAAGCGAACGGCATCCGCGTCATCACGTGGTGGTGGACGCCGGGCGGGTTCGCCTCCAAGGATCGCGAGATCGGCGGGCCGGAGACGGTCAAAGGGCTTTCGATGCGCGCCGCCGATCCGACCTTCGAAGCGATGCTCAAGGCGGCGGGTTCGTCGGTGCACAACATGGCCTCGACCGAAATCTACCCGGCGCTGCAGTCAGGAGTGCTCAACGCGACGCTGACCTCGGCCGAGACCTTCGTCAGCATGAAGATTTTCGAGCAGACCAAGCACGCGACGGTCGGCGGCAACTACACGTTGTGGATGCTGCTGCAGCCGCTGGTGATGGCGAAGTCGGCGTGGGACAAGCTCACCCCGGCGCAGAAGAAAGCGTTTCAGGAGGCCGCCGATATCAGCGACACGTTCTTCGACGGGACCCAGCAGGAGGCGACCGCGAAGATGACCGAGGTCTACACCAAGGCCGGCGCCAAGGTGCGGCAACTCAGCAAGGCCGAGTACGACGCCTGGGTCGACCTCGCCAAGAAGACCGCGTGGGTCGAGTACGCCAAGACCGCCAAGGCCGGTAAAGAGCTGCTCGATCTGATCGCGGACGTGAAGTAACCGGCGGGCGACCGTCTCCCCTTCGGCCCCGAGGGGGAGACGGCTCGGCTTTGGCACGGCGGTCGTTTACTCGTCGATGAGATCGTTCGTTCGCACGGTCGATACGATCGCGATCGTGTGCGCGGTCCTCGCGGCGGCGTTGGTGACGGCCGCGGTCCTGGTCGTCACCTGGATGGTGCTGTGGCGCGCCCTCGGTAACTCGGCCTATTGGGAGATCGAGTTTGCGGTTTACGCAACGGTCGCCGCGATTTTCCTCGGTTCGCCTTACTGCGCCCGCACCAACGGCCATGTCGGGGTCGACCTTCTGAGCGAGTATCTGCCGCCGCGCGCCAAGCTCGCGATGGCGATGGCGGTCGCGGTCTTGAGTCTGATCGTCTGTCTCTACCTCACGGTCGAGGGGGCCGGCCTCGCGCTCAAGGCGTGGCACACCGGCGAAACCACCGAAAGCCTATGGCGCCCGGCCAAGTGGCCGTTCTACGCGACCATGCCGCTCGGACTCGGCTTGACCGCGCTCCAGTATGTGGCCGAGCTCCTGCGCCCACGCGCCGACGCGGAGGGTGCGTGAGCGAGGGTGCGATCGGGCTGCTGCTGCTGGTTGTCACGCTGGCGGTCCTATTCAGCGGCTTGCCGATCGCGTGGGGGTTGGTACTGGTCGCGGTCGGCTTCCTCGCCGTGTTCGGCAGCCCCAATGCGCTGGCCGTCGTTCCTCACACCGTGATGGACGAGCTCGCCTCGTTCGCGCTGCTTACCATCCCGCTCTTCATTCTGCTGGGCGCGGCGATCGGGGTCTCGGCGGCCGGGCGCGACATCTACGCTTCGCTTCACCGCCTGCTGGCGCGGGTCCCGGGTGGGCTGGTGATCGCCAACATCCTCGCCTGCGGCATGTTCGCCGCCGTGTGCGGTTCTTCACCGGCGACCGCCGCCGCGATCGGCAAGATCGGCGTGCCGGAGATGATCCAGCGCGGCGTGCGACCCGCGCTCGCCACCGGCGCGATCTGCGCCGGGGGCACGCTCGGCATCCTGATTCCGCCCTCGATCACCTTGATCCTCTATGGCCTCGTCACCGAAACCTCGATCGGCCGGCTGTTCATCGCCGGCGTGCTGCCGGGGGTGGCGCTGGTGGTCTTGTTCTCGATCTACGCCTGGCTCGCCGCCCGCCGCGATTTGAAGGCGCGGCCGCACCCGGTCGAGCGCTTCACGCTCCGCGAAAAAGTCGAGGGCCTGGTCCGGGTGGCGCCGTTCCTCGGCATCATCGTCGCCATCGGCTATGCCATGTATGGCGGGCTCGCGACCCCGTCCGAGGTCGCCGCACTGGGCGCGTTCCTCGCGCTCATCCTGGTGATCGCGATTTACCGCACCTGGCGGCTCGGCGATTGGTGGGCGATCTACCGCGACACCATCCGCGAGTCGACCATGATCATGGTCATCATCGGCGCCGCGGCGCTCTTTTCGTACATGATGTCGCTCTTGTACGTGACCCAGACCGCCGCCGACGCGCTGGTGAGCCTCTCGCTCAACCGCTGGGTTCTCCTGCTCCTGATCAACGTCTTCCTGCTGATCGCCGGCTGCTTCCTGCCGCCGGTCGCGATCATCCTGATGATCATGCCGATCCTGACCCCGGTGCTGGAACGGAACGGCTTCGACCTGATCTGGTTCGGGGTCATGCTCACCATCAACCTCGAAGTCGGGCTGATCACGCCGCCGGTCGGGCTGAACCTCTACGTGCTGCGCGGGGTCGCTCCCGACATTCCGGTCTCGACGGTGCTCAAGGGCTCGCTGCCGTTCGTCGGGATCATGCTCGGATTCATGGTCGTGCTCTGCTTCGTGCCCGGGTTCGCGACCTGGCTCCCGACCGCACTGATGGGACCGGGGCAGTAGCGGGGCCTGCGGCGCCGGCGCGCGCTACCCCGCGCGCGTCTTCATCTGCGCCGGCAGCCAGGTCGCGATCTCGGGAAATGCGACGATCAAGGCGACCGCGACCACCATCAGGAGAAAATACGGAAACGCATAGGCCCCGATCGCGAAGATCGAGCGCCCGGTCATGCCCTGCAGCACGAACAGATTGAAGCCGACCGGCGGCGTCACCTGCGCCATCTCGACCACTAGCACGACGAAGATGCCGAACCAGATCAGATCGAACCCGGACTGCTCGATCATCGGCAGCACGATCGCGATCGTGAGCACCACCATCGAGATGCCGTCCAAGAAGCAGCCGAGGATCACATAGAAGACGGTGAGCGCGGCGATCAGCGCGAGCGGCGAGAGCTCGAGCGCCTTGATCCACTCGGCCAGGTGCCGCGGCAGTCCGGTGAAACCCATCGCCAGCGACAGGAACGCGGCGCCGGCCAAGATGAGCGCGATCACCGCCGAGAGCCGGGTCGCGCCCATGACACTCGCCCAAAACGTCTCGACCGTGAGCCCGCCCTGGACCGCGGCCAAGCCGAGCGCCCCGACCACGCCCAAGGCGGCGGCCTCGGTCGCGGTGGCAATGCCCGCATAGATCGAGCCGAGCACGAGGAGGATCAGGATCACGACCGGGATCAGCGACCGCGCTGCCCACATTTTTTCGCGCAACGACAGCGCGATGTCGGCCGGCGGAATCTTGTCGCGGTTGAAGAGCGCCCACAGCGCGAGGTAGCCCGAGAACAGCACCGCGAGCATGATGCCGGGGATGACGCCGGCGATGAACAGCTTGGCGACCGACTGATCGGCAGCGACGCCGTAGACGATCATGATGATCGAGGGCGGGATCAGGAGCCCGAGCGTACCGGCACCGGCGAGCGATCCGATCGCCGCCGATTCCGGATAGCCGCGGCGCGCGAGCTCGGGGATCGTCATCTTGCCGATGGTGGCGCAGGTCGCCGCCGAAGAGCCCGAAACGGCGGCAAAGATCGCGCAGCCGATCACGTTAGTGTGCAACAGCCGGCCTGGCAGGCGCTGCATCCACGGCGCGAGCCCGCGGAACATGTCCTCCGAGAGCCGCGTCCGAAATAAGATTTCGCCCATCCAGATGAATAGCGGCAGCGCGGTCAGCGTCCAGCTCGACGACGCGCCCCAGATCGTCGTCGCCATCGCGTCGCCGGCCGGTCGGGTCGTGAAAAGCGCCATGCCGATCCAGGCGACCCCGATCAGCGCCAGTCCGACCCAGACGCCCGAACCCAACAGCGCGAACAGGACCACGAGGAGCGCGAGCGCGATGCCGATATCGTCCATCGCCTACTCGCGCGCCTTGTTCGCAGGCAACGGACCGCCGGCGGCGACGATCGCGAATTGTTCGATCAGGGCGAGTGCCAGCCCGACACCGCCCGCCGCCATGCCGAGCTGCGGCACCCACAACGGAAATGGGATCAAGCCCTGCGAAACATCCTTCAACACCCACGACAGCCAGCACATCTTGACGGCGTAGAAGGCGAAAAAACCGGCCAGGAGCGCGCCCGCGCCCAAGGCCCACAGCTCGATCGCGCGGCGCGGGCGACCGGCGAGACGTTCGACGATCAGGGTGACGCGGATATGCTCGCCGCGGCCGAACGCGTGGGCGAGCGCCAGGAAGAACGAAGCGGCCATGAAATAGCCGGAAAGCTCGTCCCCGGCGCGGAAGATGTAGCCGAAAATCGGCCCGCCGATCTGGAGCAGGATCGTCGCCAGGATCGCGATCAGGAACAGACCGGCCGCCCAGCCACAAAGCTCGTAAAGCGTGCCGAGCGCGCGGCTGACGAAAGAATGGCGGGGGTTATCGGGCGGCACGTCGCACCCACGAATAGCATGTCCCCTCCCCTACCCCCTCCCTAGAGGGAGGGGGCGCGGTGTCGGAGGAGGTGTCGCCGACTAGTTCGTCACCTGGACGGCGCGGACCAGCGCATCCGCATCGGCACCGACGCCTTTCTTCCACTCATCGATCATCGGCCCGCCGACCTTGGTCTTGAGTTCGCCCATGAACGCGGCCGAGGGCTTGACTACGGTCATCTTCTTGGCCGCGAGTTCGGTGAGGCTGTCGCTCTGCACCTTTTGGCTCGCCTGCCAGCCGGCCTCCTCGGCCTTGGCCGCTTCCTCGACCACGATCTTGCGGGTCGCTTCGTCCAACTTGTCGAGTGCCGCCTTGTTGACGATCACCATGTTCTTCGGCAACCACGCCTGGGTGTCGTGGAAGTGCGAGAGGTGCTCGTAGACCTTGGTATCGACGCCGGTGACGCCGGAAGACATGAACGAGTTGACCTTGCCGGTCGCCATCGCCTGGGCGAGCTCGGCCGCCTGGATGGTGAGCGGTTGCGCCTTGACGATCTCGGCGATGCGCGCGGTCTGCGGGCTATAGGCGCGCCACTTCAAGTTCTCCATGTCGGCGACGGCCTTGAGCTCTTTATTCGCGTAGATGCCCTGCGGCGGCCACGCCACCGCGTAGAGGAACATCATGCCTTGCGCCGCCGCGCGCTTCTCGATCCCGGGCTTCTGCGCCGCCAGGAGCTTGCGCGCACTGGCATAGTCGGTCGCCAGGAACGGCACGCCGTCGGCGCCGAAGAACGCGTCCTCGTTGTTCAGGTTGACCATCAGCACCTCGCCGATCTGCGCCTGGCCGGTCTGGACGGCGCGCTTGATCTCGGGCGCCTTGAACAGCGAGCCGTTGGCGTGGATCACGATCTCGAGCTTACCGCCCGAGCGCGCCTTGATCGCGTCGGCGAACTTCTGGGCGTTGACGGTGTGGAAGTTGTTTTGGGGATAGCCCATCGGCATGTCCCATTTGGTCTGGGCGTCGGCGCCGGCGCCGAGCCCGAGCGCGGCGGCGACCGCCGCCGACCACAAGAGCTTGTTCATGGCGAAAATCTCCCTGGAAGACGCTTGGTTGGGCCCATCATCCGCGCCGCCGGGGTGGGCGGTCAAGCGCGGCCGGCTGAGGCCCGATCCGGACCGCTCCCCGTATATTGGACCCGCGCGCGCGTTCCCCTGGTAAAGTCCCGGCAACAGGGAGACCTTCGCCGTGTCGGTCTACCCGCTCACCGACCCCAAGGACATCGACGCAGTCACGGCGCATCTCCTCGGGATTCGCGCGATCTTCCAGAAGAACGGCCTACAGACTTTCTTGGCCGACAATCTGCTCGTGTTGGGCCGCGTGTTCTCGTTCAGCCGCGACGCCGGCTTCATGACCGCGTTCCAGACTTTCAGCGGCGGCGGCGCCGACGACCAGAAACTCTGGCGCGTCTACGTCTACTGCTGGGCTGCGCGTTCCGCGCTTCCGCTCGCCGGCGACTTCGTCGAATGCGGGGTCTTTCGCGGACTTTATTCGGCGGTGATGACCCAGCACGTCGAGTTTCAGCGCCACCCCAAACGCCTTTTCCTCTACGACACCTTCAGCGGCCTGCCCGAGGCAACATCGACCCAGGCAGAGCGCGACCGCGTCGGCGGCGGGTATCGGGACGAAACCGTCTACCAAGCCGTGCTCGACCGGTTCGCGTTGTGCGCCAACGTCGAGGTGATACGCGGGGTCGTACCCGATGTCCTATCGGAGCGGGCGCCCGAGCGGATCGCGCTCCTGCACCTCGACCTCAACGCGGCGCAAGCCGAGGTCGGAGCACTCGATGCGCTGTTCGACCGCGTTTCGCCGGGCGGGTTGATCCTGCTCGACGACTTCGGGCGCCAGGAGAACGGCGCGCTTAACGAAGCGCACGCCGCGTGGTTAGCCAAGCACGGATGTCTGGCCCTCGAAATGCCGACCGGACAGGGTCTCGTCATCAAGCGGTAAATCGACGCCGAGCCGGCCGAGCCAAGGAGCGGGCCAGACGATCGGCCCGGACGCGCGAGCAGCCGCCGCGCACGGGTGGCTCCGGCGCGGCGAGCTCGCACCCGCTCCAGAGAACAGTACCGGCCTCGGTCAACTCGGCCCAACGCTCGGTTGGGGCGGGGCGAGTGGGCCTACCCGTAATTCTTCCCGTTCAGCGCTTCCCACACTTGCTTGTCGAAGTGGTGGACGGCGTGTTCACTGCGCCACGAGCGCTCGGCATCGACCATCAACCGGCCTTGGCGGTAGCCCAGCGATTTCATGCCGCGCTGCTGCTTGGTCATGCAGGGCGAGTCCTCGGGCCAGACGCGGTCGCGGAAATAGTTGAACTGCTTGATGTCCATCTCGGTCGGCGGGTCGTTGACGCAGAGATTGTCGACCGTGCTCCACGCTGTTTCCGGGCCGTTCGGCACCACCCGCTGGACCTTGAAGTTCGAAGGCCCCTGGTGGGTCGAGATGATGAGGTTCGGGAACACCGTCCAGATGTAGACGTTCTCGATCTCGTCGCCCTGGCCGGCGCCGTACGGGCTCTTCTTCTCGGCCGATGAATAGGCGATCACCGCGTCCCAGTGCTCGAACATCGTGACCTCGAACGAGGGCTCGAGATAGGCACCCTCGCCCGCCATCACGCCGGGATGGATGTGCGGGCAGTGGTAGCACTCGTTCTGATCCATCACGAACTTCCAATTGAAGTCGCAATCGTAATGGTCGCGCCGCGCCCACTTGAGCTGGTCGAACTTGGGCACCTTGGCACGCACGTCGGCCTCGAAACCGGCCAGGTATTCCTCGAGCGGCGGCGCCGCGTCGTCCAAATTGACGAACACCATGTTGGCGAGCACGCCGACGCGGATTTCGGTGAGCGAGAAATCGTCGAGCCGGAAGCCGGCCACGTTCTCGGCGTTGCCGGCTGCCTTGAGTGCACCGGTCGTATCGTACGACCAGGCGTGGAACGGGCAGGTGAGAATCGTCTTGTTGCCGCGGCCCTCGACCAAGATGTGGCCGCGGTGCATGCAGACGTTGTAGAAGGCGCGAAGCTCACCCTGCTTGGTGCGGATGACGAAGATCGGTTGATCAACGACGGTCTCGGCGAAAAAGTCGCCGGGCTTGGCGACATCGGCGGCGAAGCCGACGAACTGCCAGGTCTTGAACCAGATCTCTTCCTTTTCGCGCGCGAAGATCGCCGGCTCGAAGTAATAGCGCGCCGGCAGCGTGAGCGCGCGGTCGGGATCGGCCGAGTATCGCTCGGACGGTAGCCGGACGGCGGACAGTAGCGCCATGTAACCCTCCCACGACGAGGCGTCTTAGTCGCTCAAGGGTATCCGAGTGCCGGCGTGTAAACCAGCGCGGCGCTGTCACGCCGACGGCGGCAGTCCGAGGAAATCGCGCTTGCCGATCTCGACGCCGGCGTGGCGGAGGATTCCGTAGGCGGTCGTCACGTGGAAATAAAAGTTGGGGAGCGACCAGGTGAGGAGCAGGTCCTGGCCCTTGAAGACGCGGGGCTTGCCGCCCAGCGTGAGCGTGACATCGCGCGCCTCCGAACCGTCGATCGCGGCCGGCTTCAGGCTCTGCAAGAACGCGACCGCCTTGGCGAGCCGCTGCTTGGCGGCGTCGAACGTCGTGTCGGGATCGCCGAGCTTGGGAATTTCGATGCCAGCCAGGCCGCCCACGCCCTTGACCGCGAAGTCGGCCGCCTCCCAGATCTGGGTCGCGAGCGGGAACATGTCGGGATAGAGCCGCATGCCCAAGAGCACCGCCGGATCGATCTTCTTGGCCTGAGCGTGCGCGACCGCCTTGTCGATCACGCCCGCGAGTGCGGTCAGGAACTTGACGAATACCGGCACCGAGGCCTGGTACATCGAAAGCGACATGCGAACATCTCCGGTTGGAATCCAACGTGACCGGCCGATCCTAGCGTACTCGGCCGGCATGGTGGCAGGCGACGGTGTGATCGCTCGCCGCCGGCAGCAGCGCCGGCATCGACTGCGCGCAGACGGCGTCGGCCTCGGGGCAGCGGGTGCGGAACGGGCAGCCCGAGGGCGGGGCGAGCGGCGATGGCAGATCGCCGCGCAGCACGACCTTGGTTCGGTGGCGCTCGACCGCGGGATCGGGCACCGGCACCGCGGCGATCAACGCCTGGGTATAGGGGTGGAGCGGGCGCGCGAACAGCCGCTCGGTCGGGGCGAGCTCGACCGCCTTGCCGAGATAGAGCACGAGCACGCGGTGGCACAGGTGTTGCACCACGGCCAGGTTGTGCGAGATGAAGATCATCGCCATGCCGCGGTCGCGCTGAAGCCGCTTCAGGAGGTTGATGATCTGGGCCTGGATCGAGACATCGAGCGCCGAGACCGGCTCGTCGCAGACGAGCAGCTTGGGCTCGAGCACGATGGCGCGGGCAATCCCGATCCGCTGGCACTGGCCGCCCGAGAACTCATGCGGGTAACGGTTGATATGCTCGGGCGCGAGCCCGACGTCGCGCATGGTCGCGGCGACCTTGGCTTCGGTCGCGGCCCGCGACAATTCGGGGTGAAAGGTCCGCAGCGGCTCGGCGATGATCGCGCCCGCGGTCATGCGCGGGTCGAGCGCGGCTAACGGGTCCTGGAACACGATCTGGAACTCGCGCCGCTGCCGGCGAAAGGCGTCGTCGTCGAGCTTGGTCAGGTCCTCGCCTAGCCACAGCACGCGGCCGCCCGCGGCCGGGACCAACCGCAGGATGGCCCGCGCGAGGGTCGACTTGCCGCATCCCGACTCGCCGACGATGCCGAGCGTCTCGCCGGCGCCGAGCGTGAAGCTCACCGAATCGACGGCGCGGAGGTCGATCCAGGTCGGAAGCAGCCCGCGGCGAGCACGGAGTGCGAAGCGGACGTCGAGCTTGTCGACGGAAAGCAGCGACGCGGTCATGCGGTATCGAGATGACAAGCGGCGGCGCGCGCCGGCGCGACATCGCGCAGCGGCGGCCGTTCGCCCAAGCAGCGCGCGAACGTCTGCGGGCAGCGGTCGCTGAACGCGCAGCCCGGCGGCAACCGGAGCGGATTGGGCGGCTGGCCGTCGATCGCGACGAGGTCGCCGGTGCCGGCGCGATCGAGGCGCACGGTCGAACCCAACAGCGCCCGCGTATAGGGGTGGCGCGGGCTCGCGAACACGGCCGCCGCCGGTCCGACCTCGACCAGCGCACCCGCGTACATGACGCCGACCCGGTCGGCCAGGCCCGCGATCACGCCCAAGTCGTGGGTGATGAGCACGATCGCGGCGTTGGTCTCGCGCCTGAGCTCGGCCAACAGCGCCAAGATCTGCGCCTGCACGGTGACGTCGAGCGCCGTGGTCGGCTCGTCCGCGATCAGGAGCGCCGGCCGGCACAGAAGCGCCATCGCCAGCATCGCCCGCTGGCGCATCCCGCCCGAATAGGCATGCGGGTAGTGGTCGAAACGCTGGGCCGCATCGGGAATGCCGACGCGATCGAGCAGTCGCAGCGACTCCGCCCGCGCCGCCGGTTCATCCAGCCCCTGATGCACCATCAGGACCTCGGTCATCTGCCGGCTGACGGTGAGGTAGGGGTTCAAGGACGTCATCGGGTCCTGGAACACCATGGCGAGGCGACGGCCGCGGATGCGGTCGAGGCTCGCGCGGTCGCGGCCCAGGAGCTCCTCACCCTCGAAGCGGACGCTGCCGCTCGCGCGCCCGTTGGCGGCCAACAGCCCCATCACCGCCAGGAACGCTTGCGTCTTGCCGCTGCCCGACTCGCCGACGATCCCCACGCACTCGCCGGGTTCGATCGCAAGCCCGACGTCGCGCACCGCCGGCACCTCGCCGTCCGGCGTCGCGAAGCGGACGTCGAGGCCCTGGATCGCGAGCAGCGGCTCGGTCATGGCCGCTGCTTGGGGTCGAGCGCGTCGCGTAAGCCGTCGCCGACGAAGTTGAGGGAGAACAGCGTCGCCGCCAAGAAACCGGCCGGGAACAACAACATCCACGGCGCCTCTTCCATGACGCGGGCGCCCTCGGAAACGAGGACGCCCCAGCTGGTGAGCGGTTCCTGGACGCCAAGGCCCAGAAACGAGATGAAGCTTTCGACGATGATGACGTGCGGCACAGTCAGCGTCACATAGACGATGACCGGTCCCAACACGTTCGGAATGACGTGGCGCCGGATGATGGTCGGCGCCGGCACGCCGCTCGCGCGCGCAGCTTCGATGTACTCCTTGCGCCGCACCGAAAGCGTCTGGCCGCGCACGATCCGCGCCATCGTCAGCCACTCGACCGCGCCGAGCGCGACGAAGATCAGGTAAATGTTGCGGCCGAACATCACCATCAGAATGATGACGAAGAACATGAACGGCAGCGAGTACATGACGTCGACCGCGCGCATCATGAGTTCGTCGACGCGGCCGCCGACGAAGCCGGCGACCGCGCCGTAGACGACGCCGATCGCGAGCGCGACCGCGGTCGCGAGCAGCCCGACCATCAGCGAGACCCGAGCCCCATACAGGGTGCGGACGAAGAGGTCGCGGCCCGAGCCGTCGGTGCCGAACCAGTGGCCGGCGGCGAACTCGGGCGGCACCTGGATGCGGTCGAAATAGACTTTATCGTAAGGGTGAATGCTCAAATAAGGCGCGAGCAGCGCCAAGAGCGCGATCGCGCCGAGGACGACGAGCGAACCGACCGCGGCACGGTTGCGCAGCAAACGCGCGCGGGCGTCGCGCCAGAGACTCCGGCCCGCGACCGCGCGCTCGCTCGGCCCGGCGGCGAGCACGGTCATGCGTAGCGCACCTTGGGATCGAGCACGCCGTAAAGCAGATCGACGATCAGGTTCAGAACGATGATGAGCGCGGCGTAAACGATCACCGTCGCCATCACCAGCGTGTAGTCGCGGTTGAGCGCGCCCTGGACGAAGTAGCGGCCCATGCCGGGCAGATCGAAGATCGTCTCGACCACGACCGAGCCGGTCAGAATCCCGGCGGTCGCGGGGCCGAGATAGGAGACGACCGGGAGCGCCGCCGCCTTGAGCGCGTGGCGGACGACGACGATCCGCTCGGGCATGCCCTTGGCGCGCGCCGTACGAATGTAGTTGGCGCCCAGCACCTCGACCATCGATCCGCGCGTCAGCCTGGCGATGTAAGCGATCTGCGGCAGCGCCAGCACGATCACCGGCAGGACCAGATTGCGGATCGCGCCGTCGTTCCAGCCCGCGACCGGGAGGAGCGACAGGTAGACGCCGAACACCAAGGTCAGGAGCGGCGCCATGACGAAGTTGGGGATCGTGATCCCGGTCATGGCGAGGCCCATGGTCGCGTAGTCCGCGGGTGTGTTTTGACGGAGCGCCGCCAGCGTGCCTAAGCCCATGCCGACCAGGATCGCGAGCACGATCGCGGCGGCGCCGATGCGGAGACTGGCCGGGAACCCGGCCTTCATCAGCTCGGCGACGGTGAAATCGCGCGACTTGAACGAGGGACCGAAATCGCCCGAAAGCACATCGCCGACGTAAGCCAGGTATTGGCGGTGGAGCGGCTGGTCGAGCCGGTAGGCGGCTTTGATCCGGGCTTCGATCTCGGGCGTCAACGCGCGGTCCAGGTCGAACGGGCCGCCGGGTGCCACCCGCATCATGAAAAAGGCAATCGTTACGATCACCGCGAGCGTCGGGATTGCGGCGGCGATGCGGCGGACGACGTAGGCGAACATCGAAGGACCCCCCTCCCGTTGAGGGACCCGTTGAGGGAGGGGGTAGGGGGAGGGATTGAGGCTGCCCCCCACCCTACCCTCCCCCTCTCCGAGGAGGAGGGGACTACTGCGTTGCGTCAGCCCAAGCTCAGCCAGCGCGTGCGGTGGATGTCCTTGGTGTTGTCGATCCAGCCTTTGACCTTGGGCGAGACCAGGTTCTTCGACACGTAGTAATAGATCGGGATGTTGGGGAGGTCGCGCATCGAGATCGCCTCCGCCTCGCGCATGATTGCCGCCCGCTTCTTCAAGTCGACGGTGCGGTTGGCCTCGTCCATCAGCTTGTCGAATTCGGGGCTCGAGTATTTGGCATAGTTGAGCTTGCCGCTCGAGGTCTGCATCAGGAACAGGAAGTTCTGCGCATCGTTGTAGTCGGCGATCCACCCGGCGCGCCCGACTTCGAAGGCGCCTTCGTTCAGGTTGTTGTAGTGGACCTTGACCTCGGTGTTGAAGAGCTCGGATTCGACCCCGAGCTCCTTCCACATCGCCGCCAGCGCGATGCAGATCTTCTTGTGGTTCTCGGAGGTGTTGTAGGCGATGGTGAGCTTCAACGGCTTGCCCGGGCCGTAGCCGGCCGTGGTCAAAAGCTCGATCGCCTTTTTCTTGTTGGCGTCATAAGCCTGACCCTTGAACGCGACGTAAGCCGGCTCGCCGTAATTGTCGGTGCCGGGCGGCACGAAGCTGTAGGCCGCGATCTCGCCGGTCTTCAGCACCTTGTCGGTGATCGCCTCGCGGTCGATCGCCATCGACAGCGCCTGGCGGACGCGGACGTCGTCGAACGGCTTCTTCGCGGTGTTGAAGGCGAAGTAGTAGATGCCGAGATAAGGCGAGATCCGCGTCTCTTTGGGGATTTCTTTTTTGAGCAGCTCGATCTGGTCGGACGCGAAATCGGTCGCGACTTCGATCTCGCCGGCGCGGAAGCGCTTGGTCGCCGCGGCGCGGTCCTCGCCCGGATACCAGATCACCGCCTCGATCTTGACGTTGGCGGCGTCGTAGAAGTTGGGGTTCTTGATCGCCTTGACATGGGAGGACGGCGTCCATTCGGTCATCACGTAGGCGCCGTTCGAGACGAAGTTGCCGGGCTTGATCCAGTCCTTGCCGTGCTTCTCGACTGCGTGCTTGGGCACCGGGAACGCGGTGTAATGGGTGAGCTGGGCGAGGAAATAGGGGGTCGGATTCTCGAGCGTGACCTCGAGCGTGTCGGTGCCGAGCGTCTTGACCCCAAGTTCCTTGGTCTCGTTCTTCTTGAATTTTTCGGCGTTCTTGATCGGATAGAGGAGCGACGCGTATTTCGCGGTGGTCTCGGGCGCGAGGATGCGGCGGAGCGCGAACTCGAAGTCGGCCGCCGTCACCGGCTGACCGTCCGACCATTTGTGGCTCCGGATCTTGAAGGTATAGACACGGCCATCCTCCGAGATCGCCCACCGTTCGGCCGCGCCCGCGATGACCGAGCCGTCGGCGGCCTCGGTGGTGAGACCCAGGAACAGATCGCCGATGATGCGATTTTCCCAAGTACCGGAAACGAAATGCGGGTCGAGCGATTCGGGCTCGCCCATGTTGGCGACGCGGAGCGTCGATTGCGCCGGGGCCTGCATCGGCGCAAGGGCGGCAACCGCCGCGACCGCTCCTGCCATCAGCACGTTGCGGATCATGAAGTTCCTCCTGTTGGGTACCTTGTGGGGCTTATTGGCTTGAGGCCAAATTTAGCACAGGAGGTTTGTGAAATCGCGGGTCGCACTCGCCACGCGGGGCGACCCGCGACAAACAACAACCCGATTTACGAGCAGGCGATCCGGGCATCGTCCATGCGGGGGGCGGCCCCGTTCCAGGTCGGATCGATACGCAATCCGAAGCTCCGGTCGGCCGGCGTCATCGGGCGGACGAAAGTGATGGTCTGGCCGGCGGTCAAACGCCGGGTCCATTGACGAACCGGTTCGCCCCGCCCGTCATAGAGCGCGAATACGCCTGTCGCCGGCCATGTACCGCCCGTGTTGCTAACCTTGAAGACAACCGACTCCCCTTCGCATGCGGCTTCGATCGCCAGCGCATTCCCACGCGGGTCGGAGGGGAAGGTCCTAAACCGCTCGACTTGAATCGGGGCGGCGTTAGATAATCCACTGATGAACAAAGAAAAAATTCCGGAAACTACTCCGGCTTTCGCGACCTTGCACAAAGCCTAGATCCCTTCTTCCCAAAGACGGCAGGCCCGCTGCCGGCCGCGAAGTGGATTTAGGCTTTAATCCTTACCGAATTATTGATTTCACCTATAAAAATAGGTGATTTCACCTATATCGCGACGCCGTCGCCGGCCTCAGCACTTGCGAGGGCCTCCTTCGGAGACACTCGGGTCACGAAACTGGTGCGCCCGGCTGGACTCGAACCAGCGACCCACAGCTTAGAAGGCTGTTGCTCTATTCCACCTGAGCTACGGGCGCCCGAACCTAGAATAGCGGGAAACGCCGACCAACGTGCGGATGTGCCGGACGGTCCCGGCACGGCAACTCTCCCGCGGGCCCAGCTCAGCCGACCTTGTCCCAGCGGTAGTTGTCGGCGTACGCCCGCTTCTTGGGCGTTCTCGGATGCGGGTCGATCAGCCGGTACGGGAGCCCGTGCTTCTCGGCGAAGGTCACGGCTTCGTTCTTGGTCGCGAAACGGATCACGACCTGGCCCTGCATGTCGCTCGATCCGGTCCAGCCCATCAGGGTGTCGATCGTGCGTGCGACCTCGGGCGCGAACTCGAGCACCCAGTCCTTGGTATTGGCATGGCCGGACTGCATCGCGGTCTTGGCCGGTTTATAGATGCGCGCTTCCATGGTCCTCGTCGAAGTGGTCGGGGCGACTGGATTCGAACCAGCGACCTACTGCTCCCAAAGCAGCCGCGCTACCAGGCTGCGCCACGCCCCGGTCGAAACCGCTTCCTTGCTTAAGGGGAGCGCCCTAGCGCGTCAAGCCGGCCTCGCCGGTGAGCCGGAACGTGCCGGCGGCGGTGAAGACGGCGCGACCCCCGACCCCGCCTTCGCCCTCGACGAAAGCGAGCGTCTTGCCCGCGCGCACGACGCGGGCGCGACCTTCCAACCACTCGCCCGGTTTGGCCGGCGCCAG
>VGEO01000004.1 GCA_016869275.1 Alphaproteobacteria bacterium | reverse complement strand
CTCGCGGACGTGCCCTACCCGGTCAAGATGGAACCCAATCTGGTCGTCGAGTTCTACTCGCGCTGACCGCGACGCCGGTTGCTTGCCGCGAGGGCCGCTGCGAGCGGCCGTTTGTTTTTCAGGCGAGCCCGGCGAAGCGGAGTAGTATCGCACCGATCAAGAGGCCGCCGGCCCACCAGGCGGCGAAGTCGGCGAACCGCAAGTAAGTATCGCGCAACAGGCCGCCGATCAGCGCCTGTAGCCGCGCGCGCGGCAAGTCGACCGGTCCCTCGAGCAGCAGCCAGACTTCGGTCAGACGAAAGTCGCGTTTGTGGGCGCGCAGGCCTCGGAGCAGCAGTACCGCCCACGCCAACGCGAACAGGATACTGCCCGAGCGAAACGCCAAGGCCAGCCACGCGATCAAGCCCTCGCGCCGGTAACGGTGGTGCCTGGCAGCGCTGGCGGCCGATCGTCGTCGCACTGGCGACCGCACTCGCAGCGGCAGCGCTGTTTTTCGTGGTCGTCGTCCCGTTCGCGGCCGAGACGTTCGCGCGCTGGATTCCGCCGTGGTTCGAGAACCGGATCGGTGCCGCTGCCGAAGTGGAAATTGCAAAAGCGCTCATTCCGCGGGGACAGGAGCCGTTCTGTAGGGCGCAGGCAGGGATCGCCGCACTCGATGGTCTCGTGGCGCGCCTCGGGCAAGCCGCCACGATGGCGATTCCGATCCGGGTTCGGGTTGTCGACACCAATTTCGTCAACGCTGCGGCACTACCGGGCGGACGCATCCTCCTGTTTCGCGGTCTGATCGAGAAAGCAAACGAGCCCGCCGAGGTCGCCGGGGTGCTCGCGCACGAGATGGGTCACGTCGCTCACCGGCACGTCTTGACCCTACTGGTCGAACAGGCGGCGGTCAGCGTGTTTCTTGGCCTGCTGATCGGCGATATCGCCGGGGCGGCGGCGATCGCCGCGGTCGCGACGATGGCGGCTTCGGCCCGTTACTCGCAGCCGATGGAGGCTGCCGCCGACGCGTTTGCGATCGCGGTATTGAACCGGGCCGGTATCGCGGCGGCGCCGCTTGCCGATTTTTTCGAGTGCCTCGGGAAAGCCGAAACCGCTCTCCCCGCGATCTTTTCCCTTCTTTCCTCGCACCCGCGCTCGGATGGACGCGCGGCGCGGATCCGCGCGGCCAGTACCGGCTCGGCGCCGGCGATGAGCGTGGAGGACTGGGCCGCCCTCAAAAAAATCTGCGCGTAGACCTAAGAGAAAGGGCCGCATCAGCGGCCCTCGGTCTCGCGGGTGCAGGCTCGAGCTACGCGGCCGCGGTGGTCGCGACGCCTTTTTCGGTCAAGTACTGCTGCAGCTCGCCGCTCGCGAACATCTCGCGGATGATGTCGCAGCCGCCGACGAATTCGCCCTTGACGTAGAGTTGCGGGATCGTCGGCCAGTTCGAGAATTCTTTGATGCCCTGGCGCAAGCTCGGGTCCTGGAGCACGTCGTGGCTTTTGAATTTGACGCCGAGACGGGTCAGGATTTCGACCACGGCGGCGGAGAAGCCGCACTGCGGAAACACCGGGCTGCCTTTCATGTAAAGGACGACCGGGCTCTCGCTCAGGTCCTGCTTGATGCGATCGGTAACTTGGGTCTCGCTCATCGTCGTTCTCCCGTGTTCTCTAATCCTGTGCCCGGCTCCGGCCCGGCCGTCAAGCGTCGTCGGGGACTGCGGTTTGCAGCGCCAACGCGTGGAGGGCGTCCCCCATGCGGCCGCGTAGCGCCTGGTACACCATCTGGTGCTGCTGGACCCGGGTCTTGCCCTTGAACGCCGCCGCAATCACGTGGGCGGCATAATGGTCGCCATCGCCGCGTAAATCCTCGATCGTCACCCGCGCCCCGGGAATGCCGTCTTTGATCAGCCGTTCGATTTCAGCGGCATCCATCGCCATGCCGAGGAATCTCCCTTTGGTTTCCGTTAGTCGGACGGCGCTGCCATGTAGGCCGGAAACCAGCCTTCATGGGCGGCACGCATGTCAAACAACGATATGCGCTCGACCCCATCGACTGTCAAATCGTTTCCGCCCGTGACGCCGAGCCGAAGCGCCGGAACCGCGGCCGCCTTGGCCTCGGCGACTATCGCCTCGGCGACCGCCGGCACGCAGGTGACGACATAGCGGGCCTGGTCTTCGCCGAACCAGAACGCCGGGCCGGCGGCGGGCGACGTGCCGAGGGCGGCGCCGACATCCCCGGCGAGCGCCATCTCGGCGAGCGCGACTAACAGGCCGCCGTCGGCGATGTCGTGGCAGGCGGTGAGACGCCGGGCGTGAATCAGGCCGCGGACGAAGTCGCCGTTCCGCCGTTCGGCGGCGAGATCGACCGGGGGCGGTTGGCCGGCGTCGCTTCCTGCCAGGCTCCGCGCGTAGAGCGAACAACCGAGGTGGCCGGTGGTCGCGCCGATCAGTAGGATAACGTCGTCCGCAGCGCGGAACGCTACGCGCACCATGAGATCGGCCTCGACGAGCAGACCGACGCCGCCGACCTGAGGCGTCGGCTTGACCGCGGTGCCGGAGGTTTCGTTGTAGAGCGAGACGTTCCCCGATACGACCGGGAAGTCGAGCGCCCGGCAGGCTTCGGCCATCCCGGTCACGCAGCCGACGAACTCGCCCATGATCTCGGGCCGCTCGGGGCTGCCGAAGTTGAGGCAGTCGGTGATAGCAAGCGGCGTGGCGCCGACCGCGGTCAGATTGCGCCAGCACTCGGCGACCGCCTGGCGCCCGCCCGTTTCCGGATCGGCGTAGCAGTAGCGCGGCGTGCAATCGCTCGAGAGCGCGAGTGCCTTGCGCGTGCCATGGACGCGGACGACCGCCGCATCGCCGCCTGGGCGCGCCACCGTATCGGCCATCACCATGTGATCGTACTGTTCCCAGATCCAGCGCCGCGCGCTCAAGTCGGGCGAGCCGAGCAGGGAGAGCAAGGGCGGACCGAGCGCACTCGTCTCCGGCAGCGTCGGGACCGGCGGCCGACTGCGCGCGATCGGCGTCCACGGCCGGTCGTAGAGCGGCGGTTTGTCGGCCAACGGTTCGACCGGCAGATCGAGCACCGTCGCGCCCTTGAAAGTGGCGACGATGCGGCCGGTATCGGTCACGCGGCCGATCACGGCGACGTCGAGCTCCCACTTGCGGAACACCGCCTCGGCTTCGGCCTCGCGGCCCTTGGCGATCACCATCAGCATGCGCTCCTGGCTTTCGGAGAGCATGATCTCGTAGGGCGTCATGGCGCGCTCGCGGGTCGGCACCGCCGAGAGGTCGAGCGCGATGCCGACGCCGCCGCGCGCCGCCATTTCGCACGACGACGAGGTGAGGCCGGCCGCGCCCATGTCCTGAATCGCGACGATGGCATCCGTCGCCATCAACTCGATGCAGGCCTCGAGCAAGAGTTTCTCCGTGAACGGATCGCCGACTTGGACCGTCGGGCGCTTCTCTTCCGATTTCTCGTCGAACTCGGCCGAGGCCATGGTGGCGCCGTGGATGCCGTCACGCCCGGTCTTGGAGCCGACATAGACGACCGGATTGCCGATGCCGGCGGCGCGCGCGTAGAAAATGCGGTCGGGCCGCGCCAATCCGACCGTCATCGCGTTGACCAGGATGTTGCCGTTGTAGGACGGATCGAACGTACATTCGCCGCCCACCGTCGGTACGCCGACGCAGTTGCCGTAGCTGCCGATGCCCGCGACGACCCCAGCGACCAGGTGGCGCATCTTGGGCGCGTCGGGGGCGCCGAAGCGGAGCGCGTTCAAGTTGGCGATCGGGCGAGCGCCCATCGTGAAAACGTCGCGGAGGATCCCTCCGACCCCGGTCGCCGCGCCCTGGAACGGCTCGATGAACGAAGGATGATTGTGGCTCTCCATCTTGAACACCACCGCGTCGCCGTCGCCGATGTCGATGACGCCAGCGTTCTCGCCCGGCCCGCAGATCACCCACGGCGCCGCGGTCGGAAACTGGCGCAACCATTTCTTCGACGACTTGTACGAGCAGTGCTCGCTCCACATCACCGAAAACACGCCGAGCTCGACCAGATTGGGTGCGCGCCCGATCGCGGCGACGATACGATCGTATTCCTCGGGCTTGAGGCCGTGCTGAGCGATCACCGCTGGCGTAATCGCGGTAGCACCGGGCGAGGTTGTCACGAGACGTTCGTGGCGGCGATCACGACAGCGCCGCGACCAGGCTGTCGAACAACGCACGGCCGTCGTTGCCGCCGAGCGCGGGGTCGGCGGCGCGTTCGGGGTGCGGCATCAGGCCGAGCACGTTCTTGTCGCGATTGAAAATACCGGCGATGTGATCGAGCGACCCGTTCGGGTTGGCGTCCGCGCTGAGCGCGCCGGCGCGGTTGCAGTAGCGGAAGGCGATCTGGTCGTGATCCAGGAGCGATTGGTGGGTCGCGGCGTCGGCGAAATAGTTACCGTCGTGGTGGGCGATCGGGATCGTCACGACCTCGCCGTCGTCGTACTGCTGGGTGAAAGGCGTGTACGGGTTCTCGACTCGCAAGTGAACGTCGCGGCAAACGAATTTGAGACTTGCGTTTCTGAGCAATACGCCCGGCAGCAGTCCGCATTCGGTCGCGATCTGAAAACCGTTGCAGACCGCCAGCACAGCGACGCCGTCGGCGGCGCGCTTGACCACCTCGCGCATCACTGGCGAATGCGCCGCCATCGCGCCGGCGCGCAAGTAGTCGCCGTACGAGAACCCGCCCGGCACCACGATCAGGTCGAGCGCCGGCAGTGCGGTTTCGCGGTGCCAGATCATCTGCGGCTCGCGGCCCAGGCTCTGGCGCAATGCCACCTCGATGTCGCGATCGCAGTTGGAGCCGGGAAAAACGATCACCGCCGCTTTCATGGAGCGTCGATATCGACCCGATAGTTTTCGATCACCGGATTGGCGAGCATCTTGGCGCACATATCCTTGACCGTACGCTCGGCCGCGGCGCGGTCGCTGCCGGCCAAGTCGATCTCGATGTACTTGCCTTGGCGAACCGCGTCGATGCCGCTGAACCCCAAGCCTTTCAAGGCATTGGCGATCGCCTTGCCTTGCGGGTCGTGGACCCCGGACTTGAGGGTGACGTGGATGCGCGCTTTCACGCTCGGGCGTCCGGCAGGCGGCGGCTCGTTACTCGACCAAGCGCGGCCGGTTCTTGAGCGCCTCGATCTCGTTGTCGCGGATCACCTTCAACCGCCGCGCTACCTCGACGTAGGCCTCGGGCACGTTGCCGAGGTCGCGACGGAACCGATCCTTGTCGAGCTTTTCGTTGGTCTCGATATCCCACAGCCGGCAATTGTCCGGGCTGATCTCGTCGGCCAGGACGACGCGGACCTGGTCGTTCTCGTAAAGCCGGCCGAACTCGAGCTTGAAGTCGATCAGGCGAATGCCGATGCCGAGGAACAGTCCGCACAGGAAGTCGTTGGTCCGGAGCGTGAGCTGGACGATTTCGTCCATTTCGTGGGGATGCGCCCAGTTGAACGCCGTGATGTGCTCCTCGGTGATCATCGGGTCGTTGAGTTCGTCGTTCTTGTAGAAGTACTCGATGATCGAACGCGGCAGCGCGGTACCCTCGGCCATACCGAGGCGCTGCGCCAGCGAGCCGGCGATGACGTTGCGGACCACGACCTCGACCGGGATGATCTCGACCTCTTTCAGGAGCTGTTCGCGCATGTTGAGGCGGCGCACGAAATGGGTCGGCACGCCGATCTCGCCGAGCCTGGTCATCAGATATTCGGAGATTCGATTGTTGAGGACGCCCTTGCCTTCGATGGTGCCCTTCTTCTTGGCGTTGAACGCGGTCGCATCGTCCTTGAAGTAGCAGACAACGGTCCCGGGTTCGGGACCTTCGAACAGAACTTTCGCTTTCCCTTCGTAAAGTTGTCGGCGGCGGGCCATGGATTTTCCGGATGTAAGGGGCAGGTGCGATCCACCCGAGGGTGTACGCGCGAGGGCGGCACCTTATCCGAAACAGGCGCGCAAAACAATGGAGCGTGGTGCGGAAAACCTCGCCGCGCCGAGGTTTTCCACAGACTTTGTTCGCTTGATTCGGCTGCGCCGAGCCGCTATTTCCTTGCCACCGCCACACCACCAACCTCAGGGGAGCGCATCGGGCATGGCTACGTTCAAGGATCGCCAAAAGGGTGAAGAAGCCAAGTTCGCCCGCACCGCCGAGCTCGACTTCAAGATCACTGCCCGGCGCAACAAGCTCCTCGGACTGTGGGTCGCCGAGAAGATCGGTGTAACCGGCCCGGCCGCAGACACCTACGCGAGAGAGGTGGTCCAGGCCGATTTCGACGAACCTGGCAGCGAGGACGTGTTTCGCAAAGTGTGGGCCGACCTGCAAAAAGCCAAGGCCGACGTCTCCGAGCATCAGGTCCGCCGCGAAATGGACCGCCTTAAGGAAGTGGCGGCCGGACAAATCCAGGCCGAAGCCGCCAAGTAACCGGCGCCATCGCTCTCGACCTATCTTTGCGCTAGACTTTCCAAAACGGACTCCCGGAAGAGGAGAACCGCGGGCAGGGTCGGTGTTGGGGATTGGATCGCCGGGCTCACGTGCCGTTTCAATATTTCCGCAAACGTTCACTGCAGGCTACGACGCAGCTCACGCTGCCGTTCGCGCCGCCAGCCCCGCCTAAGATAGCGCGCAAGCTCGGCACCGTGGCGGCCGTTGCCGCCGCCTGGGGGCTCGAGGAGCGTTTAGCGCGGTCGGCTACCATCGGGCGCGCCTATGCCGCCTGCCTGTCCGCGACCGTCGAAGTCAGTCGGCGGGCCAAGGTTTCGGCCGGCGTCGCTTACGTCAACGAGCGGCGGATCGTACTCAACGCCGCCTTGTGTGCGCCGGGGCGCGAAGTCGATCGCAACGCGACCTTCCTGCACGAGTGCGCCCATATCTTGGCCGACGTCCGTTATCAGCGGAACTGTCGCCACGGCGCCGGCTGGCGGCGGGTGATGGAGATGCTGGGCGAGCCGCCGGCGGCTCACCATGCCATCGACTATCTCTCGCACGCGGCGCACGCGGTATTGACCTGGACCTGTATCGGCTGCGGTCTCGACTATCACTTCGTACGCACGCCCCGGCGGCGAATCGAGGAGTGCCATTGCCGGCACTGCGGACCGGCGCGCGGGCGGCTTCGGGTTCGCCGCGGACCTGGCTCGGTCTAAGGACGGGCGATGCGCTTTGCGGTAATGGGAGCCGGCGCGATCGGCGGCTATCTGGCCGCCCGCCTCGCCGCCGCCGGCAACGACGTCGTCTGCATCGCGCGCGGCGCGCACCTCGAGGCGCTGCGGACGCGGGGGCTCACGCTCAAGAGCCCGCTCGGCGACGCGATGGTGCCGACGATCGCGGCGGTTGCCGATCCGGTCGCGATCGCGCCGGTCGACGCTGTGCTTTTCACCGTCAAGCTCTACGACGCGGTTGAGGCGGCACGCGCGCTGCTGCCGCTACTCCGGCCCGATACGCCGGTCGTGACCTTCCAAAACGGTGTTTCCGGTCCAGAGATCGTCGCCGCCGCGGTCGGTGCAGCGCGCGCGGTCGCCGGCTCGGCCTCGATTCCCGGTGTCGCAGTGACGGCGCCGGGCGTAGTCGAGCACATCAGCACCAAGGCGCGGTTCGTGTTCGGGTGGAGCGATGGGCACGCCGATCCCAGGCTCGACCGAGTCGCCGAAGTCTTCCGCGCGGCTACGATCGAGGCCGAAGCCTCGCGCCGCATGGCGAGTGAGCTCTGGCAGAAGTTCGTGATGCTGGCGGCGACCAGCGGGGTCGCGACCGCGGCACGGGTGACGATCGGCGCGCTCGCCGGCGACCCGGACGTGATGGCGCTTGCCGGCGCGGCGATGCGCGAAGCCGAAGCGGTCGCCCGCGCCCGCGGCATCGACTTGCCGGCCGACATCGTCGCGGCCGGCCTGGCCTCGCTCGCGAGACTGCCGCCGGCGCAAAAACCGTCGATGCTGCACGACCTCGAAGCCGGCCGCCGACTCGAGGTCGCGTGGCTCTCAGGCGCGTTGGTGGCGATGGGACGCGAGGCCGGCGTGCCGACGCCGACCCACGCTGCGCTCTACGCGCTCTTGAAACCGCACGCCGCCGGCCGGCGCTGACCCGGCGGGCGGTTCAGGTACCGCGGGCCGGCGTCGCGCGTCACTGCGGTCCGAACACGCGCGTGAAGATGTGATCGACGTGCTTGGTGTGGTAACCCAAGTCGAATTGGGCCGCGAGTGTCGTCCGCTCGATCAACCTGGCGATCTCGGGGTCTGCCGTCAGCAGGTCGAGAAAACTCGTCCCCTCTGCCATCGCTTGCATCGCATTCCGCTGCACCGCGGCGTACGCTGCCTCGCGGCTCATGCCTGCTTGCGTCAGCGCTAGCAGGACGCGCTGCGAATGGATGATACCCTGCAGCGCTTCGAGGTTTTCGAGCATGCGTTTGGTGTTGACGACCAGGTTTTCGACCAAGCCGCCCAGGCGATTGAGCGCGAAGTCGAGGGCGATGGTCGCATCGGGCGCGATAATGCGTTCGACTGAAGAGTGCGAGATGTCGCGCTCGTGCCACAGCACGACATTCTCGAGCGCCGGAATGACGGCGGCGCGGACCACGCGCGCGAGGCCGGTGAGGTTCTCGGAGAGAACCGGGTTGCGCTTATGCGGCATCGCCGACGAGCCTTTTTGGCCGGGCGCGAAAAACTCCTCCGCCTCGCGCACCTCGGTGCGTTGCAGGTGACGGATCTCGGTCGCCAGCCGCTCGACCGAGCTCGCGATGACGGCCAGCGTCGCGAAATAGGCGGCGTGACGGTCGCGCGGGATCACCTGGGTCGAGACCGGTTCCTCGGCCAGGCCGAGCTGGCGCGCGACGTGGGCTTGGACCGCGGGGTCGACGTTAGCGAACGTGCCGACCGCGCCCGAGATCGCGCAGGTGCCGACCTCGCGCTTGGCGTCTTCGAGGCGGCGTTTGGCCCGGGTGAACTCGGCGTACGCATAGGCGAGCTTGAGCCCGAATGTGGTCGGCTCGGCGTGGATACCGTGCGAACGGCCGACGCAGAGCGTGAGTTTGTGCAGCAGCGCTTTCTTCTTGAGCGCGGTCCGTACCTTATCGACCCCGGCGATCAAGAGATCGGCGGCGCGCACGAGTTGGACCGCGAACGCGGTGTCGATCACGTCGGACGAGGTCATGCCTTGATGAACGAAACGGGCCTCGTCGCCGACGTACTCGGCGACGTTGGTGAGGAAGGCGATGACGTCGTGCTTGACCTCGGCCTCGATCGCGTCGATGCGCTGGACGTCGAAACGGCCGCGTGCGCGCAGCGCGGCGGCGACGCCCTTCGGGATCGTGCCCAGCTGCTCCTGCGCCTCGCAGGCGAGCGTCTCGATCTCGAGCCAGATCGCGAAGCGCGACTCGGGGGTCCAGATCTGGGCCATCTCGGCACGGGTATAACGTGGGATCATCGCTCGACGGTCGCTCGCTGACGGGCCGGTTTTATAGCACAGCGCCGACCCTTCCCAAGCGCCGGCATGGGCGCGGCGCGATCAACGCGGGCCGAACACCGAGCGGATCTTCTCGGCGAACTGGCTTTCGTCGCGCGCTAGATCGAATGGTACCAGCTTGACCGCGTTGAGCCGGGCGTAGGCGTCGGTGCGCGCCGCCGGCAGCGCCGGGATCTCGTTGTGGGCGGCAAGCAGCGCCTGCGCCTCGGCGCCGAGCAAATAATCGACCCATAGCTTGGCGGCATTCGGGCGCGGTGCGCGGGCGGCGATGCCGACGCTGATACCGCTCACATAGGCCGGATCGAGGACGCCCCAATCGACCGGCGCGCCCTTGGCCTTGAGCGGCTCGGTGAAGTTGGGCTGGGCGGCGATCTGGAGCACGATCTCGCCGGCGAGCAGCATTTCGCGCACCTGCAGATACTGGCCGTAGCGCGGCTTGAGGCCGGCAATCCCGGTCAGGTACGCGCGGCCCCGGTCCTCGCCAAGCTCGCTCCACACCTGCATCACCCAGCCGCGCGCGCCGCCGCGCTGCATCGGGTCTTGCAACCCGACCTTGCCCGTCCACTTGGGGTCGGCGAGGTCGGCCCAGGTTCGCGGCAAATCCTCGGGCTTCACCAGTTTGGTGTTGTAGGCGTAAGTCACGACCGCGAGCGCGAACGTCGACCACTCGCCATCGGGCCCGTGGATGGCGGCGGGATAGCCGGCGAGCGCCGGCGATCGATAGGGCTGAATTAGGCCTTTGCCGCGCCACTGAAAGAAGCGGAAATCGACCGTCTGCACGATATCGGCTTCGTTCCGAGCGGCAGCGTTCTCAGTCTCGAACCGTTGCGCGATCTGGCCGCCATCGCCGCGGAAAAAGTCGACCGCGATCTCGGGGTGCCGGCGCTTGAAGCCGTCGACCAGCGTCTGCTGCAGTTCGATCGTCGTCAGCGTGTAAATCTGGAGTTTACCCTCGCGCTTGGCGAGATCGGCGATGCTTTGCGCGGCGACCGGTGCCCCGATCAAGGCTGCGAGCGCAACGATAGCCGCGGCCGCGCGGCGAATGACGGCGGTTGACATCCGGGCCCTCCCTCTCGACGCTCGCAGGGAATAGTCGTCCCGGCGGCGGAGGGGGTCAATGGCGAGCGCGAAACGCGTGGGCGCGAGCGATCCGGAAATCGCGTGGCTGGATGCAACTGCGCTCCTCCGCCACTACCGCGCCCGCACGCTCTCGCCGGTCGAGGTCGCGCGCGCCGCGTTCGCGCGGATCGAGCGCATCAATCCGCGCCTCAACGCGTTCTGTTTCCTCGATCCCGACGCGACGCTCACCGCGGCGCGCGACTCCGAAGCGCGCTGGTTCAAGGGCGAGCCGGCCGGCCGCGTCGATGGCGTGCCGGTCACGGTCAAGGATGCGATCCTGACCCGCGGGTTGCCGACGCGTCGCGCCTCGAAGACGATTTCTGCGACCGGCCCGTGGCTCGAGGACGCACCGTGCGTCGCGCGGCTTCGCGAAGAGGGCGCGGTGCTGCTCGGCAAGACCACCGCCTCGGAATTCAGCCACAAGAGCGTGACCAATAGCCCGCTCTACGGCGTCACCCGCAATCCGTGGAACCCGGCGCTCACGCCCGGCGGGTCGAGCGGCGGTGCCGCGGTCGCGGCGGCGCTAGGGTTGGGCGCTCTCCACATCGGCGGCGACGGCGGTGGCTCGGTCCGCAATCCGGCGGCGTTCTGCGGCGTCATGGGCCTTAAGCCCGACAACATGCGGATTCCGTTCTATCCCCATAGCGGCCCAGGCGCGATCGGTGCGATCGGACCGCTCGCCCGCTCGGTCGCCGACCTCGCGCTGGCGCTCACGGTCATGGCGCGGCCCGACCGCCGCGACTGGTGGGCGATGCCGCCCGGTCCGGTCGCGCTCGATACGGCGGCGGGTTCGATCCGCGGCCTCAGGATCGCCTACAGCCGGAACCTGGGCTACGCCCGGGTCGAACCCGAGATCGATCGCCTCGTCGCGGCAGCAGCCGGCGATCTCGCGGCATTAGGCGCAGCGGTCGAGGAAGCGGATCCGGGTTTCGCCAGTCCGTTCGAGGCGTTTCAAACCATGTCGATCGCGCGTTACGGGACGATGATCGGCCGTCTCCCGCGGGCAGAGCGGGCCCTGGTCGATCCTTCGCTGATCCAGTGGTGGGAGCGGAGCCAGCGGCTGACGGTCGCCGACCTGGTCGCGGCCGAGAACGAGCGCGCCGCGCTCGGACAAAAGATGGCGGCGTTTCATCGGCGCTTCGATCTCCTGGTGACGCCGCAATTGCCGGTGCCGGCGTTCGAGGCCGATCGCGACTGGCCGGAAAGTCGCGGCTACACCGCCGGCGAGGATTGGAAGGTTTTCAGCTACCCCTTCAACTGGTCGCAGCAACCGGCGTTGAGCGTACCGGTCGGGCTGACGAATGAGGGTTTGCCGGTCTCAATGCAAATCGTCGGCCCGCGATACCGCGAGGACCTCGTTCTCCGCGCCGCCGCGGCCTACGCAAAAGGCCGTGCGTTACCGCAGCCGCCCGCGCTCTAGGAGCGGCCGGCCCATTTGAACAATAAAAGTCCGCTCGCGACGATGGCGCCGCCGCCGAGTGCGGCCAAAAGGTCCGGGACCTCGCCCCAGCCGAGGTAACCAACGATCAAGGCCCACACCAGCATCAGGTACTTGTAGGGTGCCAGTGTTGCGGCCTCGGCGTGTCGGAACGCTTCGACGATCAGCCAGTGCGCGAAGAACACGAACAGCCCGATGCCGACGATGATGCCGAAGGCGACGCGGTCGAGCGCGACCCACCCGAACGGCAACGTGGCGAGGCCGGCGAGCGTTACGGCGAGCGTGGTGTGAAAGAGGATCGAGGTTGGCGAATCGGTGGCGCTCAGGCGCCGCGTTACCAGATCGGCCAGCGCGCCCGTGAATGCGGCGGCGAGCGGAAACAACGCCGCCCACTGGATGCCGGACGCGCTCGGCCGCAGCATCAAGAGCACGCCGGCGAACCCGACCAGAACCGCGATCCAGCGCCGCCAACCGACTCGCTCGCCCAGAAAGACCGGCGCCATCGCCGTCACAAGAACGGGACCCAGGAACGAAATCGCGTTGGCTTCAGCCAGCGGCAGGCGCCAGAGCGCCTCGATGAACAGGAATGTGCCGGCGACGAAACACGCAGCCCGCACGAGCTGGTCGCGATAGTTGTAGGCGCGGACCATCTTGAGGCCGCCGCGCGCCATCGCCAGCACGCCGACGCAGGCGAGCGTGCAGCAGCCCCGGATGAACATGATCTCGCCGATCGGCGTCGTCGGTGCGATCAACTTGATCGAGGCGTCGACGCCCGCCAGCACCATGCCGCCAGCGATCAGGAGCCCGATCCCGAAGGCGGACGAGCGAGTCGAGGCGGGTTGGGGAGTCATCGGAACGATAGCCGGCGCGGGGGAACTCGTCCGTCACCCCCGCAGCCGGGCGGCGGTCACGTGTTACGGAGGACGCGGCCGGGATAGCGGCCCGGCATCGGCAAGTCCTTACCGGCCTGCCGAATGGGCGTGCCGTTGACGATCACGGCCTCGATCCCGGGCGCCTCGCAGACGATGCGATCGCCGCCGGCGGGAAGGTCGTAGACGCGCTTGAGCGAGGTCGCGGCGATGGTCGCCGGATCGAACACGACGATGTCGGCCGCGAACCCGACCGCGAGCCTGCCGCGATCCTTGAAGCTAGCGACGTCAGCCGGCCGGCCGGTCAGCATATAGACCGCCTGAGAGAGCGCGAGCGTTCCGGTCTCGCGCACCCAGTGCTGGAGGATGTGGGTCGAATAGTGGGCGTTGCAAAGCTGGCTGGCGTGCGCGCCGGCGTCGGAAAACGCGACGACGCCGCACGGGTCCTTCAGAATCTCGGCGACCTCGTCGTCGACGAAGTTGAGGATCGCGAGGCGAAACTTGGCCTTGAGGTCGCTATCGGCGGCGAGGTCGAGGGCGAGATCGATCGGGTGAACGCCGCGCTCGGCCGCCGCCTGGGCGAGCGGCCGCTCGTCGAGTTCGGGCGCGTGCGGCGCCGAAACGATGGTGGTGCGCTCGATCCAGCCGGCGAGCGAGGCATCGATGCCGTCGGGGATATCGGCCTTAAATGCCCGCCTGAGCGCCGGGTCGCGATAGGCCGCGATCTTCCCGGCGCGATCGAGCGCCTTGGTCGCGGCGAGGCACGGCCGCCGCTCGAACGGGAGCGGTACGTCGAAGTCGAACTCGAACTCGAGCGGCAGCGGCGAAAACTGCGGGAAGACGCGTAAGCCCCGCGCCTGGGTCGCGTGCGCCTCGGCCAAATACTTGCGGTGCGAGCCCGGGCCGGTGAGGCCGCCCAGGATTCCGGTCCAGGTGAAGGTGAGATCGCGCCGGCCGGCGATGTCGTTGAAGCGGTCGAGGTATTCGAGCTTGCCGATCGAAGCTTGCATCAGGCCGGTGCCGCCCGCGCGGAAGGCGTTGGCGAGGGTGTCGATCTCGTCGAAATCGGCCAGGCGGCTCGGAATCGGGTTGCCGTCATAAGCGAACTGCCCGAGCGAGAGCGAGGTGGTGAAGCCGTAAGCGCCGGCATCGCGCGCGGCGCGGACAAGGCGGGCCATAGCGGCGACTTCGTCGGCGGTAGCGCGGCGGCGGACCGCGTCCTCGCCCATGGCGTTGAGACGAACGGCGGTGTGACCGACCGACGCAGCGATATTGATGAGCGTGCCGCGCCGTTCGATCGCGTCGAGATAGGCGGCGAAGTCGTGGAGCGGAAAGTCGGGCCCGACCCCAGCCCGTAAGGCAGCCAGGCTCATGCCCTCGACCCGTTCGAGCGTACGCAACACGAGGTCGCGGTGCTCGGTCCGGGTCGGCGCGACCGAGAACCCGCAGTTTCCCATCAGCACCGTGGTGATGCCGTGCCACGATGAGATTGCCAGGCTCGGGTCCCACGCGATCTGGGCGTCATAGTGAGTGTGGAGGTCGATGAAGCCGGGCGTTACCGCGCGCCCGCGCGCGTCGATGGTGGCTGCGGCCGCGCCGACGACGGTCCCGAGCGCCGCGATCTTGCCGTCCTTGACCGCGACGTCGCCGGCGTAGCCGGGCTGGCCGGTTCCATCGATGATGGTGCCACCCGTGATCTTGAGATCGAACATGAGCCGTCCCCTCCGCGACCGAAGGCTAGGCTAGCACGAACGAAAACGCCGGAGGTGCGGGTGCACCTCCGGCGTCGTCGAATAGCGCCGCGCTAGTCTAGCGGCCGACCACGAACCACTTCTGGATATTCTGGTCGAACCAAGCCTTGTCGCGGTTGACCCAGAGTTTGTTGGGGTCCATCGGCTCCATCTTGGCGGTGTTGAGGCGCGAAAAGCCGCCCGGCCGCGACTCGGGCCGCGCCGGTATCTTGCCGGCTGCGGCAACGATCTTCTGCGCATCGTCGGTCAACATGAAGTCGACGAACAGCTTGGCCGCATTCGGATTGGGCGCCTTGGCGTTGGCTTGGATCGTCAAACCGACGAAGAACATCGGTTCAGGCGTCGCCCACTCGATTTTGGCGCCCTTGAGCTTCAAGGGTTCAGTGAAGTCGGGATAAGCGGCGAGCTGGATGTGGATTTCGCCGCCGACCAGCGCCTCGCGGACCGGCAGGTAGGCGCCGTAGCGCGCGATCTGCTTACCCATGGCGTCCATGAACGGCGCCCACTTCTCCTCACCCATCACCTTGTGCATGCGCGCGACCCAGGCGTGGGCGCCGCCAGCCCCGGTCTTCGGGTCCTGCATGCCGATCTTGCCCTTCCATTTGGGATCAAGGAGATCAGCCCACGTCTTGGGCGCTTCGTTGGCCTTGACGAGGTCGGTGTTGTAGGCGAAGGCGACGACGTTGAGGCCGTAGTTGTACCAATAGCCGGACGTCGGCTGAATCCCCGCCGGGTAAGCTTTGGCAATCGGCGAGTCGACCTTCAGGAGTTCGTTCTTGCCTTCCATGATCTCGCTGCGATCAGCCGTCAGGATGATCGCGTCGGCGACATGGCGGCCAGCCGCCGCTTCAGCCTCGAGCCGCTGGTACATGGCGGCCGAGTCGGAGCGGAAATAGTCGAAGGCGATACCGGGGAACTGTTTCTTGAAGGCGTCGCCGAGCTGCTGCAGGAGTTCGGCGGTGTCGACGCCGTAGAGGGTGACCTTAGCTTCCTTCTTGGCGGCCTCGTAACGCGCGGCGAGGGCCGGATCCATCGACTGGGCCATGGTCGGCGCGGCGCCGAGAGCGATGGCGCCGAGCGCCGCGAGTGCGGTTATGCGTTTCACGGACATGGGACTCATGAACCTCTCCTCCCTGATTTATGGCGGCATTCTACTGCCGTCGGCGTCCGCTTAGCGAGTCGTTGGCCTCCAACTCCCGTGCTACGTTCGCGTCAGGGACGGGAGGAAGCGATGGCAACGTTTTTCCGCTGCGGCCGACTGTTCACCGGGCTTGGCGAGGAGGCAGCGCGCGATCAGACGATGATCGTCCGCGACGGTGTCATCGCCGCGATCAACCCGACCGCGACCGCACCCAAGCCCGCCGCCGGCGACACCGTGGTCGACCACGGCCGCCACTTCGTGATGCCGGGCCTGATCGACGGCCACACTCACTTGGGCTCGGGCAATGCCATGACCGAAGAGGACATGGACATCTATGCCCCGATCGAGTTCCGCGCGCTCCGCACCATGATCAATGCCCAGCGCCTATTCGGCGCCGGCTATATCGGCGCGATCGACGGCGGCTGCGCCGGGCGGGTCGCGCTCGCAGTCCGGAACGCGATCGACAGCGGTATGTTCCCGGGGCCGCGGCTGATTTGCTCGGGCGGGTTCCTCACCACCCGGCTGGGGGCGCCCAACCTCTACCCCAACTGGTTCAAGAACCCGTATTCGCTCTGCGAACTCGTTACCACCATGGACGGCGCGATCGAATCGATCCGTGCCCAGGTCAAGGACGGGGTCGACTTCATCAAGCTCGGGTTCGATGGCCGCCAGCGGAACTTTCAGGGCGGCCTCGCGGCCTGCTTTTCCGAAAGCGAAGCCAGGAGGCTGATCGAGGAATGCCACCGCTTCGGCAAGTGGGTCAAAGTCCACGCCAAGGGCACCGAAGGCATGATTTACGCGGCGCGCGCCGGCGCCAAGGTCATCTGCCACGCCGCCGACATCACCGACGAAGTCGTCGACGAAGTCTTGAAGGCGGGGGCGATCCTCTGCCCCGAGCTCACGATCATCTACACCTTCACTTGCTTTACCCAGCCGACCGATTCCTATTTCGACTTCATCGCCTACGGTAAAGGCGAGTGGAACCGCACCATCGCCTCGATGCGGAAAGCGCACGCCGCCGGCATCCCGATCCTGGCCGGGAGCGACTCCGGTTACGCCTGCTGTCCAGCCGGTGAGTGGCACGCGCTCGAGATCAAGCTCCTGGTCGACCACGCGGGGCTGACGCCCGCGCAGGGCCTGCGCGCCGGGACCTCGCTCATGAGCCCGTTGTTCGGCGACGGCTGCAAGACCGGGACACTCGCGCCCGGTTATCTGGCCGATGCGGTCGCGTTCGAGGGCGATCCGTTGGCCGATATCAACGTGATCCTCGACAAGAGCAAGCTGCGCGGCGTCTATCGCGGGGGCGAGCGGGTCATGACCAAAGCGCCGCCGATCAACCCGCGCACCGAGACCGAGTTCTCGTACCGCATGTGGCAGCGGATCTACGATCAGAAAACGGTCGCACAGCTCGTGGCCGAAAATCGTATCGGCGTACGCTAAACAGGAGAACCGAATGGCGCACCATTTCCGCTGCGGCACGCTGTTCACGGCGTGCGACGACCGGGCGCGCCGCGATCACACGGTCATCGCCGATCGCGGCGTCATCGCCTATGTCGGGCCGACCGCCGCCGCGCCCCAACCGGCGGCCGGAGATAGCGTGGTCGATCACGCCCGCCACTTCGTGATGCCGGGCCTGATCGACGGGCATACGCATATCGGCGCCGGTAACGCCAATACCGAGGAGGACGTCGATCTCTATTCGCCGCTCGAGTTCCGGGCGCTCCGCATGATGGTCAACCTGCAGCGCATGTTCGATGCTGGCTATACCGGCGTCGCCGACGGCGCCACCACCGGGCGGGTCGCGCTCTCGTGCCGGAACGCGATCAACGCCGGCCTTTTCAAGGGTCCGCGCATGGTCTGCTCGGGCCCCTTCATCGCCAACCGCACCGGCTATCCCGATCTTTATCCGTCGTGGTTCCTGAACCCGGTCGCGGTCCGTACCCTGGTGCACTCGCTCGACGAGGCAATCGAAACCATTCGCTTTCAGGCCAAGGACGGGGTCGACTTCATCAAGATCTGCATGGACGGCCGCACGCGGAACTTCGACGGCAAGGTAGCGTCGAGCTTCAGCGAGGCCGACACGCGCCGGATGGTCGAAGAAGCGAACCGCCTCGGCAAGTGGGTCAAGGTCCATGCCAAGGGGGCGGAGGGCGCGACCTTCGCGGCGCGGGCTGGCGCCCGCGTCATTTGCCACGGCGCCGCACTCGATCAGCGCGCGATCGACGCCGTTCTCGAAGCCGGCGCAATCCTCTGCCCGGAACTCACCATCATCCACAACTTTACGGTCTTCACCCAGCCGACCGATTCGATCAACGACATGACCTATATCGGCCAGGCCGAGTGGGAATCGACGGTCGATTCGATGCGCCGCGCCCGCGCCACCGGCGCGCGGATTCTGGCCGGGAGCGATTCCGGTTTCGCCTGCTGCCCGGCCGGTGAGTGGCACGCGCTCGAGATCAAGCTCCTGGTCGAACACGTCGGCCTGACGCCGGCCGAAGGCATCCGCGCGGGAACCACGATCAATGGCGAGCTGTTCGAGGGCGTTGCCAAGATCGGGCGGATCGAACCGGGCTACGCTGCCGATCTGGTCGCGTTCGATGGAAACCCGTTGGCGGATATCGGCGTCCTGCTCGACAAGCCCAAGATCAAAGGGCTCTACATGGCGGGTGAGCGGGTGACGACCAAGGCGCCGCCGATCAACATGCGGACCGAGACCGACTTCGCCTATCGCATGTGGCAGAAAATCTACGACCGCAAACGTGTTGCGGCGATGGCAGCCGAGGGCCGCATCCGCGCGCTTTAGGAATTGTCGTCCTCGCGGCGCGTTTTCACCCTCCCCTTCCCCCTCCCCAAGGGGAGGGGGACAGCACGGGTGAGGCGCCTAGTTCCAGCCGGTCTTCGGCTGGTACTTGCCGGTAGCGATCTTGGGCGGCCACACCAGTTGCGGCTCGCCGTTTTGAATCTGCGAGATCCCTGGTTGGGTCGAGGCGTTGTTCTGCTTCTCGAACCGGATCGGGCCGGCGATCGTCTCGAACGTTCCGGTCGCGATCGTCTCGCGCAGCTTCTCGCGATCCAGGCCGACCTTGGCCACCGCCTGCTCCATGATCTCGCAGGTGAGGTACGAGATCACGGTATCGCCATAGTCGGGAATCTCGTTCCAGCGCTTCTTGTAGGCGTCGTAGAACGGCTTGGCGCGCGGCCACTCTTTCACGCTCGGGCTCCAGAACGCGATCGTCGTGAAGCCGTCGAGAGTCTTGCCATACTTGTTGATGATGAACGGAATATGCGGCGCGATCAGCAGGAACTGGAGTGGCGCCTTGATGTCGATCTCGCGCGCCTTGTCGATGTAAAGGATGCTGTCGCCGGGATACGAGTAACCGATCACGGCATCGACGTTGGACGCCTTGATGCTTTGCGCCATCGTCGTCACGTCCTTGATGTCGGGCGGATACTCTTGGTTGACGCCGAGCTTGATGCCTTTCTCGTTCAACAACGGGACGGTGAACTTCTTGTATTCGAGGTTGACCGGGAGCTGCAGCGTCATCAGCGCGGCGCTCTTGACCCCGACGTTCTGCAAGAAATCGACGATCACCGGCACGAATAGGTCGGGTGCCGGCCAAGTCCAGAACATGTAGCGGCCTCCCATCTCGCGGATATTGGTCGAGGAAGCGGTGTTGCCGATCGCCGGCATCCGGTTCTTCTCGACTACCGCCGTCATCGCGATGTGGAGCGGCGTCGCGTAGGGCGTGAAGATGAGGTCGACCTTGTCGTCGTTGATCAATTTCTCGTAGATCTGCGGGATCTTGCCGCTGTCCGATTGATCGTCGTAGATCACGTACTCGACTTGGCGTTTTTCCTTGCCGCCGATGTCGAGGCCGCCGCGCACGTTCACCTGCTCGCGCCACAGCTCATAGGCCTGAATTTGCACGTTGGTGGCGACGGCAAGGAAGCCCGATTTCGAAATCGACCAGCCAATCCTGACTTTCTTCTCTTGCGCGTCGACACTCGCGGCCGTGCCCAAGAGCAAGGCTGCCAGCCCCAACGCGATAGCGAAACGGGTCATCATGGGTGTCCTCCGTTGACGGTTTGCTCATGCCGCCGCGCCGGCGGCATGCACGCACGAACGCACCAACAAACACCGGGCGCGGTCCTATTTTTTGAGCATCGCGAGAGCCGCGTTCGATGGCGATAGTTTAAGACGCCTGCCGGTATTTGCCACAGCGATCAAGCGCGGCGCTTGGTCGCTGCGAGATGAATGATGCGCTCCGATTCCGACCACAGCCTAAACCGCGCAAGGTCGTCGAGCGCGGTCCAGGCAACGGCCGCGGCGTCGTCGCCGGCCACCGCTTCGCCGGCCCGCCACTCGGCCAGGATGTCCACCAACGTGTAGTGATACTGAGGCCGGCCGTTCTCGTCGCGCGTGATCGAATCGACGACATCGATGAGCGCGATCGGCTCGACGGTGAGGCCCGTCTCCTCGCGTACCTCGCGCACGCCGGCCTCGAATACCGTTTCGCCCACCCGCTGCAACCCGCCGGGCAGGCTCCACTGGCCCTGGCGCGGCGGCTTGCCGCGTTGGATCAAAAGCACGTCGGCGCCTTTGAAGACGACGGCACCGACGCCGACGAAAGGCCGGCTCGGGTAGCGTCGATCGTCGGCCAGGGCGCCGGGGCGCGCGCGGTCGTTCATCGCCGGGTTATAGCAATTTTCCGTCCCACCGCTGGACGATCCTCTAAATTGCTGTAATATCAAGAAAAAATGAGATCGCTCCGGTGGGGATCATCATGTCTAAGAGGAACGTCTGGTTGACATACAAAGAGCGCATTGGCTCGCTTTCCGATCGCTTGGTCAAGGCTCAGAAACCGATTCGCATTCTCAACGCGATCAACTGGGACGACCAAGTCGAAGAAGATTTCTTCAAGGGCAAGTTCAAGAAGCTGCCCAAGGTCGACGCCGACTACTACCGAGATAAGAACGCGCTCAACTTCGATCCCGCGGCCAAGATCGAGGAAATCGACCAGATCAAGCGCGACACCGCCGAGGCGGTCGGCGCCGACGACGATCTGGGCCGCATCATCATCCGGAACTGCGGCGAGTATCAGGACGCGGTCCGCATGCTGGTCGCGCGCGGCATGCCCGATTATCACAAATACTCGCGCATCCTCTACGGCAGCCCCAAGGACCACTTCATCGACGAAGAGACGACCGCGGTGCAGCTCGGGCGCCTGATGTACAAGATGCTCTCGGGCGTTTCCGATTCGCAGCTCGGCGCCTCACACCCCAAGAACATCACTGCCGATCAGCTGGTCGATCAGCTTCAGGGCCGGTTCGACGACTATTTCCACGACCACGAAGTCCACGTTTCGCTGGACGACGGCATCGTTTCCGATGCCGCCGCTGGCTCGGACTACGTCAAGGTCCGGCGCGGCGGCATGTTCTCGACCCGCGATCGCGACATCCTCGAAGTCCACGAGGGGTGGGTCCACATCGGCACCACGCTCTCGGGTTCGAAGCAGCGGATCGCGACCTGGCTCGGCAAGGGTCCGCCTTGTTGCACGCACATCCAGGAAGGTCTTGCGGTGCTGATGGAGATCTTCCACTTCGCGATGACGATGGATCGCGCGCGCAAGATCAACAACCGCATCATCGCCTGCGACAAGGCCGAGGACGGCGCCGATTTTCTCGACGTCTGCGAGTTCTATCGCACCGAGGGCTATAGCGAGCAGGACTGCTACACCCACGCGCGCCGCATTTTCCGCGGCGGCATGGTGACCGGCGGCGTGCCGTTCACCAAGGACACCGTCTACGCCCGCGGCTTCATCATGGTCTACAACTTCCTCCGCACCGCGATCCGGTTCGGACGACCCGAGGTGATCCCGTTTCTATTCGTCGGCAAGATCACGCTCGAGGACGTGCCGGTGCTCTACCGCCAATACCAGGCCGGCGTCATCGACGCGCCGCTCTACCTGCCGCCGCAATTCAAGGACCTGAACGGCCTAGCGGTGTGGATGGCCTATTCGAACTTCCTGAACCGCATCGATTTGAAGAAGGTCCAGAAGTACTACCAAGACCTCCTGGCGTCGTAGTCGCAGCCTCCGACTAGATCAAAAGCAGGAGCTTGGCGCGCACCTCGTCGACGATATCGGCGTGCGCACGCGCGATCGTCGAGCCGATAGCGGAGCTTTCGCACCACGAGGGCGCCGTCACTTTCGGTGATTTCGACGGCCGACCCTTCGTTGAGGCCGGCCCGTGGGACGAACGGGTGGGGGATTCGGACCGCTAGGCTGTTAGATCGAACTGAGTCCGGTCACGGCTCGGTCACGGCAGGAGCCCGGCTGCACGGAAGCTCACATGGCCGGCACCGCCGATCACGATGTGGTCGTGGAGGGCGATGTCGAGCGTCTTGGCGGCGGCGGCGATGGCGCGGGTCATGGCGATATCGGCCGGCGACGGCGTCGGGTCGCCCGAAGGGTGGTTGTGCACCAGGATCAGCGCGCTGGCGCCGACCTCGAGCGCGCGGCGAACGACCTCGCGCGGATAGACCGGCGCGTGGTCGACGGTCCCCTCCTGCTGGACTTCGTCGGCGATGACGCCGTTCTTGCGATTGAGGAAGAGGAGCCGGAATTGCTCGCGCGGCGCCCCAGCCGCGGCGGCGCGGCAATAGTCGATCACGGCCTGGCCCGAACTCAGGACCGAGCGGCCAACGATATCGGCGCGGAGCAGTCGGAGCGCCGCCGCCGGGGCGAGTTTGAGGGCAAAGATCGCGTCCTCGCCGATGCCCGGGATCGTTCGTAGTACCGCCGGGTCGGCGGCCGCGGCTCTGGCGAACGTGCCAAAGCGCGCGATCAACGCGTGGGCAGCGGCCGGCGCCCCGTCGGGCGGTCCTAAGGCGAGCAGGAGCAGGGTTAGAAAGTCTTTATCTTCCAGAGCATTAGGTAAGGCGGCCAGGAGTCGGGCTTTGCGCCCGGCCAGGGCGGCCGATGGCGCAGTTGCCGGCGGCGGCGCTCGCCAGCGCGAGCGCGCGTCCCGAAAGGTGCGGTAGCGGGTCCGATAGGGCACGGCATTCCCTCCCTAACGACTCTTAGGGAAGGTTTAGGCGTGGGCCGGGCGCCGACGAGGGCGCCGGCTGGGACTAGGCGGTCGGGCAGGTATGCCCGGCAGGCGAGAGCGTGAAGATCTCGTGGCCGGTCGCGGTCACGCCGATCGAGTGCTCGAACTGGGCCGAGAGCGAGCGGTCCTTGGTCACGGCGGTCCAGCCGTCGGCCAGGATTTTCACCTGCCAGCCGCCCAAATTGATCATCGGCTCGATCGTGAAGAACATGCCTTCCTTGAACTCGGGCCCGGTGCCGGGCTCGCCGTAATGGAGCACGTTGGGCGCATCGTGAAAGACCCGGCCCAAGCCGTGGCCGCAAAAATCGCGCACCACCGCGCAGCGGTGCTTCTCGGCGTAGGTCTGGATGGCATGGCCGACGTCGCCTAGGGTCGCGCCCGGCTTGACCGCCTCGATCCCGCGCATCATCGCTTCGTAGGTGACGTCGCAGAGGCGCCGGCCTTTGACGCCGACGTCGCCCACTGGATACATCCGGTTCGAATCGCCGTGCCAGCCGTCGAGGATCACGGTGACGTCGATGTTCACGATGTCGCCCGTCTGCAGCAGCTTGTCGCCGGGGATGCCGTGACAGACGACGTGGTTGATCGAAGTGCAGATCGACTTGGGAAAGCCGCGGTAATTGAGCGGCGCCGGGATCGCACCGCGTTTGACGATGAAGTCGTAGCACAGCTGATCGAGATGATCGGTCGTGACTCCGGGCTGAACCGCCGGTGTGATGTAATCGAGCGTCTCGGCTGCGAGCCGCCCGGCCGCCCGCATGCCGTCGAAGTCGGCGGCGCGGTAGAGCTTGATGGCTCCGGTGTTGCGGACGGGCGCGGTGGCGGCGTCGAGATAGACCATGCTGGCCATAATCTAGGGCGGACCGGTTAATTATTCGAAACCGAGGCGCCGGTCCACCCGGATTTCCTCCGGCGTGACGCGGCAGCCGTAGACCAGCACCTCGACGCCGTGCGTGCGCGCCCGGGCGAAGGCGGCGGCATAGGCCGGGTCGATGTCGGCGGCGGGCGCGAAACGATCGCAGTCCTCGCGCTGGACGAGGTAGACCATGACGGCGCGGGCGCCGTCGCCGACGACACGGGCGAGTTCGGCGAGGTGCTTGGCGCCGCGGGCGGTGACGGCGTCGGGGAACTCGGCGAGCGGCGGCTGGCGGGCAAGATGGACGTTCTTGATCTCGATGAAGCACGGCGGCCGGGCGTCGTCTTCGAGCAGGAGGTCGATCCGCGAGCTCTTGCCGTAGCGAACCTCGCGCCGGGCGCGGGCATAACCCGTGAGCGCCGGGAGGGTACCGGCGGCGATCGCCTCGGCGACGATCGAATTCGCGTGCATTGCGTTGATGCCGACCAGGGACGATCCGATTCGGACGAGCTCCCAGGTAAGGGCGAGCTTGCGCTTGGGGTTGGCCGCGCGCGAGAGCCAGACCTCGGCACCCGGAGACGCGACCCCGAGCATCGAGCCGGGATTAGCGCAGTGGGCGGTGACGGTTTGGCCGCCGTCGAGTTCGACGTCGGCGAGGAACCGCTTGTAGCGCCGGACCAAGCGGCCGCGGACGAGGGGCGAGGCGTAGCGCATGCGAGAAAACAGCTAGCAGGGAAGCGGGATCGGATAAACTCGGATCGAACGAGTCCGGGAATCCGTCGACCAGCAGCCCAATGCCGACCGCGTGCGTCTTGATCATCGGCAACGAGATCCTGTCGGGCCGGACCCAAGACATCAACCTCAACTACATCGCCAAGCGCCTGGTCGATCTCGGTATCGACCTCATGGAAGCGCGGGTGGTCGTCGACGACGAAAGCGCGATCGTCCGTGCCGTCAACGAATGCCGCGCCGCGTACAACTACGTTTTCACGACCGGCGGCATCGGCCCGACTCACGACGACATCACCGCCGCGAGCGTCGCCAAGGCGTTCGGCGTCAAGAACGTCCTCAACCCCAGGGCGGTCGCGCTGCTCCAATCGGCCTACAAGGACCCGAGTGCGCTCAACGAAGCGCGGCTTCGCATGGCGCATACCCCCGAAGGCGCGAGCCTGATCGACAACCCGGTCTCGAAGGCGCCGGGCTTTCAGATCGGCAACGTATTCGTGATGGCGGGTGTCCCCAAGATCATGCAGGCGATGTTCGACGGCCTCGTCGACCGCCTGGTCGGCGGGCCGCCGATCCGGTCGCGGACGCTCTCGGCGTACCTGGCCGAGGGCGATCTCGCCAAGCCGCTCGCCCAGTTGCAAGGCCGCTATCCCGACGTCGCGATGGGGAGCTATCCTTTCTATCGCATGCGCAGGTTCGGTGCCTCGATCGTCCTGCGCGGCCGCGATCAGGCCCGCATCGATGCCGCCGCCGCCGAGTTGGCGGCCGCGATGCGCGCGTTGGGTGGCGAGCCGATCGAAGACGAGCCGGTCGCCGATGAATGAGGTCCCGCGCGCCGTCCGGGTTCGCCGCGCCGCCTTCGACGACGCCGCGGCGATCGGCCACGTCCACATCGAAAGCTGGCGCGCCGCCTATCGCGGTATCCTCGCCGCCGAGTACCTCGACGGGATGTCGGATGTGCGCCACGCCGCGATGTGGTCGGACGTCCTCAACAAACAAGCGCCGAACCGCGCCACCTTCGTCGCCGAGGCCGATGGCGAGGGCATCGTCGGCTTCGCCGACTGCGGTCCGGAGCGAAGCGGGATCGCTCGCACCGGCGAAATCACCGCGATCTACGTGCTGCCGGCGTGGCAGCGCCGCGGCCTCGGCCGCGGGCTTGTCGCCAGCGCGGCGCGCCACCTTGCCGCTCACGAGTTCGAGCAATTGGTGATCTGGGCGCTCCGCGACAATCCGTGGCGGGCGTTTTACGGCGCGATCGGCGGCCGGGTGGCATCGGAGCGCGAGATCCGTTTCGCCGGACAACCGCTCCAAGAAGTCTGCTATGCCTGGGTCGATATCGCCGAACTTCTGCTGCTCGATTATGGCTTCGGACGCACCGGCGGGGCGCAGCCGGAGGCGCCGTCGCGCTGAGGGGCGCGTCAATCGTTCGTTAACCACGCCGGGGTTACACCGGACCCTGGAAACGAGCGATGAGCGAAGCAGGGAACTCCGTCTCCGGCGTCAGCCCGGGGAACGCCGACGGCGAGACCGCAGCCGTTCTGCGCGCGGCCGTCCGCGCCGCCGGCGCCGGGCGCCACGCCGAGGCCATCGGGCTGCTTGAAGCGGGCCTCGTCGGACGTCCCGACGACCTCGATTTTCGCCAGAACCTCGCCCTCATCCTCGCGCTCGCCGGGCGGCGCGACGAAGCGATAGCGCACCTGAAGCGTGCGCTCGCCGCTCGGCCCGAAGCAGAGAAAGCCACGATGACCTTGGGCGGCCTCCAGACCGAGGCCGGGGCATATGCCGATGCGATCGCCACCTACGAAGCCTTCCTCCGCGGTCAACCGCGCCACGCCGGGGCGAGCAAGGCCTTGGGCTTGTTGTTCGTCGTGCTCGGACGCGCGGGCGAAGCGGTGCCGCATCTCGAGGCCGCGCTCGATATTCGCAAAGATGACGCCGATCTCTTGAACGCGCTCGGGACCGCGTACCGGGCGCAAAAGGACAACGGGCGCGCCGCCGCATTCTTCGAGCGCGCCGCCGTCGCGGCACCGGACTGGCTACCGCCGCGACGCAACTTGGGCGACACCCTTCAGGCGCTCGGCCGCCTCGCGGAGGCGCGCGTGGCGTTCGCTGCGGGGCTCGCGCTCGCGCCCGACGATGCGGCCTGTTTATGCGGTCTCGCCAAGGTCGAAGACGTCGACGGCCATCCCGAGGCCGCCGACGCGCTCTTCCAACGCGCGCTCGCGCTCGATGCCAGTGACGTCGACACGCTCTACCAGCACGGGCTGTTTCTTCGCAAGAAATGCGACCATGCGCGCGCGATCGAGGTGCTCGAGCGTGCCGGTGCGCTGGCGCCGCGGTTCGTCGAAGTCTGGAACGCGCTCGGCACCGTTTACAGCGCGGCCAAACAACCGGCCTAGGCGGTGGCAGCGTACGAGAAGGCGCTCGCGCTCGATCCCAACGACGTGTCGACTCTCAACAATTTCGGCGCGCACTATTTCTACGCCGCGGACTACGCGCGAGCGGCGGCGCTGCTCGAGCGCGCGATCGCCCACGATCCCGGCTTCGCCGAAGCCCACTACAACCTCGGCAAGATTCGCTATCGGACCGGACGGTATAGCGACGCCGAGCAGTTGTTCGAGACCGCGATCCGGCTGGATCCCGAGGGCGCGATGGCGTATGTCGACCTGGCGGTCATTCGCCGCGATCTCGGGCACTTCGATGAAGCCGTTGCCGTGATCGAGCGCGGGCTTGCCAGCATCCCGGACGATATCGATCTCCTCCGGGTTCAGGCGGTGCTCGAGTTCGAGGCTGGCGACGACGAGACCGCGCGGCGGCTCGCCGATCGGCTGGTCGCGCTTTACCCGAACACGGTCCTGGCGCGCCTGACGTAGGCGCAGGTGCAGGACCCTGACGGATCGCGCGAGGACCAGATCGCGCACCTCGAAGCGGCGCGCGCGATCGATCCCGACGATACCGAGGTCTTGATGACGTTGGGCTCGATTTATCAGTCCCTGTGGCGGGCCGACGATGCCTACGCCGTGTTCAGCCGTGTCGTCGAACTCGACCCCACGCATGCGACCGCGCTCGGTCAGGCGGTCGATGCGGCGCTCTCGCTCGCCCGCTGGGACCGTTACGACGACCTCAAGAGTTGGCTGTTGCGCCTCGCCGACGAAGCGGAGGCATCGCCCGAGGCCGAGCGCGTGTTGGTGTTCTCACTCCAGGCGATGCCGGTTGGCTACGAAAAAATCGCCCGTGCGGCACGGCGTTCGGCAGCGGCCATGGCGCCGCCGTCACCGCCGGCACGCATTTTCTCCGGGCGCCCCGCCGGCCGGCGGCCACGGGTCGGCTTCATCCTTCCCTACACGACCTGGCACAGCCTACCGATGGTGCTGAAGCCGGTGATCGAAGCGCTCGACTGCGCCCGGATCGAGGTCTGGGGCTACGGCACCGCGAACGGCGAGAAGACCGAGTTCGCCAAGGCGTATCAAGCGGCGTTCGACCGCTACACGCTGGTACCGGGCAACAAGCCCGATCTTGCCGCCGAACGGATTGCCGGCGACCACGTCGACATCCTGTTCGACGTTTCCGGTCACACCTCGTGCACATGCCTCCCGGTGCTCGCGCACCGCGCGGCACCGGTCCAGGTCCACGGCCTCGGCTATTCGATCACGACCGGGGGGTCGTTCGTCGACTACCTCTTGACCGACCGCTACTTCATGCCGCCCGAACTCGCCCGCCTCAACAGCGAGGCCGGCGTCTTCATGCCGCACAGCTTCATGATCGCGCCGCCGATCGAACGCAAGCCGACGCCCTCGCGCCGCGCCCTGGCGCTCCCCGAGACGGCGTTCGTGCTCGCGAATCTCAACCACCCGTGTAAGTTCGAGCCGGTCGTGTTCGCGGCGTAGATGCGAATTCTGGCGCGCGCGCCCAACGCAGTGGTGTGGTTCGGCGAGTTTGTCGCCGCGACCGCCGCCAACTTGAAGCGCGAGGCCGAACGCCACGGCATCGATCCGGCCCGGCTCGTGTTCGCGCCCAAGATCCAGCGCGAGAACCACTGCGCGCGCCTGAGCGCGGCCGACATGGCGCTCGACACATATTACCACGGCGGCGGCATCACCTCGGTCGACGCATTATGGGCCGGCGTGCCGTTGCTCTCGGTCGCCGGCGAGACGCCGGCTGCGCGCATGGGAGCGACGCTCCTCAACGCGGTCGGGATGCCCGAGCTCCTCTGCCGCGACCTGGCCGAGTACGAAGAACGCGCTGTCGCATTCGCTGCCAATCCGGCGGCCGTCGCCGCGCTCCGCGCCAAGCTCGCAGCCAATGTCGCGAATGCGCCGCTGTTCGACGTTCCGCGCTACACCCGCGACCTCGCGACCGCGTTCGAGGCGATGTGGCAGAACTATCGCGCGGGCCGCCCGGTCGTCCCGATCGAGGTTCCGGCCTAGCCGGCGGTAGCGCTGCTCGCCGGCCGCGACTGCCGCGCCTATGATCGGCGACGGAGGCGGCGATGGCGGTCTACGTTCTGGTCCATGGTTCGTGGTTAGGCGGCTGGGTGTGGCGCAAGGTGACGCCGCGGCTCCGCGCCGCCGGCCACGACGTCTATGCCCCTTCGCTCACCGGCTTGGGCGACCGCGCGCACTTGGCGCGGCCCGAAGTCGATCTCGCCCTTCACATCGACGATATCGCCAACCTGATCGCGTATGAGAATCTGCGCGGGATCGTGCTGGTCGGCCACAGCTACGCCGGCATGGTGATCACCGCGGTCGCCGACCGCATGCCGGACCGGATCGCGCATCTCGTCTATCTCGACGCGGTGGTACCCGAAGACGGCAAGTCCGTGCTCGACGTGATTCCGAAGGCGATGGCCGCGCAGGTGCGGGCCGGCGTCGCGGCCAACGACGGCTGGCGGCTGCCGCCGGCGCCGCCGGCGGCGCTCGGCATTGCCGATGCCGACGATGCGCGCTGGCTCGATGCGCACGCGCGTGGGATGCCGATCCGAACCCACGAACATCCGATCAAGCTCGCGGGCAAGTATGCGGCGGTGCCGAAGCGGACCTTCATCTATTGCTCGAACCCGGCCATCGGCGGCCTCGAAGCGATGGCGAAGACGGCGGCGAACGATCCGACTTGGCGCTACCACGAGATCGCGACCGGGCACGACCCGATGATCACGACGCCGGAGGAGCTCGCACAGATCCTGCTCGGCTGCCGGTAGACCTAGTCTCAACCCCCTCCAGCTCGCTCCGCTCGCCTCCCTCCCCCTGCAAGCAACCTGCTTGCAGGGGGAGGGGTTGGGGAGGGGGTCGCACCCTCTCTCCCCGTGCTCCGCAAGGGAGCGGTTGGGGAGGGGGCCTTCCGTGTCCGCGCCGCCGCCTTCGGCACGCGCAATCCGAACAGCCGCCCCGCGTTCAAGCCCGCGACGTCAGCCTGGACCTTGGCTTCGACGTTGGCGAGCACGCAGATCAACGACCGACGCGCTCTCCGGGCTCAGATCGTCTTGATGTAGCCGCCGTCGACGTTCCAGCACTGGCCGGTGATGAAGCCGGCGCGGACGTCGGAGGCGAGGAACGCGACCAGCCAACCGACTTCCTCGGGCTTGCCGGTGCGCTTGATCGTGAGTTTTTCCGTGAACGACTTGAACACCGATTCGACGTCGGGGCCCAACTGCGGCACGAACGACTTGGCGAGCTCTTCCCAGAGCGGCGTCCGGATCAACGCCGGATTGACGCAGTTGACGCGGATATTGTTCGGCGCCAGGTCGACCGACCAGGTGAGCGTCAGCATCATCACCGCTGACTTGGCGGAGCTGTAATCGCTCACCCCCGGCCAGCTCACGATCTTGCCGCCGACCGAGGCGACGTTGACGATCGCGCCGCCGCCCTGCGCTTTCATCGCCTTGACCGCGAGCCGGGTGAAGCGGATGCACGGCCACAAGTTGATCGCGTAGTTCTTCTCCCACACCTCGTCGGGATCATCGACCCAGTGCGAATTGGCGGCGTCGCCGCCGGCGTTGTTGACCAGGATGTCGATCCGGCCGAAGCGGTCGAGGGTCTGCTGGACCACGCGCTCGATCGCCGCTTTGTCGGTGACGTCGGCCTCGAGTGCCAGCGCCTTGACGCCGAGCCGCTCGCATTCGGCCCGGGTTTCGGCGAGCGGCCCGGGCTTGCGCGCGCACAGCGCGACGTACGCGCCCTCGCGCGCGAGCTCGGTGCAGATGCCCTTGCCGATCCCTTGGCTGCCGCCGGTGACAAGCGCGACCTTGCCGCGAAGCTCGAGGTCCATGGCTTCCTCCCGCCGCCGCGGCTCGCCGCGCCGCGCGCTATTCGGCCGCCGCCCGCATCTTCGGCACGTCGATCCCGAACAGGCGCGCGCAGTTCAAACCCTCGACATTCGCCTTCACATGGGCGGGCATGCCGGCACAGATGCGATCGAGAATCGCGCGGCTGTTGGGGAACGTGTTGCGCGGGTGCGGATAATCCGACCCCCACATCAGCTTATTGGCGCCGTCGGCGACGTCCCACGCCTTGCTCACGTATTGATCGTCGGTGAAGCCGATCCAGACGTGATCGCGGATGTACTCATCGGCCTCGCGCGTCACCTGCGGCAGCCGCATGGCGAGCCCCAGCGCGCCCCGCATCTGGCGGAGGCGAAACTGGAAATAGGGGAACCACGAGCACTCGTACTCGCCGAGCATCAGCTTCAATTTGCGGAAGCGGTCGAAGATGCCGCCGAAGATGAACTCGTTGACCAGCGTGCGCTTGTGGTCGTCGAAGATGTCGAGGAAGAGCTTGGGTCCGTCCTCCTGCTCTTCGGGCGTCACCAGCGCGAACGGATCGACGGTCTCGCCGGTGCCCAAGTGGAGGACGACCACCATGTCGTGGTCGATCGCGGTCTCCCAGATGCGGTCGTACATCTTGCGCCGGTAGGGCTCGTAGCCGGGCGGCAGGTCGGTGTTGATGATCACCGCCTTCATGTCGCGCTTGGCCATGCGCGCGAGCTCCTTCGACGCCCACGCCGGGTCGCGGGTCGGGATCATGGCGGTGCCGATCAGGCGCTTGGGGTCGTGGCTGCAATATTCGGCGCAATAGTCGTTGAAGACGGCGGCGACGTCGTGGAGGACAGCGGTGTCGCGCGTCCGCATCGCGAGCAGCGTGTTGGTGCCCTGGATGATCTCGGCGGCGACGCCGTCATGGTCCTGGAGCTCGAGCCGCACCGCCGGGTCGTGGTTCGACTTCAAGACCTTGTTCGCCAGTTCGGGCAGCAGGTCGCCGGTCGGGATCGGCACGGTCGAATCGAGCGTATCGCCGGCATTCTCCTGGCGCAGGTCGCCGATCCCCAAGTAATCCTGGCCGGTGAACATGAAGTCGCCCTCGACGGTCTTCTTGCCGTCGAGGCTCTTCGCCGCTTTGACCCGGTGCGGGACCTTGTCGCCGTGTTTACGGCCGAGCGCCTTGGTCCAGAGGTCGTAGGGCTCGATGATGTGCGAATCAGCGGAAACGATGAACCGTTGCGAAGCCATGGTTCCCTCCCTGGCTGTGCCGGTGCCCGAGCGTAGCACCGCCGGCCGGGCCGACCAATCGCGCCCAACGGTTATGTCCGCCGACTTGTCCCGCTATAGCCCCGAGGGTTAGGGTCCGGTCCGGCCCGCGTGGCGAAACGGTAGACGCAAGGGACTTAAAATCCCTTCTTCGCAAGGAGGTGTGGGTTCGAATCCCACCGCGGGCACCAACGCGCTCATTGCCGGCCAGCGCTCGACACGCCGGCCGTCCCGCCCGGGTCAGCGGTTGACGAGCGCGAGCTGCGGGCGGCGCAGCAGGCTGAGCGGCGCGGCGTCGTCGGCGGGCTGCCACGCCAGCGCGATCTCGAACGCGCGGAGCGAGCGCGCCGGGTCGTGGGGCGTCACCAGGGGTTCCGGCAGCACGATGTCGATCACGCGCTGGCCGGCGGCGACCGCCGTCTTGGCGATCGCCGTCATCGTCAATGCCTTGCCGGCGTTCTCGGGGTAAGAGCGCAGGTAGATTTGCGCGTGCACGGTGCCGGCCGGCGCTTCGGGGTGGGCACGGAGCGACAGCGCGCCGATCCCGGCTCCCTTGCGAAGCTCGTATTCGAAGCTGGTCGTGCGGGGCCCGAGCGTCAGGAAGGACGGCGCCGCGAGCACGAAGAAGCCGGTATCCGGGAGCGACGGCCGGATCGAGCGGAACGGTTCGTCCGGGTCGAACGCCGCCATCGCGCCCGAAATCTCGCGCCAACCGGGATTGCGCCCCAGGAAATCGCGTACCGCCCAGAACACGCCCGGCAGGCAATAGTCGTCGACGATGATGATGCCGCCCGGCCGCGTCCACTTGGCTGCGAGCGTCAGATCGTAGAGCGCATAGGCATAGGCGTGGTTGCCGTCGACGAAGCTCAAATCGAGCTTGGGCTCGATCGAATCGAAATGGATGAAAAGCTCCATCGAATTGATGGCGAGGAAGTCGACGTTCTGGGCGAGTACGGCCGGCCATCGCGCCAGGATCGGCGGCACGCGCTCGGCCCCGAAAGGATCGATCGTCAAGAGATGGCCGCCGCCATTCGCTCATAGGGCGCGCGCGATCACCTCGGTGGTGCCGGCGTGGAAAGTACTGATCTCGAGCGTCAGTTTAGGTCGAAGGGCCCTGACCAGGTGGTACATGGCGGCGCGCGAGCCCGGACTCGTCAGCGCCCGCGCCGGATAAGCGGCGAAATAGTCGAGCGCGGCGCGGTACGAGGGGAGCGCCGGCAGCTCGGCCAGCCGCTCGGCCGGCTCGGCGAAGGCGCCGAGGTCGCCGGGGGCGACGTCGCTCAAGGGTCGGATCGCCGGGTCGAAATCGCTAACGGCCACGGTCATGGTGAGCCCGCTGTCCGCGGGTCGGAACGACCCCGCGCCAGCGGCCTTTCTAACGCCGTCGTGGTTAACGAATGTTGAAGGGCTGGAGTCCGGATTTAGTCCGCGGCCGGCAGCGCGGCGGCGAACGCCGGCCCCGGTTCGACCCCGGAAATCTCGATCACCAGCTTCTGCACGATCGCCTGGGCGAAGGAGGCGAATCCCTCGACCTGGAGCGTGAAGGCGCCGCGCCCGCCGATCACGTAGTTCTTGAAGTAATTCTCGAGCCCGCCCGGCGGGTGGGTGTGCTCAGGGAACATCGGGATCGGTACCGGGCTCAGGATCACGAGCGCGTTGATGGTAATCCCGGCCGCCACCGCCTCGTCGCGCACCACGCTCGGGAAGCGGCCGTTGGTGTTGGTGCCGTCGCCCGAGAGGTCGATCACCTGGCGCGGTGCCTGGCCTTTGACCTTGTCGAGCCGGCGCATCGCGAACTCGACCGCGTCGCCGATCGCGGTGCGGCCCCAGTATGAGCGCGGCGTGTCCAAGAGCTTGGCCGCGATCGCCGCGGCGTCGTTCGCGGTCCGGATCACGGTCCAGTCGATCACCAGCTGCTGCTCGCCGATGCCAGCCCACTCGAAGTAGCATAGCGCGATCGCACCGTTCTCGCCCGAGCGGATCGCGGCGAGGACGCGCGGATCGGTCAACGCCTTGGCATAGCCCTCGCGCTGGAGCTGGAACTCGCCGGCATCGACGCTTCGCGACACGTCGGCCCCCAGCACGAGCGCGAGATCGACGGTCTCGGCGGCCACGCCGCGCCCGGCACCGAGCGACGCGAGAGCGCCGAGGACAACCGCGCGAAACGCTTTCAGCATCGCCGCGACCTTAGCACCGGGCTCACTCAGGCTCTACGGCTAGGCCGGGGCGAGCGCGGGCCGTACCCGATCGGCGATCAGGTCGATCGCCGCCACGCGGTCGGGCCCGAGCGCGTGGTAGAGCACCGGCCGCCTGATCCCGGCGGCGGCGTAGGCGCGGAGCCCGGCGACGCACTCATCGGGGGTACCGGCGACTGCGAGCGCGGTGACGACATCGTCCGGCACCTCCGCGACCGCCTGCGTCCACCGTCCTTCCTTGAAGGCCGCGTTGAGGTCCTGCTTCATCGCCGCCATGCGCGTGGGATCGAGGCCGGCGGCCTGGTAGCGGAGATCGTCGCGGATGCGGCGCACGTAATGAGCGACGAGCTTCTTGGCCGCGTGGCGGGCGGCGGCGCCGTCGCGGTCGACCGCGAAGATGATGTAGCCGGCGATGTCGAGATCGGCGGGCGCACGCCCGGCCCTGGCGAGCGCGGCGGTCACGTGCGTCATGCGCTCGGCGACGAAGCGCGGGCTGCAGAAGACGCTGAACAGCAAGCCATCGGCGATCGGCGCCGCCATTGCCAGCGTCTTCGGGCCCATCGAGCCGAAGTAGAGCGGAACGCGCGCGCGCGCGAGCGGGAACGAAAGCCGGGCGCCCGGCGCGGGCAGGCGGAAAATCTCGCCCTCGTAGGTCACCTGCTGGCCCTCGAGAAGGCCGCGGCAGATCTCGCCCGCCTCTTTGAGCGCCCGGATCGGGCGCGGATTGGCGAGCCCGTGCGCGCCGATCGCCGACCACGCGGCGCCCAAGCCCAGCGTTACGCGCGGGCCGCCCAGTTCTTCCAGGTCGGCGACGCCCATCGCGATCTGGGCCGGGTGGCGGGTGTAAGGATTGACGATGCCGAGCCCGATCCCGATCGACCGTGTCGTTCCGGCAATGACCGCCGCCTGCACGAAGATGTCGCGGCTGTGGTGGTCCTCGGCCAGCCACACGCGCTTGAAACCGCGCGCCTCGGCTTGGCGGGCGACGGCGGCATTGTCGGCGGTCGCTGCGATGCTGTAGAGGCCGATCTCGAGGCGGTCGAATGGAAGCGCGGTCATCGGTCGATCCTTCCGGTTACGAGGTATGGCCGCCGGCGGCGATCCGCGCCGCGAGGCGGGCTTTGACCGCCGGCCACTCGTCGGCGGTGATGCTGAAATAGACGCTATGCCGGATCCGGCCCGAGGCGCACACCATGTGGTTGCGGAACGTTCCTTCTTCGGTCGCTCCCAGCCGGGCCAATGCGGTCCGGGTCGGCGCGTTGAGCGAATCGGTCTTGAACTCGACCCGGAGGCAAGCCCAGGTTTCGAACGCGTGGGCGAGCATCAGGAACTTGGCCTCGCTGTTGGCGCCGGTGCGGTGGCAGCGGCGCGCGAGATACGTCCAGCCGATCTCGACGTGGCGGTTCGAGCGGTCGATCGCGCCGAACCGGGTGGTACCGATCGCCCTGCCGCTCGCGGCATCGAGGGTTGCGAACGGGAGCGCTAAGCCGGCGTCGGCCTGAGCGATCGCCTCGGCGACGAAGGCTGCGACGTCGGTCCGCGTCAGGAGCGGCTTCGTGAACCACTGCGTGAGCGTCGGATCGAGCGCAGCCGTCAGGTCTGCGATATGCGCCGATTCGAGCGGCACCAGCTTGACGTGGCACCCGGCCAGAACGATCGGCTTGGCATCGATCATGTCCGCTCCTTCAGTGGGGCAGCCGACGTTCGGCGGCAGCAACTACGACCGCCGCGAACTGACGCGACCGCTCTTCGACCGCCGCCCATGCGGTGTTGAGGTCGCGCTCGTGCAGGCGGATCGGCGCGTTCAGGAAAAACCACCGGTGCAGCGGGGTGGTCGCGGTCGGAATCCACGCCGCGATCGTTTCGATCGAGGCGGGCGCTGTGCCGATCAAGTCGTCGCGGTGGCCAAGGACGTCGAGGTTGACCTGAAGCGCCTCGTCCGAATCGGTGACGACACATATGTCATCGGTCCGCGACATCGCGGCCTCGATCAAGCCGTGATCGACCGTGCCCGTGAAGTCGCCGTAACGCCGGGGCCACACCATCGCCGGGTGGAGATGGAAGAGGCGGGTGATGAGCCCGTCTTCGCCGGCAACTGGCCACGTGACGAGCGAGGGCCAGGTCGTGAAGGTTGGGCTGTCGATCATAGTGCTCAACGTCAGTCGATGCAGGTGCGGCATGACCGCTGCGACCAGGGCGCGCCCCGGGCAGCGCGCGACGCTCAAGTCGGGCGCGAGGAAGCGCTCGATATAAACCGGCAAGAAGGTTTCAGCGGCGATGCGGATTCCGTTGGTGAGGACCGCGCGCCGGCCTGCTGCGAGATGCGCCGCCATCGCCCGCAGCGAGCCGTCAGCCCAGATACCGTCGGCCGGGAGAAAACAGAGCGCCGCGTTCCGCTCGCCCGCTTTGGCAACCGCCAGCCGATGGCAGACCGACAAGTCGAGGTAGTTCCGCGCGACCAGGTTGCTGCCGCCGATGTCCGCGACCGGTACGACCGCGACCTCGACCGCGGCGGGGAGCCGCGCGCGGTAGCCTTCGAGATCGACGCCGGCCGCTTCGCCGGCGGGGACGTAAAGCCAGAGCGTGACCCGCCCGGCCGCGGCGAGTGCCGGAATGTTGCCCGGTGCGCACAAGCTCGGAAACGCGACGCGCTCGAAGATGAGTGGATAGGAGTCGCCCCACATGGCGACGATCAGGTCGAAATTCATGGCGCGGCCGTATCGGCGGCGGCGGCGAGCAGTTCGCGCGCGAACCGATCCGACCGTGCCGCCGCCGCATCCCACGCCGGGCCGAGTTCGCCGGCATGGAGGCGGACCGTGTGGCGCAAGAACATCGCGCGATGCAGCGGATCGGCGTTGCCGCCGATCCACGCCGCGATCGCGGTCGGATCGGCCGGCGCGCGGCCGAGGAAATTGGGCAAGTGGTTCTCGACGTCCAGATTGAGTTGGAGCGCTTCGTCGGAATCGGTGACGACATGGATGTCGCCCTCGCCATCGACCGCATTCTTGACGAAGTCGAGATCGACGGTGAGCGCGAAGTCGCCGTAGCGGCGCGGCCACACGAACGCCGGGTGGAAATGGAAGGCGCGGATCAGGAGCCCGTCGGCGCCCACCGGCCACACCAGGGTCGAGGGCCAGGTGGTGAAGGTGGGGCTGTCGACGAACGACGCGCGCGTGATCGGATGCAGGCACGGCAGCGCCGCCCGGATCAAGTCTCGCGCCGGGCAGCGCGCGACCCAGCGCGCCGCGTCGAGGAAGCGGCTGCTGAACACGTCGATGAAGGTCTCGGCGGTGACGCGCGTTCCCAACAGGAACACCGCGCGCTTGCCGGCGACGATCCGGTCCGCCATCCGCGGCAACGCGCCCTCGGCCCACACGCTGTCGGCCGGAATGAACGAGATGACGGCGTCGCGCTCTTCCGCGGTCTTGATCGCGTTGCGGTGGCAAAGCGACATGTCGAGATTGTTGCGGACCGCATGATCGGCGCGGCCGATCCCCTCGAGCGTCACCACGCGAAAGCCGATCGCTGCCGGGATTCGCGCCCGCAACTGGGCAACGTCGAGCCGGCCGACCTCGGCCGCCGGCGTATAGAGCCACAGCTTCACCTCGCCGCGCTGGCCGAGCGCCTCGAGGTTCGCGGGCGTGCATAGGCTCGGCAGGCAGAGTTTCTCGAACAGGCCGCGGAAGAGGTCGCCCCACACCGCGACGACGAGGTCGAACCGAAACGATGCCATCGGTCGGGTGCGGCCCCCTAGACGATCGTAGCCACCGGCCGGCGCCAGCCGATGGCGGCGAGGACGAGGGCCAAGCCGAAGCCGACCTCGCGCGCACCGATCGAGGCACCGGCAGCTTGCGCCAGCACCCCATCGACCCCTGGCCCGAACAGCAGAAGGACGCCGCTCAACACCAGCAGCGCGCGCTCGGGCGCGGTCACCGGCGCCCGCCAGCGGCCTTGCAGCGCCGCGGTCAGGACCGCGATCGCGATCGCGGTCGCGGCGACGATCAGCGCGACGTCGCCCCAATCGGCGCCCCTCGGCAGCTTGAGCAGGAGACCGATACCGTGCGGGTCGAGCACGAACACGAACGGCGCCAGAAACGCGGAGAGCGTGTATTTCCACGCCTGCAGCGTCGTCAGGTATGGATTACCGCCGGTGATCGCGGCGGCCGCGAATGGCGAGAGCGCGGTCGGCGGCGAGACTTCCGAGAGCAGCGCGTAATAGAAGATGAACATGTGGGCGGCGAAGTCGGGGACCCCCAGTTGGATCAGGGCCGGCGCCGCGATCACCGCGCAGATGATATAGGATGCGGTCACCGGCACCGCGAGCCCGACCACCCAGACGATCAGCGCGGTATAGAGCGCGGTGAGCGCGAGGCTGCCGCCGGCGTAGGCGATCGCGATCGCGCTGAACTTGAGGCCGAGGCCGGTCAGCGTCACGACGCCGACGATGATGCCGGCGGCGGCGCAGGTGGCGGCGACGTTTAGGACCTTGAGCGTGCCGTCGGCGAGCGCGGCGCCGAGCTTGCGCGGCATCAGCGCCGCGGCAGGGTTCAAGAAGCTCGCGGCCGCCGCGAGTACGGTCGCCCAGAACACCGCCAGCACCGGCGTGAAGCCGATCAGCATGAAGACGACGATCGCGATCAGCGATGCGAAGTGAAAGCCGCCGCCGAGCGTGAGCCGCCAGAGGCTTTGCCGCGGCAACTCGACCGCGCCCGGCACCTCGCGCCGTTCGAGCTCGACCATCATCAGGAGCGCGAAGTAGTAGAGGCAGGTCGGGATCACTGCCATGCGGATGACGTCGAGGTACGAAATCTTCAAGAACTCGGCGATCAGGAACGCGGCCGCGCCCAGGACTGGCGGCGACAGGATCGCCCCCAGGCCGCCGGCCGCGAGCAGGCCGCCGGCGGCGTTGGCCGAGAATCCGGCCTTGGCCAGCATCGGTGCGGCGACCGAACCGATCGTGACCGTGGTTGCGACGCCCGAGCCCGATGGGCCGCCCAGCAGGAACGACGCCAGTACCACGGTGCGGCCGGCCGAGGCGCGCTTACCGCCCAACGCGGCGAACGAGAAGTCGATGAAGAACTTACCGGCGCCGGAATGGTGCAGTACGGCGCCGAAGATCGAGAACAGGATGATGAGCGAGGACGAGACGTCGACCGCCGAGCCGAAGATGCCTTCGAGCGTCATGTAGAGATGGCCGACCAGGCGGTCGATGCCGTAGCCGCGATGGGTCCAGGGCGGCGGCAGCAACGCGCCGACGAAAGCGTAGGCGATGAACACGACGCAGATCGCCGGCATGATCCAGCCGGTCGTGCGTCGCGCGCCCTCGAGCACCAACAGGATGAAGACGACGCCGACCGCGATGTCGGTGCGGTTGGGGAGCGTGTTACGGTCGGTGAAGTCGTCGCCGCCCGCCAGCATGTAGGCGACGACGCCAACCGCGCTGGCAGCGAGGGCGAGGTCCCACCAGCGGATGCGATCGCGAAACCGCGCCGCCATCGGGTAGACCAGGAACGCGAGGACCAGGATCAGCGCGACGTGAACCGGGCGCAGGGTCTGGGTCGGAACGATGCCGTAGGCGGCGTAAAGGTGAAACAGCGTGGTCGCGACCGCGAGACCCAACACCGCGATCGCGACCGCGCCGCGCAGCCGGTTGGCGACGCCCTCCTCGGCTTCGAGGTAGAGCGCCGCGCGATCGATCCGGGCGTCGGCTTCTTCCGCGGCCTTGGACGCCTCGCTCACGGGGCCGGGTCCGGCCCGGTCAGTTCACCTTGACGCCTTTTTCCGCGAAGTATTTGACGGCGCCAGGGTGGAACGGCAGCGGCGAGCGCCCGGCCTGGGTGGCGACGTTGAAGCTCTCGGCTTCCTTGTGGACCGCCACCATCTCCGGCTTCTTGTCGAAGATGGTCTTGACGATGGTGTAGGCGACGTCGTCCTTCATGTCCTTGTGGACGACCAGGATGTTCCAGACCGTCGCCACCGCGTTGTCCTTGGCCATACCGGCATAGACCGACGCGGCAATCGTGTCCTTGGCATAGAGGTTGTCGTATTTCTTGTTCATGGCATCGACGACCTCGGCGGTGTCGACCATCTTGATCTTGGTGCCGGGCGTGTTGGCGAGATCGGTGACCGCCGCGGTCGGCAAGCCGCCGACCCAGAAGAAGGCGTCGATCTTCTTGTCCTTGACCGCGTTCACCGACTCGGCGGCGCCCAGGCGCTCGCGAGTCATGTCCTTGTCCTTGTCGAGGCCGGCCGCTTCGATCACGCGGAATGCCATCACCTCGGTCGCGCTGCCGGGCGAGCCGGTCGAGACGCGCTTGCCCTTCAAGTCCTTGAGCGCGTTGATGCCGCTGCCGTCGACCGTCACGACGTGCATGCGGTTGGGATAGAGCACCATGAGCGTGCGCACCGGAACCGGCGCGCCCTTGAACTTGTCTTCGCCCTTCAAGGCGTCGAGCCCGGCGTCGGCCATCGAGAAGCCGATCTCCGACTTGCCGGCGCCGAGGAGCTTGAGATTGTCGACCGATCCGCCGGTTACTTCGGCGGTCGCCTGCCAGCCCGGCACGTGTTTGGAGAGGATGTTGGCGAGCCCGCCGCCCATCGGATAGTAGACGCCGCCGGTACCGCCGGTGCCGATCGAGAGTTTGACCGACTGTTGCGCAGGGGCCGGGTTCGCCAGCGCGAGCGCGGCCGCCGCCGCCAGCAATGCAAAGGTCGTTTTCATGGCTATTCTCCCAAGTGTGCCGTGGTTTGGCGCGATAGTAGTCCGGCCGCTGCCGATTGCGAAGGCTGGCGTTCGCGGTCGCTACCGGCCCGTCCACCGCGCTAGTATCTGCGGCCGGACGACGACAGCGACGCCGGCGGCGGCCACCGCCAGCCCGAGCCAGGCGAGCGGCGCGAGCGCCTCGCCAATCACCGCCCACGCGATCACGGCCGCGGTCGGCGGCACCAGGAAGAGGAGCGATGACACGCGCGAGGCTTCGCCGCGGCGGATCATCGCGAGCAACAGCGTGATCGAGATCAGCGAGTTGCCGATCACGAGGTAGGCGAGGGCGCCCGCGAATTCCGCCGTCCACGCGACCGTCATGTCCTCGAACGCGAATGCGAGCGGCAACGTCGCCGCCACGCCGACCGCGTACTGGATGGCGTTGGCGGTGACCGGGTGGTGCCCGACGCCGAAGCACTTCTCGTAAAGCGTCGCCGCGGTCATGCCGAGCAGCGCGCCGACCGAGGCAACCATACCGACGATCGAGGCGAGCGCGACGGTCGACTGCGCGAGAATGACGCAGGCGGCGCCCGCGAGGCCGAGGACGAGGCCGGTCCAGCGCGACGCGCTCACCCGCTCGTCGACGATTGGCGCCGCCAATAGCGCGACCAGGATCGGCTGTAGCGACGTGATCAGCGCGACGGTACCGGCCGGGACACCCAGCGAGAAGGCGAGGTAGTTGAAGCCGAAATAGATTCCCTGAATCAGAAAGCCGACCACCGCGATATGCAACCACTCGACCGGCCGGCGCGGCAGCGGCGGTTTGAGCCAGAGCGCGAGCGGCGCCAAGACCGCGAGCGCGCACGCGTAGCGGAGCGCGAGCAGCGTCATCGGCGGGGCGTACTCGACGCCGATCTTGGCGACGGTGAAGCCGCCCGACCACAACAGAAGAAAGACGACCGGCGCGAGAACCGACCAGCCGGGCTCGCCGAAAGATCGACTCATCGGTGCTCTAAGAATTCGGTCTGGCGGCTGCGACGGCAATGTTGCCCTGGCGCGGCAGGGAATCGCTCAGTTCCAGCCACGGCATCCGGTCTTCGAAGTTCCAGTGGCGTTCAGGGGCGGCGAGCTCGGGCCGATCGAGGCTGCCGATCGCAACCGCGACATATGCCGGATAGGCGTCGTACTGGAACGTGAGCGGCGAGCCGCATTGCGCGCAGAAGCCGCGCACGGCGACGGCCGACGACCGATAATGCGTGATCGCGCCTTTAGTGACCCGGAAGCCTGCGCTCGGCAGCCGGGCGAAGGCGGCGACCGGCGCCCCGGTCGCGCGCCGGCACATCGAGCAGTGGCAGTAGCTCGCGTGGTCCGGTCGGGCGTCGGCTTCGTAGCGAACCGCGCCGCACAGGCACCCGCCGGTCGTCTTGGTCATCGCTTCCTCCTGTTCAGTCGAACGCGTAGGCGCCCATGCTGAGGCTTCCCAGCATGAAGCTCGTATGGAGCACGCGTCCGCGTCCGCCGGCACCGGCGGCAACCAGGAGCGGCAGATAGTGCTCGTCGCGCGGATGTGCCATCGCCGCATGCGGCGCTTGCGTACGATAATCGGCGAGCGCTGCGCGGTCGCCGCGTTCGACCGCGGCGTTGACCCACGCATCGAACGCCAGCGCCCACGACGGCGGCGCGGGCGGTTCGGCCGAAGCGCCGCGCAGGTGCTGGAGCGCATCGCGCAAATTGTGGGTCGTATTTCCGCTCGCGAGGATGAGGACGCCTTCGTCGCGAAGCGGCGCCAGCGCCCGGCCGAGCGCCAGGTGGTGATGCGGTCCCAGATGGTGCTGGATCGCGAGTTGCGCGACCGGGATCGCGGCGTCGGCATACATGAGCAGGAGCGGCACCCAGGCGCCGTGATCGAGACCTTGATCGGCATCGCGCGCCGCAGCGAACCCACCAGCGGCGAGGAGTTGAGCGACGCGGGCGGTGAGGTCGGGCGCGCCCGGCGCGGGGTAGCGGAGCCGATAGAGCGGCTCAGGAAACCCGTAGAAGTCGTGGACGGTGGCCGGCGCGGGCGCGCTGCTGACGGCGGGGACTTCGGTCTCCCAGTGCGCCGAGACGCAGAGGATCGCGTTCGGGCGCGGCCATCCGGCGGCGGCGCCCCGCAGGAAATCGACGACCGGATGGCGCTCGAGTGCGAGCGTCGGTGGGCCGTGGCTTACGAACACCGTGGGAAGGGCCGACATTATCTTGTTATCTCAATCAGTTAGAGAAAGATGCTTTGCCCGGTGGCCGGCCTGCTCCATACTTCATAGACGAACCGAGACAGCCGACCAAGGCGGCATCGACCAGAAGGACACCGCGTGACCGATATCGCTGCCCTACGGGCTGCTTCCGCGCTCGCCGCCGCCAACCGCGCACGCGACCTCTTGATCGAGCATGCCGACGTCGTCGCCAAGACCGGCCTGATGCAGACCTCGAGCCCGAACGACATCAAGCGCCCCGTCTCGCGCGCGCCGGTCCGCGAAAGCCGCAAGCGCGAAGTCGAGCCGGCGAGCAACGATTCGCGTGGCGGCACCAAAGCTTAGCCCGCTGCGGCGCGCCGCGCGCGCGTCGAGACGACAACCGGGATCGCGACGCCGGCGATCACCAGCACGGCCGCGCCGACCTCGACCCAGCTCAGCCGCTCGCCCAGGACCGCCCACGCCAGCGGAACCCCGATCGGCGTCTGCAGCACCGAATAGAGGCTGACGCGCGCGACCGGCAGGTGTCGGAGCGCGTAGTTGTAAAGCACGAAACTCGAACTGCTGATCACGATCGCCGTATAGGCGAACACGATCCAGGTGTCGGTCGATGCGGTCGCGGCCCACGCCAGCGGGGCGGAATTGTCGCCGAAGACCAACCGGGCGAAGATTGTGGTCGTGGCGGCGCCCGACATCATGATCGCAGTGGTGACGAGCGGCCGGCCGTGCGCGATAGCGATGCGGCGGAGCGGGATCTGCGCGCCGCAAATCAGAATGACGCAGCCGACCAGCAGCAGATCGCCGGTGAGCGAGCTCGCTCCGGCCGAATCCTGGCTCGAAACCAGGATCACTACGCCCGCTAGCGCGAGTGTGGCCCCGGCGATGGTCGGCGCCGCGAGCGGCTCGTTCAGAAACACGCGGCCGAACAAGGCGGCGACCAGCGGCATCAGGGCGAAGATGACGGTGCCGTGGCTCGCGGCGGTGAGGAGGAAGCCCTGATAGGCCATGATCGAAATAATGCCCGGGTCGACCAGGCCGGCCACAAACGGGCGCCAGCCGATGCGGCGTACCTCGCCGATATGACCGAGCGCGACCGCGACGGCCCACAGCACGATCGCCGCAAGCCCGAAACGGAGCGCCGGCGCGTCCCACACCGGCATCTCGGCCAGCACGAACTTGATCGCGGTCGGCGACGAGGCCCACAACACGACCCCGAACAGGCAGGCGAGATGCGGTATCACGGCCGCGCCGCGCTCGCCCCCGCGCGCGCCGCCCACGCCAGCGCGATCAGGCTCGGGAGGGCCACGCCCGCGATCGCGAGCCCGATGCCGATGCTCTCCGAGAGCGTCGCGACCTCGCCCAAGAGGAGCCAGGCGATGACGACGCCGGACGGCCCTTCGAGCACGCCGTAGAGGCTCGCGCGCCCGACCGGCAGGTGGTGGAGAGCGTAGTTGTAAAGGAAGAAGCAGCCGGCGCTGATGACGAGCGCGGCGTAGAGGAAAACGATCCAGACGTCGGCGGGCGCGGTCGCCGCCCAGGTGAGGCTGTGGTCGTCGGCGAACACGAGCCACGCCACAAACCCGGTGGTGGTGGCGCCGCTCATCATCGAAGCAGTGGCGACGATCGGCTCGCCGTGATCGCGCGCGACCTTGCGCAGCACGAGTTGGGCGGCGCAGACGATGAAGACGCAGCCGACGATGACGAGATCGCCGGCCAAGGTCGGCTCGCCGGTCGCGGTCTTGCTCGACACCAGGACGGCGATGCCGGCGATCGCGACGCCTGCGCCGAGCACGACCGGGACCGAGATTGCTTCCTTTAAGACCGCGCGGCCGAACACTGTCGAGACGATCGGCATCAGCGCGAAGATGACCGAGGTGTGGATCGCGGTCGTCATCTGCACGCCGTGATAGACGAGGACCGCGATCACGCCGGGATCGACCATGCCGGCCAGGAACGGCTGCCAGCCGACTTGGCGGACGCGCCCCAGCCGGCCGGCGATCAGCGCCGCGAGCCAGAGCGCTGCGGTCGCCAGCAGGAAGCGGAACGCGACCGCATCAAACAAAGGTATGGCGGCCAGCACGAACTTGATCGCGGCCGGCGCCGAGCCCCAGACCGAGGCGGCGAACACGAGAGCGAGGTGAGGCATGAACGGCTCGACCCTCGCACGGCGGACGCGCCTTTGCCAACGCCCACGGTCGGATTCTTTCGCCGCGCGTGCGAACGCACTAGGATTGCACCATGCCGCGCTTCGATCGCTCTTTCACGCCTTCGCCCGCACAAGCGGCGGTGTGGCCAGGCATTTCAGGAAACGCGATCAACGGCGTGGGCGAGCGGAGCCACCGCCGTCCGACCCCGATCTTCTGGCATCCGCCCGCGCGCATCGCCCACGGCGCGCTGCAGACTTGGTACTACGCTCGCTGGGATCGCCAGCCGCGGCTTAAAGGTTTCGGTCGTAAGTTCGGTGGCCGCGGCGAGCGGAAACCTGCGCCGATCGCGCGCGATCGCGCCAACGACACGCCGGAGCGCTGGGCCGCCGCGGTCAAAGCGTTTGCGCTCGCTAACGAGGCTGATCTCGTCGGGATCGCGGCGCTCGACCCACTCTGGGTGTTCGAAGGGTACGCGGTCACCGCGCCGTGGATCGTGATCCTGGGCGTCGCCATGGATCAGCCGCGGCTCGCGACCGCGCCCTACGACCTCGAGTCGCCGATCGAGGTGATGACTCAGTACAACCGCGGCGCCCGTGCGGCGCGCGCGCTCGCCAATTGGATCCGCGCCCAGGGTTACGCGGCCGAGCCGCATGGCGGCCCCAACGCCGGGCCGGTCAATTTGATCCCGCCGGCGCTCGCCGCCGGATTCGGCGAGTTCGGTAAGCATGGCTCGATCATCAACCGCACCTACGGCTCGTCGTTCCGCCTGGCCGCGGTCACGACCGAATTGCCGCTCACGGCCGACGCGCCCGCCGACTTCGCCGCCGCCGACTTCTGCACCCGCTGCCAGATCTGCACCAAGGCCTGCCCGGTCGACGCGATCGGTCCCAACAAGCGGTGGGTGCGCGGTGAGCGGAAATGGTACGTCGACTTCGACAAGTGCTTTTCGTTCTTCGCCGAGACCTACGGCTGCGGCATCTGCATCGCGGTCTGCCCCTATAGCGCACCGGGCGCGGCACCGAAGATCGCGGAAAAGATGCTACGCCGCCGCGCCGTCAAGGCGGTACGGGCGGATGGCCACGGTTAGGCTAGAATGCGACCAGCCGCGAGAGCGCGGGCGTCGGGCCGTCGATCGCCAAGGGATCGATCCGGAATTGAACCGCGTCCTCGCCGATCTGGGCGCGGTGAAGGCCGCCCCGCGCCAGCCGCACGCCGGTTTTGGCGAAATCGAGCGTTGCGCCGGTGGCCTTGAAAGACTGCGGCTTGTCGAGTCGGTCGACGCGTTCGATGACGACCGTGGCACCGGCCCCGCCAGCGTGGCGGCCCAAGCTCAGCGTCGGGCTCAGCGCGAACACGCGCACCACCGGCTCGGTTCCGGGCGCTTCGCGAAAAACGGTGACGCCCGACTTTCCGGTCTGCTCGGCGATCAAGTGCAGGTTGCCGCCGTCGCACTCGACCCGCTCGCGCTGGACCTTGCCGCCCGCAACCGCGCTTTGCTCGGCGTCGATCGTCACGGTGCCGGCCGTGATCGGCTCCTTGAGACACGACTTCAGGTAGCCGAGGACCACTTTACTGCCGCTCCCGAGCGCGAGCGTGCGGCCGGCTTCGACACAGTCGAACGGCTGCACGTCGGCCGCGCCCGAGACCTCCTCGACCAGCGCCGCCGGGGCCGCGGCCAACGCGGGCGGCGCAGCGGCGAGGGCGATCATGGCCGCGCTGATCGTCATGAGTCGCGGCATCCCCGGCCTAACTTCCTCACGAACAAGAAATCGCCACCTTCATAACCGACTCGGCGGATATCGGCGTAGCGCGGCGTCTGGTCAGAGACCAAGGCATCGCTTGACCGCGTCGAACAACGCCTGGCCTTCGAGCACGTCCTAATTTTCGTCGAGCGCGACGAGGAAGGCCTTGGCGAACACCGAATGCTTTTCGCTCCCGGAATCGACCACCAGCTCGAGCCCGCCCGAGGCCAGCGCAGTGCGGGCACGGCTCTTGCGGCGGCGGCAAAAGCAACAATCCCGAACCCGAAACGTCGCAGCAATACGGCTATGCTCCTACTGCTTCGCGATCGTCCACTTGCCCGAACAGTCGCCGTCGGAGTGGATGATGATCGCCTCGCCCGCGCCTTTGGCATCGTCGATCTTGCCCTTGAAATCGCCTCGGGCCGCCGGCCCCGACAGGCGCATGGTGATAGTGCCGTCGTCGAGCACGAAGCCGCGGAGCTCGTGACTGCCGGCGAGCGGGTGGTACAGTTGGCTCGCGGCCTTGCTCTCGGCGATGGTCAAGGCATCGTCGGTGTGCGCCGAGCACTGCCCGCCGAGATTGATACTGAGCTTCCGTTTGCCGTCGAACGCTTTGGCGCTGAGCGCGGCCGGGGTAGTTGCCGGCGCGGCGTTGTTGCCGATCACCAGCCCGTGGTATTTGCCGAAATAGATGTCGACGCGCGCGCGGATTCGGAAGCGACGGCGGTCGCGACAACCAAGGCAAGAACCGCAAACAGCCTGCGCATGACCAAGACTCCTTGGGTTCGAGGAGTCTCGCCTGAAACCGCGCAGGTCGCCACTCGCGAACGATGAAGCTAGCGCTCGGATTCTGCTATATTTTCCGACGATGACACGGTCCGGAAAAACCCTTATGGAACTGATCGCGAGCACCTGGGCGCTGATGCCGCCGGCGTTCGCCGGCGATTTCTCCGACTGCGTCGCGGACCGCCTCGCGATCGAGCGCGGCTTCCCTGATCGTGCCATTCATTCCTGCTCGCGCGCACTCAAGCTCGGCTACTTGACCACGAACGGGGTCGCCGCGGCCACCAACTCCCATTGTCGCGGCGTGAACTCGATCCCGAGCACGAACAAGAAGAACTTGACCGCGACCGAGGTGATCGAGCCCTTGAGGTAGATCGCGACCAGCTTGCGGAAGGTCTCGCATGCGGACTGTCCCAGCGCGGCCCCTTCGCCTGCTCCCGGCGGGCCGGCCATGCGCTCACTGGCCGTGCTCACGGTGACGCGACCTCGGATCGGACCATGCGCGGCTATCGAACTACCTATTGTAGTTCAAGCACTTAGCGCTATGTTGCGCTCCCGGTCACGCACCGGCAAGCGCTGTCGGGGCGCCTAGGTCGGCGCGCGCCGCTCGACAGCGCGGAGCGCGAGCGCGCCGACCATAATAAGGCCGCCGAGCCCGACATAGAGGATCTTCACCTCCGACCAGCCGCCAAAGGCGACCACGATCGCGGCCAGGATCGGCGGGCCGATCAAATTACCGGTCGAGGCGCACTGGACGATCAACCCGGTCACCGCGCCGATCTGGGCCGACGTTGGCGAGTGCGCGGGAATGCTCGCAAAAATAACGCCGGGAATGAGGCCGGCGGTCGCGGCGTAGACCATCAGCAGCGGGAGGCGCACCGCCAGCGGCAGGTCGTCGGCGAAAATGCCCTGCGGAAACAGGGCGATGCCGAGCCCGGCCACGACGATCAGGTGCCAGGCGCGGATGCCGCGCACCCGAATCAGCGTGCCCCCCAAGATGTTGGCCGGGATGAAGATCGCGATGAAGACCGCGGTCAGCATCGCCGCTCCGAACACCGAGCGCTGCATTTGGTCGATCCACAGCGTCGGCATCCAGGTCATGATCGAGAACGACGCGAAGCTTTTGACGAGCAGGATGGCGGCAAGGAGCCAGGGTCCCGCCCCGGTCAAGGCGATCCCGACATCGCGCCAGCGCGCGAGCGTGGCGCCGGCGCCATTGGAGTGCGTCGCGCGGAGAAAAAGCACCAGCACCGCGCCGCATAGGACGACGTTCATGCCCCAAAATGGCCGCCAGCCATGGTGCTCGAGGACGTAGGACGCCGATAGTAGCATTGCGATCATGCCCATCGGAAAGTATGCGCTCCACACGCCGAGCGCGAAACGGCGGCTCCGCTCCGACGTCGCTTCGACCACCATCGGCGTCCCGGCGACGACGATCGCGCCGTAGCCGACGCCTTCGAAGAAGCGGCTCGCCAGCAGGACCGTGCCCGAGGGTGCGAGCGCGCCACCCAGGCTTCCGAGCAGGAGACAGAGAATGCCGGCGACGATCACCTGGCGGTGGCCGAGCCGGTCGGCGACGATCCCGGCCGGAATCCCGATCACGGCGCCGGTCAGATTAATGATCGAGGCGATCCACCCGCCGGGGACCAGACCGAGGTCGAGATCGGGGCGGATCAACGGCAGCGCCGGTCCGACCTTGCCGACCTGAATCGCCGACAGCGCGCCAACTGCAACCATCGCCCAGACGGCGAGCCAGCGCGTCGAATCGGGCGCGGCGTTAGCGGCGCTGGCAGTCACGCGTCCTCGCGTCGATCACGCGATCCGCTTTTCCATCCACTGGGCGACGGCGATCAGCCGGTCGTCCTGGCCGAAGGCACCGATTACTTGCACGCCGACCGGAAGCTTGTTGCGTCCGGTATGACCGGGAAGGTTGACGCTCGGCGCCTGTAGCAGCGACCAAATCCGCCCGAACAGCGGGTTGCCGGTCGATTCGAGTCCCTTCGGCGCTTCGCCGGGCGCGCTCGGCGCGAGCAACGCGTCGTAGCTGATGAACAGATCGGTCAGCATCTGGCGGCAGCGGTTGCGCTGCAGCAGGGCTTGGCTATAGCTCTCGTAGGTTACCGCGCGGCCAGCGGTGACGATGCTGATCAAGCGTTCGCTCATGCGGTCGCGATGGTTCTCGTACTCGTAGGCGAGCGCGCGCGCAACCTCGAAGCACAGGACCTGATTGTGGAGATCGACCAGCTTGTCGAACGGCTCGCGTATCGGGACTTCGTCGACCGTCGCGCCGGCTTTGCCGAGCTCGGCGACCGCCGATTCGACGGCGCGCTGACTGTCGACGTCGGCATCGTCCCACTGCGGGGTCCGGAACAGGCCGATGCGGGGCGGGCGGCGCTGCGCGCCGGGGGTCGGCTTGGCATCGACCAGGGCGGCGCGCACGAGCTGACAGTCGGCGACCGAGCGCGCGAAAACGCCGAGCGAATCGAGCGACTGGCCAAGCAGCTTGACGCCCTGCAGCGCGAACTCGCCGCAGGTAGACTTGTAGGCGACGGTGCCACAGAACGACGCCGGCCGGATCACCGACGCGGCAGTTTGGGTGCCGAACGCGAGCGGCACCATACTGTCGGCCACCGCGGCGGCCGAGCCGGACGAAGAGCCGCCGGGCGTATGCGCCGAGTTGTGGGGGTTGACGGTCTTGCCCGGCGTATAGGTCGCGAACTCCGTCGTCACCGTCTTGCCGAGAATGACGGCGCCGGCGGCGCGGGCCAGGGCGACACACGCGGCGTCGGCAACCGGTCGATGACCAGCATAGATCGGCGATCCGTAACAGGTCGGCAGGTCGGCGGTGTCGATGATGTCCTTGATGCCAATCGGGACGCCGTGGAGCGGGCCCTTGGCGGACTGACTATCGCGCTGGCGGGCTTCGGCGAGGGCCTTGTCGGGATCGACGTGAATCCACGCCTGCACTGTTTTGTCGCGGGCGGCGATTCGCTCGAGGCACGCTTCGACTAGCCGCTCGCTGGTGAGGGTACCAGCGGCGATCTGGGCGGCGGCTTCGGACGCCGTTAACTGGTTGAGGGGACGCGGCATGATCGGCGGCAACAGTTTTGACTGAAGACACGAGACTGTACCAAGTCCACACGTCTGTGACACCCGCATTGGTGCAAGGGCTTCGCAGGGCGACGGACGGGTCTGGGACGTGTCGTGTATCCTGACGGGCTGGTCGCCGCCCGATCGACCCCTTGGAGAAACGCGATGGACGAACGATCGTTGACGCGGCGGCGTTTGCTGGCGGCGGCCGGCGCGTTGGCGGCGACTGCCGGATGGCAGGGTCGGCTTTCCGCCCAGACCCTGGTTCCGACGCCGGCCCAGACGACCGGGCCGTTCTACCCGGTCGTGGTACCGGCCGACTCCGATGCGGACCTCGTCGTCGTCTCCGACCGCGCGCCGTATCGGGGCGGTGAGACCGTCGATCTAGCCGGGCGTGTGCTCGACCGCCACGGCGCCGCCCTTGGCGGCACGACCATCGAGATCTGGCAGTGCGACGCGCGCGGCTATTACCATCACCCCAACGACCGCGGCGGTCAGGCCGATCCGGCCTTTCAAGGGTTCGGACGGGCCACTGCCGACCCCGCCGGGCGCTATGCGTTTCGCACGATCAAGCCGGTCGCTTACAGCGGCCGCGCTCCGCATATCCACGTGCGGGTGCTCGCGTCAGGGCGGCGGCCGTTCGTCACGCAAATGTACATCGCCGGCGACCCCGCCAACGAGCGCGACGCACTCTACGCGCGCGCCCGGCGCGAGGCTCCGGGGGCTACCATCGCGGTCGGCTTCGACCCGACACCGGGCGCGGCGCCGGTGCGCTGGCGCGCTGCGTTCGATGTTGTGCTCGCCTGACCCGGCCGCCGGTTCACAAGGCGCGGCGCAGCCGATAAGGTCGGCGACCGGGAGCGCTCAAGCGAAAGGTTTGTCATGGCTGGCGAAAAAGTCGATCTCACGTTCACGATCAACACCGACATGGAAGAGATGCTGAAGAACGCCGCGCAAAAGTACGAGCTGCCTGATGTGTCGAAGGCGCTTCGCGTCATTCTCGACTACGTGATCGAAGACGGGAATTGGGACGAGATTTTCGGCAAGGTGCGCTGCAGCCGCTGCGTCGGCGGGCCACTCGGACGGATGTACTGACTAGGGACGCGTGGACCGAGGAGGGTGTTACGGCTGAACGCCCGGACCGCGCCGCGACCTCCGCCCCTGGTTCCGGTGGGGACCGGTTCGAAGATCCGGTCGCGGCCTGGTTGATCGAAGAGGCGTGGAAGCTTCCCGGCGTCGCCCAAGTGGTGCAAGGAATCGCCGAGCGCTTTCTCTCAACCGGCCTGCCGCTCAAGCGCCTCAATTTCATCGCCACGACGCTGCACCCCGAACTGATCGGCCGCACCTACACCTGGACGCGCGGCGCCGCGACCATGGACGTTGTCGATGCGACCCGCGCCGACGCCACCGGCGACGCCTTCGCCAAGAGCCCGTTGGTGCCGCTATTCCGCGATCGCGTCGTGATTCGGCGCCGGTTGGTCGGGCCGAAAGCCCGGGTCGACTTTCCGATCCTCGAGCGGCTGCGCGACGAGGGCGGCACCGACTATGTCGCGCTTCCGGTCGAGTTCTCCGGCGATCATATTTCCCCGGTTACCGTGCTCTCCGATCACCCCGACGGCTTCAGCCGCGACGACCTCGATCGCATGGACCGGCTGCGGCCGTTATTCGGCCGGGTGGTCGAGGTGTTCGAATTGCAGACGTTGTCGCGCAACCTGCTCGACACTTATGTCGGTCGCAACGCTAGCGCCCGCATCTTGAGTAGCGAAATTCTCCGCGGTTCGGGCGAGACCATCGCCGCGGCCATGCTGTCATGCGATCTGCGCGACTTCACGCCGCTCTCCGACACGCTCGCGCGCGATGCGTTGATCGCGGTATTGAACGCATTCTTCGAGCGCGTCGCCACCGCGGTCGAAGCGCACGGCGGCGAGGTTCTTAAATTCATGGGCGATGCGTTGCTCGCGATCTTTCCAGTACCGACCGGCACCGCGCCGGCCGCCGCCTGCGCCGCGGCATTGGCGGCGAAGCGCGATGCGATGGCAGCGCTCGAGACCCTCAACGCGACGCGGGCCGAGGCCGCCGGCGGGCCGCTCCGCTACGGATTCGCGCTCCATGTCGGCGAAGTCATGTACGGCAATATCGGCGCCAAGGGCCGGCTCGACTTCACGGTGATCGGCCCGGCGGTCAATGTCGTCAGCCGGCTCGAGGGACTGGCCGGCGACCTCGGCCTGCCGATCGTGCTATCGAGCGCGTTTGCCCGCGAGGTCCGCGAGCCGACCGTCAGCGTCGGCCGCCATGCGCTGCGCGGCATCAAGCAACCGCAAGAAGTATTCACCACTCCGGCCGCGGCGATGGCGCGGGCGATGGACGAGATCTGGCGCGACGAGGGGTTGGGGAGGGCGCGCTAGAGGCCGAGGTACGACTCTTTGACCTTGGGGTTCTCGCGCACGCTTTCAGCGCTGCCTTCCATCTGCAGGGTGCCGTTCTCCATTACGTAGGCGTAGTCGGCGAACGACAGGGTCGAGCGGACATCCTGCTCGACGATAAACACAGTCACGCCCTTGGCGCGCACTTCTTGGATTTTGTCGAACACCTGAGCCACGACCTGCGGGGCCAAGCCCAGGCTCGGCTCGTCGAGCAGCAGGAGCCGCGGCTCCGCCATCAGGCCCCGCGCGATCGCCAGCATCTGCTGTTCGCCGCCCGAAAGCGTCTGGCCGGCCTGCCCGCGGCGTTCCTCGAGGCGCGGAAACAGTCCCAGCATCTGCTTGGTCAGTTCGCCCTGGCGATCGCGCACGCGTTTGATGTAGGCCCCGATCTTCAAATTCTCCTCGACCGAGAACTCGGGGAAAATGAGTCGCCCCTCGGGGACCAGCGAAATGCCGCGCTCGACGCGCACGCTCGAAGGCGCGCGCGTGATGTCGGTACCATCGAAGCCGAGCGCGCCGGCCGAAACCGGGATCAAGCCCGAAACTACCCGCATCAGCGTGGTCTTGCCGGCGCCGTTGGCGCCGATCAGCGCCGTAATCGAACCGCGGCGGACCGTGAGCGATACGTTCTGGAGAACCTTAACCTCGCCGTAACCGGCCGAGACCTGCTTCAGCTCGAGGAGGGTGTCGGTCACTTCTTGGCCCCGAGGTAAGCCGAGATCACAGCCGGGTCGTTGCTGACCTGCGCCGGGGTCCCTTCGGCGATTTTCTCACCGTGATGAAGCACGATGATGCGCTCGCAGAGCTGCATGACCGCGCGTAAAACGTGCTCGACCATGACGATGGTGAGGTTGAAGCGAGACTTGACGGCGCGGATCATGGCGACGGCTTCGTCGACTTCGGTCGGCGTCAAGCCGGCGAGCACTTCGTCGAGCATGAGAATCTTGGGCTCGGTCGCCAACGCGCGCGCGACTTCGAGCCGCTTACGCCCGGCGAGCGTGAGGTCGCTCGCCAGCACATCGGCGCGGTTACCGAGTCCGACCTGGTCGAGGATCGCCTTGGACCGCTCGCGCGCAACCGTTTGCGAGCGCTCCTGGCGGGTACCGAACAACGCCCCGATCTCGACGTTCTCGAGCACGGTCAAGCTCGAGAACGGTCGCACGATCTGAAACGTGCGAGCGATACCGCGCCGGCTCACCATGTCGGGCCGGAGCCCGTCGATCCGCTGGCCGTCGAAAGTGATGGTGCCGGCGCTCGGGCGCTGGTTGCCGGCGATCATCGCGAACAGCGTGGTCTTGCCGGCGCCGTTGGCGCCGATGATGCCGACCAACTCGTTGGCGGCGACGCTGAGCGTGACGCTGCGCACGGCGACGACGCCGCCAAAGCGTTTCTCGAGGCCTTCGGTCTGGAGCAGCATCGCTCGTCCCTAGCGCGCGACTGCGCCGGCTGCGCGTCGGCGCGTCGCCTGGACGATACGGCCCCAAATGCCGTCGGGAGCGCCGAGCACGAAGGTGATCAGCACCAGCCCGACCAGGATCTGATAGATCAGCGGGAACTTGGCCCACAGGATTTCGGACAGCACCGACAGGAACACGACCCCGAACAGAGGACCGCGCGCGTCGTCGCTGCCGCCCATGATCGCCATGCAGATCATGGTGAGCGAAACCTTGGGGTCGAACACCTGGAGCGGCTCGAAATAGCCGCCACGCAGGACGTAAAGCGCGCCGACGACGCCGGGAATGATCGCCGACAGCACGAACGCCGTCAGCTTGTAGCGCGTGACCGGAATGCCCATGGTCTCCGCGGCGTCCTCGTCCTCGCGGATCGCGCGCAGGCCGGCGCCGAATCGCGAGCGGCTGACGAAATAGGCGAGCAGGAAGGCGGCGAGTGCCAGCGATCCCATCAAATAGTAGAGCGTGTAGGTGTCGGGTCCGCCCAGCATCAGGCGCCCCGACTTCGAAAGGCCGGCTTCGATGTTGATGACGATGAACTTGACCAACTCGGCAACGCCGAAGGTCAAAATCACGAAGTAGGGCCCGCGCACGCGTAAGCACGGATAGCCGACGACCAGCGCGAGCACCGCCGCGGCCGCCGCTGAAACCAGCATGCTCGCCCACACCTGGACTCCGCCGATGACCACGCCGGCGATCTCGATTTCCTCGGGCCATACCAACCACAACGCCGCCATCAGGTAGCCGCCGAGGCCCGCGAATACGACGTGGCCGAACGAAAAGTAGCCGGTCAATCCGGACAGCACGATCCAGCTCTCGGTATATGCGACCCACATCAGAAGCAGGATGCCGAAGCCGATCAGGTAGTCGCTCGCCAGCGCCGGCCAAAACAGAACGGCCGCCACCAGCACCAGAGCCACCACGCCGTTGAGGCCCTTGAGTTCCTTGAACACGCTCGTCATCGCGCCACCACGCGTTTGCCGCCGAACAGCCCCTGCGGCCGGAGCAGGAGGACCAGAATGAGTACGCCGTAGATCAGAATCGATCGGAAGTTGGGGCCGGTAATGGCGATGCCGAAGGTTTCGAGCACCCCTAGGATCATGCCTGCGGCCAAGCTGCCGAACAAATTGCCGAGCCCACCCAGGATGATGATCACGAACGCCGCGATCGTGTACGGGAAGCCCATGAACGGCCAGATTTGCTCGTACATACTGACCAGCCCGCCGGCGAGGCCGGAGAGGGCGAAGCCGAGCATGAAGCTATAGAGAAAGATGCGTTCGATATTGATGCCGACGATCTGCGACGCGGTCCGGTTCTGGATGAGCGCGCGCAGCGCCAAGCCGACCAGCGTGAAACGGAAGAAAGCGACCACCGCGACCACCAAGATGAGGGACAGGATCAAGGTGACGAGACGGTTGGCGGTGATCGCGGCGTTGCCGATCTGCAGCACCTGGTCGAGGTACTGGAAGCCGCGCGGATTGGTGGTGAAGAGGGCGGCGGTGCCGTTTTGCAGGATCACGGCGATGCCGAAGAACACCAGGAGCGAATTGGCCTCGGCGCGGTCGAGCAGCTTGCTGCTCGCCATCACCCGCTTGAAGATGAAATGATAGAAGATCGCCGCCAGCAGCGCCGACAGCGCCATCGCCAGGAACAGCGACAGGAACGGGCTCAAGCCGAACAGCGAGAACATCCAAAACGCGACGTAGGCGCCGATCATGGCGAGATCGCCATGGGCCACGTTCAGCATCCGCATGGTGCCGTAGATCAGGTTGAGCCCGACCGCGACCAGCGCGTAGATCGAGCCCGTTACCAGGGCCGCGATCAATAGCTGACCGCTCAGCAGCACGTCCATGCCGTGTCGTCCTCCTCCGGTCGCGACAGATTGGCGCTCGCTCCGAGGCGCTCGATCCCTCGGCGCCCCTCAGCACCGCACGTCGACGTTGGTATCGCACCGCCTCCCGTGCAGCGCGTCGCCGGCCGCGCGTTCGAGCAAGGCCCAGGCGCGCGAACATTGCCGCCCACCTCCCACCCTGTCAAGGAAACGACGCGGCCGTCAGGCGGCCAGCTCTCGGTCAGGCCGTGAACCCCATCTGACCGAACACCAGCCGCCACATCAGGCTGCCTTTGCGGTCGATCTGGTTGGTGATCGAGAAGTGATGGGTGCCGGGGACCTCATGGAACTCGCAGGCGATGCCCTTGGCGCGGCACATCTCGTAGTAGTCGCGCGACATCCGCCGCCAGCCGACCGGCTCGTCGCCGCCGACGCAAATGATGTAGGGAATCCCGGGCAGCGGCGGATGCGTCATCGGGTTGGTGTCGCGCGCGACCGTAGGCGTCATCCGGATCTGCTCATTGGGCGTGATATGGAGCACCGGCGCCGTATCCATGACGCCGGTGATCGCGACCGCGCCCTTGATCAGGTTGCGCGGCAGCTTCTCGTTCTTCTCCCAATCGTAGGCGAGCGCCATGCCGACCAAATGACCGCCGGCCGAGGAGCCCGAGAGGTACAGACGTTCGGGATCGCCGCCATAGTTCTTGATGTTGCGGTAGGTCCAGGCGATGCCAGCCCGCGTCTGACGGACGATATCGGCGACCGTGACCTTGGGGCAAAGTTCGTATTCGAGCATGACTGCGGTGACGCCGGCGTCGTGGAACGATGCCGCCAGGCTCGAGACGTCGCTCTTCGATACCGCGCGCCAGTAGCCGCCGTGGATATAGATGTGGACCGGGGCGTCGGGGCGGTCGGCCGGAAAGATGTCGACCGTCTCGCGCGGGCCGGCGCCGTAGGGCACGTCGGCACGGTGCTTCAGGCGCTTGCGGATTTCGGCGCTCGCCGCCGAGCGTTCGGCCAAGAGCGCATCGACATTGCCCAGGGCGACGCGCGGGTTGAACTGCGCCTCCATCTCGTCGGCGCGGAACTGCTTGTAGACGCAATTGACGGCGGGCTGGCTCATCGGACGGTCCTCCCTGCCGCGATACTCTAGCACTTAGTCGCCGGATCTTAGTTCGATCGCGAGGACGGTGCGGAGGCCCCGGTCGACCTCGGCGAGACTTCGCAAATCGATCCGACCGACGCGCTCGGTCAGAAGCGTTTTGTCGACGGTAACAAGTTGTGACACGTTGACGACCGAGGGTTGCGAAAGTCCGCTTCCTTTGGCACGGATGCGAACGTTTCCCGGAGCATTGGCGAGCTTAAGGTTCGAAGTGACAACAGCGGCGATCACAGTTCGAATAGCGCTGGCATTGAAACTGTTGGCGGAAACGATGAGGACCGGTCGCCGCAACCCCGGTCCGGCGCCGACCGGCTCGGGCAGCGAGGCCCACCAGATCTCGCCGCGCCGCACTAATCGTCCTTGACGAGCGACCGATGTTGCAGCGATGCCACCACATCGTCGAGCGACGAGTCTTCGCCCACCGGTCCATAGACCGCGTTGAGGCGCGCGGTTGTCAGATCATCGCGGTGCTTTTCGATCAGCGCGGCGAGGGCGCGTGCATAAAGCTCGCTTCGGGACAAGCCAAGGCGCGAGGCAAGCTCTTCGCCGGACCGGAAAACGCGGTCGGGTAGCGAAATCGCGGTTTTCATACACTGAGTATAACTATAGTTATACCGGAGTCAAGCCCGCGGCATATGTCTCCTCGTTCGGGCAAATCGCGTTCTATCGCCCGCTGCCGCCCGGCACCAGCGTGTCCGGCCGCGCGAAGCCGGCACGATCGAGGATGTCGCGGATGTTGGGCGGGCGATCGAACGCCCCCGGACGCTGGTCGCTGCCCGGCTCCCTCAGGCGACCCATGCCGCGGATCGCGTGTTCGAGCCCGGGCGGCGTAATCACCCACATCAGCTTGAGCTGGCCTTTTCCCTCGTTGACGAAGCCGTGCTTGACGAAGCGGCCGACATAGACGAGCGAGCCCGGCTCGACCTTGTGCGGCACACCGTCCAAGTAGGCGGTGCCGTGGCCGCCCCATACAAATAAGAGTTCGTCCGAGGCGCGGTGGCCGTGGTCGCGGAGCGCGCAGCCTTCGTCGATGTACTGAAACCCGACCGTCATCAGGTTCGAGGGGAACGTGTCGGGCGTGATCTTGAGCGTGACGTGGCCGTGCGCCGGTTCCGGCTGCCAATGGGTCTCGCCTTCGTGCTCGGCCCATACGCCGCACGGCCCTTGCGCCGGTAAGCCGCCGGCCCGCTGTTCCTTGGGTTGGATCACGCCCATGCTTTCCTCCGCGGGTGAATCGATCGCGCGATTGTGCCACGGCGCTTGAGCGCCCGCAAAAGATGGCTAGGATGCGCGCCGCATGCGACCGGTCGGGCGGTCGCGACGAACCGGGAGAGGATGTCATGGCAAGAAAAGCAGCGGTGCTCAACGCCAGCGGCAGGCGCATCTCCAGCGCCAAAGTGCCGGAAGGTCCGCCCGGGTCCTACTCGCAGTGCAAGCGGGTCGGCAACCACGTCTATCTCTCCGGTCAGATCGCGATCGACAAGCGCGGCAAGCTCGTCAGCAAGTCAGACCCCTACCTGCAGGCGCGCCAGATCTTCCAGAACATCAAGGCGCTGATGGAGGCCGCGGGCGGCACGGTCGACGACGTCGTCAAGATCACGATGTACACGACCGACATTCGGTTCCAACCGGCGATCTGGAAGGCGCGACGCGAAGTGTTTTCGGGCGACTTTCCGGCGTCGACCCTGGTCGGGGTTTCGTCGCTGTTCGACCCCGACAATCTGGTCGAGGTCGAGGCGATTGGTTATATTGACGACAAGCCGCGGCGCCGACGGCGTTAACGCGGATCACAAGAAAACGACGCCGCTAATCGCGCTCTCGGGGAGGTAAGCAGAGCATGGCCAAGCACATCCGTTGCGGCTCGCTGTTCACGGGCCTGACCACGCGCGCTGAGCGCGACCAGACCATCGTCGCCCAAGGCGATCGGATCGCTTATGTCGGTGCCACCCAGGCCGCGCCCAAACCGGCCGCGACCGATACGGTCGTCGATTACGGCCAAGCATTCGTGACGCCGGGTCTGATCGACGTTCACGTCCACCTTTCATACGGCAACGCCCACAACGAGGAGGACCTCGACCTCTACGCACCGGTCGAGTTCCGCGCGATTCGCGCCATGATGGGCGCGCAGCAGGTGCTGGCCGCCGGATATACCTCGCTCGCCGATCCGGCGATCACCGGCCGCGTCACCATTGCGGTACGCGACGCGATCAACGCCGGGCTCTATGTCGGCCCGCGCATCTCGTGTTCCGGCCGCCAGATCACGCCGCGCCAGGGTCTAGCCGACTACTACCCGACCTGGATCGGCGTGCCCGAGACGTCGGTTGGCGTCTTGGTTCGCAACGTCACGGAGGCGATCGAGGAAATCCGCGCCGAGGTCAAGGACGGCGTCGATTTCATCAAGATTGCGGCCGACGGCGTCTACGTGAATCCGCAAACCGGGGAGCTCGGCGGCTGCTTCGCCCAAGACGAGCTCGATGCCATCGTCGCCGAGGCGCACCGGCTCGGGAAGAAAGTCATCAGCCACGCCCGTGGCCGCGAGGCGACGCTACAGTCGGCCCGCGCCGGTTGCGACGTCATCTTCCACGCCTTCTACATCGACGACGAGGCCATCGACACCTGCTTGGAAAAGAACTTGGTGTTGTGTCCGACGTTCGCGCTGATGGTGAATGGTTATGAGTTCACCCAGGCCACGGACGGGAACCACAAGCACCGCGACCTCATGAAGCGGATCGTCGATGAAGGCGTCCCGAACCTGCTCAAGGCCAAGAAAGCCGGGGTCAAGTTCCTGGTCGGCACCGACTCTGGCTTCGCCATCACACCTTACGGCGAATGGCACGCGCGCGAACTCGAGTTTTACGTGACCCTCATGGGATTCACGCCGGGCGAAGCGCTGCAGGCGACAACCGTCAACAACGCGACCATGCTGCGCGACCACGCCGACGTCGGCGCGCTTGCGGTTGGGCGCTACGCCGACTTCGTCGTTCTCGACAAGGATCCGCTCGCCGACATCCGCGTGCTACAAGACAAGAAGAACATCCGCGCCATCTACAAGGGCGGCGAGCCGGTCAAGCTGCCGAAGCACGTGTTCGACCCGGCCAAGGTCAGCCGGTTCTCGTACGACATGTGGCGCGACATGTACACCCAAGCGCGCGTCAAGGAAGTTCCGACCCGTTCGATCGCGGCGGAGTAGGGAGCGGGCCGCGAGCCGGTCCGCACGAATAGCAACCAGGAGGATACCGACTAATGCAGTGGATCAACTCGAGCGACTCGCACATTCTCGAGCCCGAAGGTTTGTTCGAGAAGGCGCTCGGCAAGCGGTTCAAGGACACGCCCCGTTACGTCGACGGCTACAAGGGCGTCAAAGCCAAGTTCTATTTCACCGGCTACGAGTACATCCGGATCGATGAGATCGTCGAAGGCGGCTCCGATCCGGCCAAGCAGGCGCTCCAGGACGAGCTGATCCGCGCCTCGAAGGATCCCTACGTTCGACTCAAGTGCCTCGACCGCGACGGCGTGTGGGCCGAAATCCTCAACTCGACCTGGATGCTCTACACGATGCGCGCGCCCGACGACCGCATGGTCGAGGCGTGCTGCCAGGTTTACAACGACTGGATCGCCGAGCACGCCAGCGCCGATCCCCGTCGTCTCTACGGCACCGCCATGATCCACATGGCCGACGTCGGCTGGGCCGCAAAGGAATTGAAGCGGGTTGCCAAGAAGGGCTTGCGTAGCGTGCTCATCAACTGCGACACCCGTCCCGACTGGCCGCTCTATCAGGAGAAGCAATACGACCGCTTCTGGGCGGCGGCGCAGGAAGCCGACATGCCGGTCACGCTCCACATCATCACCGGCAACGTGAAGGACCTCTTCACCTTCCACGGCGATGAGCGCAAGAAGATCCCGGGCGAAACCATCAAACTGCTGCAGGAGGCCGGTCCGGTCGTCGCCAACGAGTTCATCTTCGGCGGCATCATGGATCGCTTCCCCAAGCTCAAGATCGTGTGCTCGGAGTTCGAGGTATCGTGGCTGCCGTACTGGATGTTCCGCGTCCATCAGCTCCAGCACGCGCTTGGGCCGGCGATGCACATCAAGCTGCCGAAGAAGCCGGTCGAGACCTATTACAGCCGCATCTTCCACGGCTTGGTCGACGATTCCGAGTTCAAGCTGGTGTGGAAAAAGCTGCCGCTCAAGAACATCGCCTGGGGGTCGGACTTCCCGCACGCGCGCTGCACTTACCCGAACAGCCAGAAGGTGGTGAAACAGGTGTTCAAGGGCCTGCCGCAGAAGGTGGTCGACGATCTCACCTATTACAACGTCGCCGAGTACTACAACATGACGCTGCCGAAAAGCCGCGAAATCAAGAAGAACGGGCTTAAGCTCGCGGCCGAGTAGGGCGATCGAAACTCAGTCGCAACCGAGGGGCGGTCGCCGGGACCGCCCCTTTCTGTTTACGCGATGAGCCTGCATAATTCGCGAAACGGAGGATGGACCATGACCAAGGAATGGATCATTTCGAGCGACTCGCACGTGCTCGAGCCCGACGACCTGTTCAAGCCGATCGCGCGCAAGTACGGCGATCAACTGCCGGGCTACCGCAACAAGCACCTCGGCAAGAGCGGCCAGTTCTATTTCACCGGCCTCGAATACATCCAGGTCGACGAAATCGTCGAAGGCGACGAGACACCGGCCAAGAAGAAGCTGCAGGAAACCTTGATCCGCGCCTCGATGGATCCCTACGCGCGGATCGAGTGCATCGACCAGGACGGGGTGTGGGCCGAGGTGCTCAATTCGACCTGGATGCTCTACACCATGCGCGCGGCAAACGACCGCATGGTCGAGGACTGCTGCCGCCTTTACAACGACTGGGTCGGCGAGATGGCGTCGGCTAATCCGACCCGTTTCAAAGCGACGGCGATGATCCACATGGCCGACGTCGACTGGGCGTGCCGCGAACTCGACCGCGTCGCCAAGAAGGGCCATGTTGCCGTTCTGGTCAATTGCGACTCGCGGCCCGAGTGGGCGCCCTACCGCGACAAGAAATACGACAAGTTTTGGGCGCGCTGCCAGGCGCACAAGATCCCGCCGACTCTCCACATCATCACCGGCAATATCCGCGATCCGTTCACCTTGTTCGGCAAGGAGCGCGAAGAGCTGCCGAAGCTGACGATCCAGATACTCTCCGAGTCGTTCCCGGTGCTCGCCAACGAGTTCATCTTCGGCGGCATCATGGACCGCTTTCCCAAGCTCCACGTCGTGCTCTCGGAGTACGAGGTGTCGTGGATCCCCTACGTCCTGTTCCGCATGTACCAGATCGAGGGACCATTCGCCGACGCGCTCAAGTTCAAGCGCCCGAAGCGGAAAGTCGATGACTACATGGAGCGGGTGTGGCACGGCTTCGTCGACGACGCTTTCGTCAAGGCCGCGGTCGACGCGGTCGGGTCGAAGAACCTGATGTGGGGGTCGGACTTCCCGCACGCCCGCTGCACCTATCCCAACAGCCAGAAGGTGGTGCAGAAGACCTTGGCCAAGCTCGGCAAAAAGGCGATGGACGACCTCGCCTACTACAATTGCGCGCGGCTCTACGGCATCGACTTGCCGAAAAGCCGCAAGGTTCCGGCCAAGGGCTTGAAGCTCGCCGCCGAATAGAGTGGCCGCGTTTGGCTTTGCCTCGCGCGCGGCGGTTCTGTTATGAATCGCCGCGACTTTCGCGCATCGCAGGCGGCCCCGGGGAGGGGACCGCGGCGCGCGCAATAGGCCCGTTCACGAGGAGGAGTTGATGGCGAAGAAAGCCAAGGTTCTCAGGTTCAAGCCCAAGGCCAAACCGGCGGCGAGGAAGAAACCGGTGCAGTGGATCATCTCCGGCGACAGCCATGTGCTCGAGCCGCCGGATTTGTTCGAGAAACCGCTCGCCAAGGAGTACGGCGAGCAGGTGCCGCGCTACCTGAACGACGCGATGGGCTTGAAGGGCAAGTTCTACTTCACCGGCCTCGAGTACATCAAAATCGACGAGATCGTCGAAGGCGACGACTCGACGCCGGAAAAGAAGCAGCTCCAGGAAGAGCTGATCGCCGCGTCGATGGACCCCTATGCACGCCTCAAATGCATCGACAAGGACGGGGTGTGGGCCGAGATTCTCAATTCGACGTGGATGCTCTACACCATGCGCGCCAAGAACGACCGCATGGTCGAGGACTGCTGCCTCGTCTACAACGACTGGATGAACGAGGTGGTGTCGGTCAACCGCAAGCGCCTGCTCGCGACCGGCATGATCCACATGGCCGATGTCAACTGGGCGGTCAAGGAGCTGGAGCGGCTGGTCAAGCGCGGCTTCAAGAGCGTGCTCATCAACTGCGACGCCCGGCCCGAGTGGCCGGCCTACCGCGACAAGCACTACGACCGCTTCTGGGCGGCGGCGCAATCGGCCGACCTGCCGATCACGCTCCACATCATCACCGGCAACGCCCGCGATCCCTATACGCTGTTCGGTGAGGATCGCGGCTGGGCGTGGCGCTCGACGCTCGACGTCTGCTCGGAGGCCGGGCCGGTGGTCGCCAACGACTTCATCCTGAGCGGGTTGATGGACCGCTTCCCCAAGCTCCGGCTGATCCTCTCGGAGTTCGAGGTGTCGTGGCTGCCCTATTGGCTGTTCCGCGTGCGCGGACTGCAGACCCAGATCGGGCCGGCGATGCGCTTGCCGCCGATCAAGAAGCCGATCGACGAGTACATGTCGCGCATCTACCACGGCTTCGTCGACGACGCCTATGTCGACCTCGCGATTCAGGCAGCGCCGCACACGACGATGATGTGGGGCTCGGATTTTCCCCACACCCGCTGCACCTATCCCAACAGCCAGCGCATCGTAAAAGAAAAGCTCGGCAAGCTCGGCGACAAGAAGATGGCCGACATGTCCTACTTCAACGCCGCGCGGCTCTACGACATCGAGCTGCCAAAGACGCGCGCGATCGCGGCCGAGTAAGGGCGCCTCTCGAACGACCCCCGCCGCGCCGCGCGGCGGGGGTTTTCTTTCTCGTTATTCGGCCGGCTTCGCCTGCCAGGCGACACCGGCGCGGCCGAAGCGGAACACGGTGACGAGCGATGCCAAGAGAAAGGCAGCCGCCAGCCAGAACACCCAGCGCGGGTCGCCCTGGTCCAGCACCCACCCGAACAGCGGCGGCATGACCGCGCCGCCGAACCCGAGCCCGGTGGTGGCGAAGCCGAACACCTTGCCGGCCGAGCCCTCGGGCGTCATCCGCCGTAGCATGAGGTCACGGGCCGGCTGCACCATGCCGGCACACAGGCCGGCGACGGCCAGAGTCACCGTGAGCCCGGCGATCGGAAGCGGCAGGCTACCGACCGCGAGCGTTGCCGCCGCGCCGACGACGAAGCCTCCGGCTGCCATGAGTGCCGGCTGCTTCATGCGATCGACGTAAAGGCCGCCGATCAGGATTCCGATCGGCGAGCCGATCAGGAACCCGCTCAACACCGCGTTCGCAGTCGCCAGCGGCAGGTCCCACCCCACCACCAGCGCCGAAACTGCGAACTGACGGAGCGCGCCGAACCCCATCGCGATCAAGACGAAGAAGACGAACGCCAGCAGAATCGCCGGCGAGAACAGGAGCGCAATGCCGTCCCGGATCGAAGGCGAAGCGGCGCCCGACGCGGCGGTGCTCGCCCGCTCTTCGCGGAGCGCCGCGCGCTGCCATTCGATCAGGGCCGCAATCGCGACGCTGGCGAGCCCGGTTACGACCATCGCCATACGCCAGTTCCAGAGCGCAGTAAGGGCGATCACGATCCCGGGCGCGATCGCCCACCCGATGTGGCCGACGAAGGTGTGGATACTGAAGGCCCGGCCGATCCGCTCACGCGGGATCGACGCCGACAGGATCGCGTAGTTGGCGGGGTGAAACACGGTATTGGCGAGGCCGGCGAGGCCGTAGAGCAGCACGACCGCCCAGAACGAAGACGAGAACCCGATCGCCGCAATCGCGAGGCCCATGGCGATCAAACCGCCAACCAGAAGGCGGCGGCCGCCGATGCGGTCGACCAGAAATCCAACCGGCGTCTGGGCGAGGCCGGTGAGGATCGCATAAGCGGTCGCGGTCAGCCCGAGCTCGGCATAGGAAACACCGAACTCTTCTTTGAGGACCGGATAGAGCGGCGGCAGCACTAGGACGTAGAAGTGGCTCATCAGATGGCCGGCGCTGACGACGCCGAGCGCGCGACTTTCGGTCGGCGAAAACGAAAACAATGACAAAGCGGTGACCTCGCGAAGACGGGCTGCGAGTGTAACGCGGTCGCATCGGACGCAGCACGCGGAGTCTTTCGCCTTGCATTCCGACCCTTATTTGCTAAACCACGGGCCCCGACCGAAGAGCTTCGTCCTTGGTACAGGCTGCCCCAACGCGCGATCACCGCACCGTCCAGATCAATCGCATTCTCGGCGGCGCCCAGCGTCTGTTCGTCGCTCACGGCTACCATGCGACGACGCTGGCGCAGATCGCGAAGGAGTCCGATCTCGGCAACTAGAGCTCGCTCCACTATTATTTCAAGAGCAAGTCCGAGCTGCTGTTGCGGCTGTTCGTCCGCATCGAGGAGGACGTCCTCAATCTCATGGCGCAGCGGGTCGCCAATGCCGGTCCATCGGCCAAGGAAAAGCTCGTCGCCTTCCTCGACACCAAAGTGCTGATGAGCCGCACCTACTTGAGCGACGCCTTGCTCCGGATCCTGATGTCGCTCGAATTCCAGAATCCCGACGATAAGCTCTGCCAGGAGGTCCGCAAGATCCACCGCCTGATCCAGCGCACGGTCGAGGGCGTGATCGAGTTCGGCAAACTGCGCGGCGTGTTCCGCACCGACCTCGAGACCCGCGAATTGGCGGCGATGATCGTCGGCGCGCACGACGGCATCATGCTCGAGCTTCATCGCATGGCCGGTGCGATCGACGGCGAAGCGTTGATCAAGTCGCTGCAGTTCGCGATGCTGCGCGGGCTCGAGGACAAGACCATTGCGCTCGGCGAGGGCGAACTGCTGCGGCCGTCATGGCAGGCGCCCGGCACCCACCCTTAGACGGCCAGCGCCGCCGCCCGACTGATTTCGGGTAAGGGGTATTTGAGCCCGTTGCCGCAGTTGAACAGCACCGCCTGCTCGTTGCGGCCGATCCGGCCCGACGCGAGCGCCTGGGTATAGGCCGCGACCGTCGCCGCACCTTCCGGGCAGAGTAGCAGGCCTTCGTCGGCGCCGATCGCGGCGCGGGCGGCTAGGATCGCGTCATCGTCGACCGCGACCGCGAACCCGCCACTCGCGCGCACCGCATCGAGAATCAGGAAGTCGCCGATGGCGGCCGGCACGCGGATGCCCATGGCGACGGTCGCGGCGTCGCGCCACGGTTCGGCGCGACGCAAGCCGGCAGCGTAGGCGCGGACGATCGGCGCGCAACCCGCGGCCTGCACCGCGACCAGCTTCGGCCGCTTCGCTCCGATCCACCCGATCGCCTCGAGCTCGGCGAACGCCTTCCACATCCCGATCAGGCCGGTGCCGCCGCCGGTGGGATAAAAAATGACGTCGGGGACGGTCCAGCCGAGCTGCTCGGCGAGTTCGAGCCCCATCGTTTTCTTGCCCTCGATGCGATAGGGCTCTTTCAACGTCGAGACGTCGAACCAGCGCCCGGCGCGGGCGCCCTCGCCGACCAGCTTGCCGCAGTCGGTAATGTAGCCGTCGATCTTGCGAACGTCGGCACCGTGCGCCGCGATCTCGCGCAGCATCAGGTCGGGCGTGTCGGCCGGGCAGAAGACGTCGATCATCATGCCCGCGCGGCGGCCGTAGGCGGCGAGCGCGGCGCCGGCGTTGCCGTTGGACGGGATCGCCATCCGGGTGACGCCGAGCTCTTTGGCCATCGCCACCGCGAGCGCGAGCCCGCGCGCCTTGAACGAGCCGGTCGGTAGCCGACCTTCGTCCTTGATCAGCGGCGGGTGCGCCAAGCCGTGGCGGGCTGCGATCGTCGCGATCGGAATCAACGGCGTCGCGGTCTCGCCGAGCGTCACGATGTTCGTCCGCGCCCGCACCGGCAGAAGCTCGCGGTAGCGCCAGAGATCGGGCGCGCGCTCGGCGAGCGCGCCGCGGTCCCATTCGCGCTTGATCCGATCGAGGTCGTAGCGGACCAGGATCGGGTAGCCGCGGGGCGAGAGGTTGTGAAGCCGATCGGCCGGCAGTACTTCCCCGGTCATGCCGCACACAAGGTGGGTGACGTAGGTCGGCCGTTCGACGGCGAGGTTGGTGCGATCGAGCATCGGCGCCGCGCCGTGCGTCAATGCTGGAACTGCTCGTTTAAGATGCGTTCTTCGAGATTGTGTTCGGGATCGAACATGATCTGCACCGAGCGTGCGCGGTCCTCGACGATGTCGACACGGATGACGTCGCGAACTTCGGTCGAATCGGCGACCGCGCTGACCGGGCGCTTCTGGTTCTGCACGATGTCGAACCGAATCTTGGCGGCGGCGGGCAGCAGAGCGCCGCGCCAATTGCGCGGCCGGAATGCGCTGATCGGGGTGAGCGCCAGGATATTGGAGCCGACCGGAATGATCGGGCCATGCGCGGAAAGATTATAGGCGGTGCTGCCTGAAGGCGTGGCGACCAGCACGCCGTCGCACACCAGCTCCTCCATCCGCACGACTGCGTCGATCGTGACCCGGATTTTGGCAGCCTGCCGGGTTTCGCGGAGCAGCGAGACTTCGTTGATCGCGAGCGCATTGACGACGCGATCGCCGACCGTGACGGCGCGCATGCGGAGCGGATGCAGCGTGTGCTTTTCCGCATGCGCGATACGCTCGTCCAGACTCTCTTCATCGTACCGGTTCATCAGGAAGCCGACGGTGCCGCGGTTCATGCCGAAGATCGGGATGCCACGGTTCATGTAGCGATGCAGCGCGTGCAGCATGAATCCGTCACCGCCCAGCGCGACGACGACGTCGGCTTTATTCGGTGGAACGTTGTCGTAGCGCGCCGTGAGACGTCGCCACGCCTGACGCGCGGCTGGCGCGCGGTCGGCAACCAGCGCGATCCGTTGCTTGTTTTTCTTCACGGTTTTAATTCCCCGCAGCCCAAGGATTGCGGCGAGTATAGCCCGCCGAACGTGGCTCGCCACGCCTCGCCTGACCGCGTGCCGACCTTGCGCTACCATCGCGCCGGCGCAGCAACGGAGGCGGAGATGACCTACGCTTATGGGTGGCGGCTCAAGTTTGGCATCGTCACGCCCTCGACTAACACCACGCTCGAGCCCGACCTCGAATCGATCCGCCCCGACGGCGTCACCAACCACTACGCGCGCATGACGATCGGTAACATCGACACCGACGACGAAGCCGGCTTCAACGCGATGCTACGTCAGGTGAACGACTCGCTCGAAGCCGCGGTCGACCAGATCATGACCTGCGAGCCCGGCCACCTGATCCTCGGCATCTCGGGCGAAAGCGTGTGGGGCGGCGGCTTCGCCGCAGTCGAAGCGATCAGAAAACGAATCTTGAGCCGCTCGGGCGGCGTCGGCGTGACTCAACCGGCCGATGCGCTACCGGCGGCGCTCGAGGCTTATGGCGTCAGGAAGCGAATCGCGATCCTCACGCCCTATCACCCGTCGGCGGACAAGAGCGTGCGCGAGCTGGTCACGGCGATGGGCTACGAGGTCGTGAAATCGAAGCACACGGCGCGGCCCAAACCGACAATGATCGCGGCGACGCCCGAGAGCGATCTGCGCGCGTGGCTCCGCGAAGTCGACGGCCCGGAGGTCGAGGCGATCGTTCAGTTGGGCGCCAATTTCCCGCTCGGCCGCCTGGCCGATGAGGCCGAGCGGTGGCTCGGCAAGCCGGTGATCGCGATCAACAAGGCGACCTATTGGCACGCACTCCGCCGGAACGGCATCTTGGATCGCCGCTACGGCCACGGCCGGCTGATGTGGGAGTTTTAACCGCCGGTCACGCTCATGTGGCGCGGCACCGCGGGCGCGGTGCGGCGGCGGTCGATGACGAAGTCGTGGCCCTTGGGCTTGCGGCCGATCGCTTCGTCGATCGCAGCATCGAGGAGGCTCCCTGACGGATCGGCGCGGAGCGGCGCGCGCAGATCGGCGGCATCGTTCTGCCCCAGGCACATATAGAGCGTCCCGGTGCAGGTGAGGCGGACGCGGTTGCATGACTCGCAGAAATTGTGGGTCAAGGGCGTGATGAAGCCGAGGCGCTGGCCGCTCTCTTTGAGGGTCACGTAACGGGCCGGCCCGCCGGTGCGGTGGTCGCTGTCGATCAGCGTCCAGTTTTGGGCGATGCGAGCCCGCACCAGCGAAAGCGGCAAGTAGTGCTGGGTGCGGTCGCCATCGACGTCGCCCATCGGCATGGTTTCGATGAAGGTCAGATCGTGACCGTCGCGTCCGCACCACGCGATCAGGTCGGCGATTTCGTTGTCGTTGATGCCGCGGAGCGCGACCGTGTTGATCTTGATGAGCAAGCCCGCGGCCTTGGCTGCGGCGATACCGTCCAGGACCTTGGCGAGATCGCCCCAGCGCGTGATCGCGACGAATTTGTCGGGATCGAGCGTATCGACCGAGACGTTGACGCGGCGGACGCCGGCCGCCACCAATTCGTCCGCGTACTTGGCGAGCTGGCTGCCGTTGGTGGTGAGCGTCAACTCATCGAGCGCGCCCGATCCGAGGTGCCGCGACAGGCTCCGGACCAGGCTCATGACGTTCTTGCGCACCAGCGGCTCGCCACCGGTGAGCCGGAGCTTGCGCACGCCCTTGGCGACGAACGCACTCGCCACCCGGTTGAGTTCCTCGAGCGAGAGCACTTCAGCCTTGGGCAGGAACGTCATGTCTTCCGCCATGCAGTAGACGCAGCGGAAGTCGCAGCGGTCGGTCACCGAGACGCGGAGGTAGGTGATCGTGCGTCCGTACGGGTCGCGCATGCGCATGCTTTGAGGTCCCCTCGCGGCGAACTCGCTCGCCAGAGCGTTATATTCGGTTGAATATAGCACCGGTCAAGGCAGAATCGGACCGAAAGGTACTCGGCAACCCATGCCCAAGCCCAAGCTCGCCCAGGAACGCTCCCGTCGAGCGCCCGCCACGGCTGCCGTTTCGCGCCCGTCCGCGGCGACCGCCGCGCGCGAATTTCTGGTCCGGCCCGATCCTGCCGACCCGCGCCTCGTCCACCGCGTCCGGGGCTTCGACCAAGCCGGGCAGCCGATCGAGACCGCGGTCCCGGCGGAGCGGCCGTTGACGCTTTATCTCAACGGCCAGGAAATCGTCACCATGATGACGATCGGCGACTACCCCGAGCATCTGGCGGTCGGCTACCTCCTGAACCAGAACATGCTGCGGGCCGACGACCGGATAGCCGCGGTCGATTACGACGACGATCTGGGCGTCATCGTCGTTCGCACCGACCGCAAGACCGACTACGAGGCCAAGCTCCGCAAAAAAACGCTCACCTCCGGTTGTGCGCAAGGCACGGCGTTCGGCGACATCATGGAAAAGTTCGAGCGGGTCGTCCTCGATCCGACGGCGCGGGTCAAGACCTCGTGGCTCTATGCGCTCTCGAAAAAGATCAATCTCGCGCCCTCGATCTACCTCGAGGCCGGTGCCATCCACGGCTGCGTCTTGTGCGAGCAAGATCGCCCGCTCGTCTACATGGAGGACGTCGGCCGTCACAACGCTATCGACAAGATCGCCGGTTACATGCACCGCCATGCGATCGCGCCGACCGGTAAGCTTTTTTATACGACCGGACGCTTGACCTCGGAGATGGTGATCAAGTGCGTCCAGATGGGAATCCCGATCCTGATCTCGCGCTCCGGCTTCACCGCGTCCGGGGTCGAGCTGGCACGCAAGGCGAACTTGACCTTGATCGGGCGGCTCAAAGGACGGCGCTTCCTGGTGCTGGCGGGCGAAGCGCGCGTGGTCTACGACGCCGACATTCGAGCGGTCGCCGATGAGGACAAGCGGGTCCAGCGCAAGGCGAGCATCGCGGCCGATGACTGATCGGAGCCGAGCGTGAGCGCGGCGAGCGACACCGTCGGCGTGCTGCTCGCCGGCGGCCAGTCGCGCCGCATGGGCGGCGGCGACAAATGTCTGCGCCGCCTGGGCGGCGAGACGCTGTTGGCGCGCAGTGTCGCGCGCGCGCGCCCGCAGGTCGACGCGCTCGTGCTCAACGCCAACGGCGATCCGACACGCTTTGCGGTGTACCACCTGCCGGTGATTGCCGACCTCGTTCCCGACTTCGCCGGGCCGCTGGCAGGCATCCTCACCGGCCTGGAATGGGCAGCGGTTCACCGACCGGAAGCGCGCTGGGTCGTGAGCTTCGCGACCGACGCGCCGTTTTTCCCGCTCGATCTGGTGGCGCGCCTGCGTGCCGCCTGCGAGTCCGAGCGCGTGGGCCTCGCCTGCGCGATGTCGGGCGGCCGCACCCATCCGGTGTTCGGGCTGTGGTCGCTCGATCTGCGCGCGGCGCTGCACCGCGCGGTGGTCGAGGAGGGGATGCGCAAGATCGACGCCTGGACCGCGCGCTTCCCGATCGCGCACGTCGCGTTCGCGGCCGATCCGGTCGATCCGTTTTTCAACGCCAACGAGCCCGCCGACCTCGCCGAAGCCGAGCGGCTGCTGTCTGCGGGTGCCGTGCGCGCCAATATTCGGTCATGAGGCCGCCCCAGATCCGCATCCTGTTCGGCGAGGCCACTAAGCTCGGGCCCGGCAAGGTGCGTATCATCGAGGCGATCGAGCGTACAGGCTCGATTTCGGCGGCGGCGCGCGAGCTCAACATGTCGTACCGGCGCTGCTGGATTTTGATCGACAGCTTGAACCATTGTTTCTGCGAACCGATCGTCACCACCGAAACCGGCGGTAAGCGCGGCGGCGGCGCGCAGGTGACCGCGACCGGGCGCGAGCTTCTGCGGCGCTACCGCGCGATCGAAGCCAAGGCCCAGGCGTCGGTCGCGGCCGAGCTCGCTGCGCTTACCATGTTGATGCTGCGCGGTTCGCGTTAGCCGGCCTAAGGCTTGGTGCAAGCGACCGGGTAAAGGAAACGCTCAAGCGCTTCGTCGCGTCGGTAGCGGCGGCTTGGATCGACGCAGGCGATTCGGCCCTGCGGATCGATCAGGAAGGGCCATGGGTCCCGCGTTTCGGGGGCGCCGCTATCGTCACGGACGATGACGCCGAAATGAAGGTGCGGTACGCCGCCCGGATTGCAGCCGGGACGGCCGGCGCCGACCGCTCCGATAAGCTGCCTCGGCAACACATGGCGCCCCTCGATCACGTCGATGCGTTCCAGGTGGGCGTACACCAGTCGCAGCGACCGCGGCCCAGTCGTTAGCAAGGCGTTGCCGGCACAACTGTCGTCGTACGCGCGGTAGACGCGGCCGGCCGTGGCGGCATAGACCGGGGTTCCAACCGGTGCGGCGATGTCGATGCCGTTGTGGGGGAGGTTGCGCTTGCCCAAACCGCTTGCGTCCATGAGATCGCCTTAGAAACTGACGACCGGGTGTGCGCCTGGCGGCAGATCCATGGCGCAGCCGGCGCCGACGAGCAGGGCCGCGAGCGCGGCCCAAACGCCTGCGCTACTCCGCCGCGGCACGTTCCGTCCGCTCGATCCGGACCGCGCAGTACTTGAATTCGGGAATCTTGCCGAACGGATCGAGCGCTGGATTGGTGAGAAGGTTGGCCGCGGCTTCGACGAAGCAGAACGGGATGAAGACCAAGCCGGCCGGGACGCCCGAATCGAGCCGGGCGAAGAGGTCGACCGCGCCGCGGCGCGAGGCGACGCGGATGCGATCGCCGGCCTTGACCCCGAGCCGCGCCATGTCGGCCGGCGCGAGATGGGCGACGGCCTCGGGCTCGATCGCATCGAGCACGCCGGCGCGCCGGGTCATGGCGCCGGTGTGCCAGTGCTCCAACAGCCGCCCGGTCGTCAGCACCATCGGATAGGCGGTATCGGGTTGTTCATCGGGCGGCAGGATCGCCGCCGGCACCAGCTTGCCGCGCTTGGAAGCGGTCGGGAACCCGTCGCCGAAGATGATGGGGTGGCCGGGCTGGTCCTCGGCGTCGCACGGGTAGGTGACGGCGCTTTCGCGTTCGAGCCGGTCCCAGGTGATGCCGTTGAGCGAGTCCATGACCGTCCGCATCTCGGCGAAAACATCGGATGGGTGACGGTAGTTCCAGTGCAGCCCCAGCCGCCGCGCCATCTCCTGGATGATCCACCAGTCCTGGCGCGCCTCGCCCGGCGCGTCGAGCGCGCGGCGCCCGAGCTGAACCTGACGGTTGGTGTTGGTGACGGTGCCATCCTTTTCGGGCCACGCCGTCGCCGGCAGTACGACGTCGGCGAAGGCCGCGGTTTCGGTCAGGAACAGGTCCTGGACGACGAGATGCTCGAGCTTTGCGAGCGCGGCCCGCGTGTGGCTCAAATCGGGGTCCGACATCGCCGGGTTCTCGCCCATGATGTAGAAGCCCTTGACGGTACCGGCGTGAACGGCGTCGGTGATCTCGACCACCGTCAGGCCTTTTTTGGGATCGAGCTCGGTCTGCCACGCTTTCTCGAACTTGGCGCGCACGGTCGGGTTCTCGACCGACTGATAGTCGGGGAACACCATCGGGATGAGGCCGGAATCGGAGGCGCCTTGAACGTTGTTCTGGCCGCGCAACGGATGGAGGCCGGTGCCGGGCCGGCCGACGTGGCCACATAACAGGGCGAGCGAAATCAGGCAGCGCGCGTTGTCGGTGCCGTAAACGTGCTGCGAAATGCCCATGCCCCAGAAGACGATCGCGGCATCGGCCTTGGCATAAAGACGGGCGACGGTGCGGAGCGTCGCCGCGTCGATGCCGCAGATCGCGGCCATCGCCTCGGGCGGATACGCTTTCAAATGCGTGCGGAGTTGATCGAACCCTTCGGTAAATCCGGCGACATAGTTCTTGTCGTAGAGCCCCTCTTCGACGATCACGTGCATGAGCGCGTTCAAGAGCGCGACGTCGGTGCCGGGCCTGAACTGCAGCATGTGGGTAGCGTGGCGCGAAAGCGCCTGGCCGCGCGGATCCATGACGATCAAGTTTTTGCCGCGCTTGGCCGCATTCTTGAAAAACGTCGCGGCGACCGGGTGATTGACGGTCGGATTGGCGCCGATAACGACGATGACATCGGCGTCGGCGACCGCGGTGAACGGCGCGGTGACCGCGCCGGAGTTGATCGTCTCCATCAGCGCCGCAACCGAGGAGGCGTGGCAGAGCCGGGTGCAGTGGTCGACGTTATTGGTCCGGAAGCCGGTGCGGACGAGTTTCTGGAAGAGATACGCCTCTTCGTTCGAACCCTTGGCCGAGCCGAAGCCGGCCAGCGCCTGCGGCCCGTCGCGGTCGCGAAGGCGCTTCAAGCCGGCCGCCGCGACGTCGAGCGCTTCCTCCCAGCTCGCCTCGCGGAAGTGAGCGAGCGGATTGGCGGGGTCGATCGCGTAAGCCGCGCTCTTGGGTACGCCGGGTTTGCGGATCAGGGGCTTGGTCAGGCGGTGTGGGTGGGCGACATAGTCGAAGCCGAACCGGCCCTTGATACACAGGCGGCCCAAGTTGGCCGGGCCTTCGCGGCCGACGACCTCGACGATGCGGTTGTCCTTGACGCGATAGGTGAGCTGGCAGCCGACGCCGCAATAAGGGCAGACCGAGTCGATTTCCTCGTCGGGCGCGATCTTGCCGACGTCGCCCGCCGGCATCAGCGCGCCGGTCGGGCAAGCCTGCACGCATTCGCCGCAACCGACGCAGGTCGAAGCCCCCATCGGGTCGTCGAAGTCGAATACGATCTTGGCGTCGGCACCGCGCCACGCCATGCCGATGACATCGTTGACCTGAACCTCGCGGCAGGCGCGGACGCAAAGATTGCACTGGATGCAGGCATCGAGATTGACCGCCATCGCCGGGTGCGACGCGTCGGGTTCGGGCGACGTGATACGGGCTGGAAATCGACGCGCGGTTCCGGCGCCGACTTTCTCGGCCCATCTCCAGAATTTCGAATCGGGATCGTGGGCGACCGGTTGCGCGGGCTGATCGGCGAGCAGGAGCTCGAACACCAGCTTGCGCGCGTCCTTGGCGCGCGCGGATGCGGTCTTGACCTTCATGCCGGCGACGGGCTTGCGGATACAAGATGCTGCCAGCACCCGCTCGCCCTCGATTTCGACCATGCAGGCGCGGCAGTTGCCGTCGGCCCGGTAGGTCGCGGCGGTCGACCAGCAAAGATGCGGGATCTCGGTGCCGAGCCGGGTGGCTACCTGCCAGATGGTCTCGTCCGCTGCCGCGGTGACGTCCGCGCCGTCGAGCGTGAAGGTGATCTTGTCGGTCACGACACTTCCTCGGCGAAATGTTTGATCGCCATGCGTACGGGGTTGACCGCCGCCTGGCCCAACCCGCAGATCGAGGCATCGGCCATGACTTTACATAAGTCTTCGAGCAACGGCTTGTCCCACCCGCGCTTGGCCATCAACGCCACTGCCTTCTCGGTCCCGACCCGGCACGGCGTGCATTGGCCGCAGCTTTCAAGCTTGAAGAACTGCATCAGGTTGAGCGCAACCGCCCGCATGTCGTCCCGGTCCGAAAGCACGATCACCGCGGCCGACCCGATGAAACAGCCGTGCGCCTCGAGCGTTCCGAAATCGAGCGGGAGGTCGCCCATGGCAGCCGGCAGAAACCCGCCTGAGGCGCCGCCGGGGAGGTAGGCCTTGAACCGATGGCCCTCGGCCATGCCGCCGCAGTATTCGTCGATCAGCTCGCGTACCGAAATGCCGGCCGGCGCCAGCTTGACGCCCGGGGTCTTGACCCGGCCCGACACCGAGAAGCTCCGCAGCCCTTTGCGGCCGCGCCGGCCGTGATCGGTGAAAAACCCCGGGCCGCGCTCGATCAAGTCGCGCACCCAGTAGAGCGTCTCGACGTTGTTGATGAGGGTCGGCCGTCCGAATAGCCCGACCTGAGCCGGAAACGGCGGCTTGTGGCGGGGGAGGCCGCGCTTGCCTTCGATCGATTCGAGCATCGCCGATTCTTCGCCGCAGATATAGGCGCCGGCGCCGCGTCGGAGCTGGATCGGGCATGGGCTTAGCCGTTCGCGCTGGAGCCGCGCGATCGCGTCCTGCAGGAGCAGGCGAAGCTCGGGGTACTCGTCCCGGAGATAGATGAAAATCTCGCCGGCACCGACCGCCCACGCCGCAATCAGCATCCCTTCGAGGAACTGGTGTGGATCGGTTTCGAGGTAGTGGCGGTCCTTGAACGTGCCCGGTTCGCCCTCGTCGGCATTGACCGCTAGGTAGCGCGGTCCCGGCTCGCGGCGGACGAACTCCCACTTACGCCCCGTCGGGAAGCCAGCGCCGCCGAGGCCGCGGAGCCCTGAATCGTTGAGGACGGCGATCACACTCTCCGGCGTACGCTCGCCGGCGCGGCAGGATCGCCACAACGCATACCCGCCGGCGGCGACGTAGACCTCGAACGATCGAGCCGCCGGTATGACGGGTGCGACTGCACCGCGCGCGACGTGGTCCACTACCCGCGCAGCGGTCGCGTTCGGGATGTAGTGCTGGCCGACGGCGGCGACCGGGGCATGCTCGCAGCGGCCGACGCAGGGCGCCGGCAGTACGCGCACGCTTGCGCCTGCCGCGGTCGCGAGTTCCGCGCGCAAGGCCTCGCTGCCGGCGAGCGCGCAGCTCAAGCTGTCGCAGACGCGGACCGTGACCGGCGGCGGCACCGGGGCGTCGTCCACGACCACGTCGAAATGGTGATAGAAGGTCGCGACCTCGAATACCTCGGTGAGGGCAAGCCCCATCTCGTGCGCGAGTGCCGCCAGATGCCGGTCGGAGAGGCACCGGTAACGGTCCTGAACGAGATGGAGATGCTCGATCAGGAGGTCGCGCTGTCGCGGCCGGTCGCCGAGCAGCGCGCGCACCTCGGCGAGCGCGGCAGGGTCGACTTGACGGCCCTTGCCGGTGAAACGCCCGTGGCCAATTGGGGGCCGGTCGTAGCGCTGAAACTTGCCGTCCGAGCCCGCCATGCGTCCCACCGGTGGATAATCGACAAAATTCGAGCAAATCCGCGGGGTTGCCCCGCGAAGTGGGGTCGTACTCTCGCAAAAGTGGGCTAATATGTAAATAAACGAAGCGTTTAGAATAAGCGGGTGATGCTAAGCCCCAAAACCAAACGTCGTCGCAGATGGATGAAATTCGGCTCGCGTCGCTTCTTTGCTCCCGGCTTTGTCACGACATGATCGGCGGCATTGCCGCCGTCTTTAACGGAGTCGAGATTCTGGCGTCCGAGAAGGACGATGCGGCGCGCCAGGAAGCGATCGATCTGATCGCGTTCTCGGCGCGTGAGGCCCGCCACCGCGTCCAGTTCTATCGCGTCGCCTTCGGTCTGCCCGGCGCTGGCACCATCGAATTCGACCTCGCCAAGACCCGGCAGTTGGCGCTCGACATGTTCCAGGACTCGCGTACTTCGATCGATTGGCCGATCGATTCGGCCGGTTCGCCCACGCTGTTCAACGACGAATATAAATACCTCCTGAACCTCGTGCTGCTGGCGGCCGAGTCGATCCCGCGCGGCGGTACCGTCACGATCGGGTTCAGCCAGCGCCCGGGTGGTAATTTCGTCATGGAACTCACCGCCAAAGGTGAGCGCGCGCAGTTGAGCGAGACCACCCGCCAGGCCCTGGCGGGCGAACTCACTATCGCGGCAGTTGACGCACGCTCGGTCCAGCCCTTCTATACCGCCCGAATCGACGAGCGCTTGGCCGCCCGCCTCACGATCGAGACCGTTTCGCCCGACGAACTGCGCTTCACCGCCGCCATCCCCCACTAGCCGATCGCGACCGTCCGCATGGAGAAACTTCTCGAGGGATTTCGCAAATTCCGCTCGACTTATTATCGCGCGCATCGCCACACCTATCGGACACTGGCGCAGCAAGGGCAGGCGCCGCGGGCGATGGTAATCGCCTGCGTCGATTCGCGGATCGATCCCCAGATGATGCTCGACGCCGAACTCGGCGAGATCATCGTCGTCCGTAACGTCGCCAACCTGGTGCCGCCGTTCACACCCGACGGCGGCTTTCACGGCACCAGCGCCGCGCTCGAGTTCGCGGTCCGTCTGCTGAACGTCGCTCACGTCATCGTCTTGGGGCACGCCGGCTGCGGCGGCATTGCGGCCCTGCTCGCGGATCCGCGCGAGACGGACGATGACTTCATCTCGACCTGGATGGCGACGATCCGCGCCGCCCGTACCCGCGCCTTGGCGTTGGTCGAGGCCGGGCGCGGCGACCTGCAGCGCTTGTGCGAGCAAGAAGGCATCCGCTCCTCGGTCACCAATCTCTCGAGCTTCCCCTGGGTCCGCGAACGGGTCGCCGCCGGTGCGCTCACGCTCCATGGCTGGTACTTCGAGATCGAGACCGGCGATCTCTTTAGCCTGGGCGCCGACGGCGAGTTCCAGCCGATCTGACGTGGCCGTCAGCGGCGAGCGTCCTCGACGACCATCGCCGCGCCCTTCTCGGCGATCATCAACGTCGGCGAAGCGGTGTTGCCGGAGGTGATCCGTGGCATCGCCGCCGCGTCGATCACGCGCAGGCCGTCGATACCGCGGACCCGAAGCCGTCCATCCAGTACCGCGAGCGGGTCGGAATCGATCCCCATCTTGGCGGTCGAGACCGGGTGAAAGATGGTGGAGCCGATCCGTCCGGCAGCTTGGCGCAGCTCGGCTTCGGACTGGACTGACGGCCCGGGCAGAAACTCCTCGGGCCGGTATTTCGCGAGCGCCCGCGTCGCCGCGAGCCGGCGGGTCAGGCGGATCGAGTCGACCGCGACTTGGCGATCGGCCTCGGTACTCAGATAGTTAGGCTGGATCGCCGGCGCTGCCATCGAGTCCGGGCTCTTGATCCGGACATACCCGCGCGAGGTCGGGCGCAAGTTGCAGATGCTGGCGGTGAAGGCCGGAAAGTCGTGGAGCGGATCGCCGAACTTGTCGAGCGAAAGCGGCTGGATGTGGAACTCGACGTTAGGCGTTGCGTGCTGACGCGCCGAGCGCGTGAAGAGGCCATAGGTCGAAGGCGCCATCGTCAACGCCCCGCGCCGAAACAGCGCGTATTCGAGCCCCATCCGCGCCTTCTGCCACAGCGACTTTTGCATCGCGTTGACGGTAGGGACGCCGCTCACCTTGTAAATCAGGCGAAGCTGCAAATGGTCGTGTAGATTTTCGCCGACCCCGTCCAGTGCGTGCACGACGGCGATGCCATGTGCCCGGAGCAGGTCGGGCGGTCCGATCCCGGAAAGCTGGAGAATCTGCGGCGATCCGATCGCGCCCGCCGCGAGGATGACCTCGGCTTGCGCGGTGGCGAGGAAGCGCTCGCCGTCGCGGCGGTAGATCACGCCGCTCGCACGGCGGCCGTCGAGGGCGACTTTTTCGACATGAACGCCAGTCCTGAGCGCCAGGTTTGGTCGGGTCAACACCGGCTTCAGGAACCCGGTCGCGGCCGACCAGCGCCGGCCGCGCCGCTGGTTGACCTGGAAATAGCCCGAGCCTTCGTTGCTGCCGCCGTTGAAGTCGGCGACCGGCGGGATACCGAGCTCGATCCCGGCAGCCTCGACCGCGTCCATCAGCGCCCATCTGACGCGGGCCTTTTCGACCCGCCATTCGCCGCCGGCGCCGTGCATCTCGGACGCGCCGGCGAAGTGATCCTGGTGGCGCTTGAAGTAGGGGAGAACGTCGCTCCAGCCCCACCCGGTCAGGCCCGATTGGCGCCAAGTATCGTAGTCCTCGGCTTGGCCGCGCATGTAGATCATGGCATTGATCGCGGTGCAGCCGCCCAGCACCTTGCCGCGGGCGTAGCCGATCGAGCGGTTGTCGAGACCGGGGACCGGTTCGGTCTTGAAACACCAGTCGGCGCGCGGGTTGCCGATCGCGAACAGATAACCGATCGGGATGTGAAACCAGAGCCAGTCATCGTCGCCGCCGGCCTCGAGCAACAGGACACGCCGGCGCGGATCGGCCGACAGGCGGTTGGCGAGCAGGGACCCGGAAGTGCCGCCGCCGATGATCACATAGTCGAACGAGCCACCGTCGCGCGATTGGGATGAAGCCATGGCGGCGTTACCGATTGTGGGCATTACGAAAACGGTCGTTCGGTGGGCGAGGCCGGCGCTAGTCTGAGCCATGGCGCCGCCTCCGACAATTCCCGACCGTCCGCCGGCGATCGATGTCGCCGCGCCCGCCCGCGACCTGCGCCGGTTTTGGATCGCGACGCGTTCCCTCGCCTTGGTCGGCCCGGTCGGGTTCGCTGCGTTCACGAGCGTCGACGCCGAAGCATCGTGTGCTGTCTGGTATGAGGTGCCGAGGCTTGCGGTGGCATTCGCCGCGCGGCTTCGTTTTTTTGCGCGGCCGCGCTAAGGTCGCCGGCCCGATCCGACGACCCATGTCCGACCCCACCCGCGATCCCCTGCCTCCTCCGGCTTCGGCCGCGCCGCTCGACCGGCTGCTCGCCGGGCCGGTCCGGGTCGTGAATATCGGCCTCGAGCAGTTTGCGACCGACCTCGCCGGCAACGGCGCCGCCGTCGTTCATGTCGAGTGGGCGCCGCCGGCTGCGGGCGATACCAAGCTCGCGGCCTTGCTCGCCAAGCTCGGAAGCTAACCGTGCAACTGATCGAGGATGCCAACCGCGAGGCGGTTCGCCGAATCGCGGCGGCCGAACCGGTGCTGATCGATGTCCGGCCGGCCGGCGAGGTCATTCCGGCGTTGGGCGACCGCGTGCTGCTCCACGCCGGTCCGCCGATCGAGTGGGCGCGCATGTGCGGGCCGATGCGGGGCGCGATCGCCGGGGCGCTTGTGTTCGAAGGCTGGGCGACCGATCTCGCGGCGGCCGAGCGACTGGCCGGATCGGGCGCCGTCGCATTTGCGCCCAACCATCACCACGGCGCGGTCGGGCCGATGACCGGAATCACGACGCGGAGCATGCCGGTGCTGGTGGTCGAGAATCGCGCCTTCGGCAACCGCGCGTTCTGCACGATCAACGAAGGATTGGGCAAGGTCATGCGCTTCGGCGGCAACGACGCCGAGGTACTGGCACGCCTCGCGTGGCTCCGCGACGAACTGGCGTCGGTGTTGGCGGTAGGGCTTCGCGCCAGGGGCGGACTCGCGCTCAAAGGCGTGATCGCGCGCGGCCTCGCGATGGGCGACGAGATGCACCAGCGCAACGTCGCTTGCACCTCGCTTACCGTGCGCGAACTCGCGCCCGCCCTCGCGCAAGCGGCCGGCTCGACCGACAAGCTCGCTGCGGCGCTCGCTTTCATCGGCGCCAACGACCAATTCTTCCTCAACATCGCGATGGCGATGGGTAAAGCCATCATGGATCCGGTGCGCGACATCCCCGGTTCCTCGGTCGTGACGGCGATGGCACGGAACGGCACCGATTTCGGCGTCCGCGTCAGCGCCACCGGCGATCGCTGGTTCGTCGCGCCGGTCGAGATGCCGAAGGGTATGTACTTCCCGGGCTTCAGCGAAGCCGATGCCAATCCCGACATGGGCGATTCGACGATCGTCGAGACCGTGGGCTTGGGCGGCTTTGCGATGGCGGCGGCACCAGCCGTCGCAGGCTTCGTCGGCGCCGGCGGCGCCGCTGATGCGCTCGATTGGACACGCACCATGTACGACATCACGCTGGCGCGGAGCGCGGCGTGGACGATGCCCAGCCTCGACTTTGCTGGCGTGCCGACCGCGATCGACGTCCGCAAGGTCGTGTCGACGGGGATCGCGCCGGTCATCAACACCGGGATTGCGCACAAGAAACCCGGCATCGGCCAGGTCGGCGCCGGGGTCGTGCGCGCACCGCTCGACTGTTTCAAGCAGGCTTTGGTCGCATTCGCCGCGACCCTCGGCGTCGCATGAGCGCGGTCGCCAAGAACGAAATCCGGCGCGGCCTCTATCTCGATTCGGTGCGGCTGATGCAGATCGCGGCCGCGCTCAAGTCCGACGTTCCCGGGGTCGAGGAAGCCGCGCTCATGATAGGGACGCCCGCCAATCTTGCCATCCTCGCCGCCGCCGGCTTGATCGCAGGCGGCGTCGACGCCGGCCCCAACGACCTCGTGATCGCGGTGTGCGCTCGCGACGCGGACGCTGCGGCCGCCGCGCTTGCCGCGGCCCGCGTTCACCTCGAACGCCGGGCCGCCCGCCCGGCCGGCGCCACGTACCGGCCGCGTACCCTGGATGGCGCGCTCGCGACGCTCGCCGGCGCCAACCTCGCGCTGATCTCGGTTCCCGGCGCGTTCGCGGCGGCCGAAGCGCGGCG